>NZ_AMXG01000052.1:0-28094 GCF_000313235.1 Pseudomonas sp. PAMC 26793
ACTCGGTGCCTCGCCTAGGCTCGGCATGCCCGCACTCCGGCCCGATTACCGCGGGCCGCCGCGACGGGCCATCCATTGGCCCGGCGCGGCTAAATCGGCATCCCTGCCGATTTACCCGCTCCACCGTGCCTACTTGCGGCCATCGTGGTTAACGGGGCCCGCAGATCAAAATCAAAAGCAAAGCACAGCGGCCTACAGGCCGGCTTGAGTGTTAAAAGCAAAGGCAAGACCCAGAGCGAAAGCCAAATCTGAAGCGGATGCAGCTCTGCTTTTCTGTGGGAGCTGGCTTGCCTGCGATGCAGACACCTCGGTGCATCAGGTACACCGAGTTGATGCTATCGCAGGCAAGCCAGCTCCCACATTTGACCGTGCCCGCTTTAGCTTTTGATTTTGCTCTTAAACACTCAAGCCGGCCGGGAGGCCGCTGTGCTTTTGCTTTTGATCTTGATCTTGATCTTAGGCGCCCCGTTAAACCACGCTGGCCGAACGCAGGCTTTGGAGCGTGGGTAACCCTGCAGGACGCCGGGTTAGCCGCGCTGGGCCAAGGATGTCCCATCGCGGCGGCCCACGGTCCAAAGCCGGAGTGAGGGCACTCCGAGCCTAGGCGAGGAGCCGAGTGGTGGGGCAAGAGCCTTTTGGTTACTTTTGGGCTCCTTTTGTACGGACCGGACACATGGTTGACGGGTGTACGGGGACATGGTGGACACTTTTCGGCGAGCCAACTTCGCCGGAAATCCATCATGCCCTGGGACACGAGAGACGCCATGAGCCTGAAAGAAGAGTTCGTTGCCTTAGCCCGGCAACCCGGCAGTAATAAACGAGATCTGTGTCGACGATTCGGGATCAGCCCCCAAACGGCGTACAAGTGGCTCGAACGCTACGAGGCCCAAGGCCGGTCAGGGCTGCAAGAGAAGTCCCGCAAACCTATCACCAGCCCCAAACTGACCAACCCTGCTCTAGAAACGGCGGTCATAGCGCTCAGGCAAGACCATCCCGCATGGGGTGGGCGCACGATCAGCAGCATTTTGAAAAAGCAGATTGCTCCCAGCACTGTCACCAATGTCCTGCATCGGCACGGGATGATTCAGCCTGCGCAGAAGGAACAATTGGCGAAGCTGAGATTTGAGCACGATGCGCCTAACGATCTTTGGCAGATGGACTTCAAAGGGCATTTCCCGACGCAGCTGGACGACCACTCGCGATTCAATTTGGCTATTCAGGCGTGTGATAACGAGCGTGGGGTTACGGTGAAGGAGAAGATGATCGAGGTATTCCAGCGTTTCGGATTACCGGCTCGTATCAACGTTGATAACGGCCCGCCATGGGGCTCTCCCCGCAACCCTGGAGAAATTACTGAGTTGAGTATCTGGTTGATTCGCTTAGGAATTCGGATCAGTTTCAGCCGCCCTTACCATCCGCAAACCAATGGAAAGATTGAGCGTTTCCATCGATCACTCAAGGCCGAAGTGCTTGATGGGCGCCAGTTCTCCACGATCAAGGAGGCTCAAACAGCGTTTGATCGATGGCGCGAGGTTTATAACCTGCAACGCCCCCATCAAGCATTGGACTACAAGGTGCCGATGGACCGTTATCGGGCCAGCCCCTGGGCTTATCCGCAGCAACTGCCAGAGTTTGAATACGGACCGGACGACCTATTGGCCAAGGCTTATCACAGTCGATTCCGCTTTCAGAAACGCTATTTCAGTATCGCCAAAGGCCTGGCTGGGCAGCACATCGCGATACGCCCAAAGCCTGAAAGTGAGGGGCTATTTGACGTCTACTTCTGCCATCACTTTTTGCGGACCATCGACGTGAATAAGCCTGATTACGGACCATAATGTGTCAACCATGTCCCCGCACATGTGTCCGGTCCGTACACGCTCCTTTCAAAAGTGACCCGCTGTAAGAGCGGAACCATAGGCAGCCGTTACCCAAATAACGGATATACACCCGGTCCACTCCACCCACCCCATTCATCAGCCATAACGGCTCCGCAGCTACCTGTCAGCTCCCACAGCCTCACCTAAAGGTACCTCAGGTGTTGTTGCACCCCTTGGCGATGGAATCCTCGTTGGAGGTGTAAGGCCGCGACGGCTCGAGATTCCACTCCGGCTTGTTGCGGGCAATGTTGAAGTGGCAGACCAGTTGCCGGCGCATGCTGCCGACGGTGCTCTCACGGTTGTCGGGGTTGTCTTTCCAGTTGGCATCCAGGTAGTGATCGGCGGCCAGTTCGTTGAAGAAGTTGTTGGTCTGACCGTCCTTCACCTGCCGGCCGCAATCAGTCGGCGTGACTTCAAGGGTGGCCACTTCGCGCCCAAACCCCGGGTCGTTACGCATGACCCACGTCGCACTTTGCACGTACCGGTCACAGCTGTTTTTTTCGGTAGTGGGGTAGATCACTTGCTTCTTGCTGTCGTAGGCGAACGTCGCGTCCTGCTGCCGGGTTTGCGGCAACTTCATGTTGATCACCGGCAAGAACTGCTGGACTGCCTTGTACCACTGGATCTGGTTCAGCCGGGCGCCTTCCAGGCCACTGTCTTCGGTGTAGAACAGCGCCAGGATCGACGGCGACTTCGGCGGGTTGTCGTCCCATTTGGCCAGGCGCAGTTCGTTCTGGGTGGTAAAGGATTCGTCGGCAATCTTGCCCATGGCGCGGATGCTTTGGTAGAAGGCCGGGCCGGCGGCGCTGTTGCGTTCGTCACGCACGTCGAAGGAGCATTGGCGCGAGTGATCGCCGCGGTTCTTTTGATAATCGGCGAACCATTGCTCGGCGGTGGTAATGCCTTGCTCCTGGCAGAACTTCTCCACCACACCGGGCGTGCGCCGCGAGTCGGTGCAGCCTTGCTGGTTGCGGTCATCGGTGGCCGCGTCGATGGGGAAGGAGCAGAGCACGGCGTAATCCTGATGATCCTTGGGGTTGCCAAAAATCGTGTCGAAAATGAAGCCGCTTTTCAGCCCATAGGCCAACTTGCGGTACTTCGAATCCTTGCGCAGATAAGACGCTGACACGCCCCCACTGGCCTGGCTTTTCGGGCTGACGCTGTAGAACTGGTAGTCGGTGGAGGGCCATGTGGCGCGGAACAACACGCCCGAGCACAGGAACGCAGGTTTGGACGGCCCGCCGCAATCCTGGCGGGTGTCGTTGTAGAGTTGGTTGAGGCGGGCGACGGTGTCGGTGCCCAGGTCGGCGTGGGCGGTGGCGGTGAAGCTCAATGCGGCAAGTGCAAGGGCGATAGGGGACACAATTCCTTTCATGGATA
The DNA here is from genome assembly GCF_000313235.1 of Pseudomonas sp. PAMC 26793. Lineage (NCBI taxonomy): Bacteria > Pseudomonadati > Pseudomonadota > Gammaproteobacteria > Pseudomonadales > Pseudomonadaceae > Pseudomonas > Pseudomonas sp. PAMC 26793. The sequence continues at coordinate 3,261 of NZ_AMXG01000052.1, forward strand.
CGGCTCCTGATGATGAACGTGGAGCGACTGGAACGACTCCTTGCTCCACTCAGGTCAGAGCGTAGACCACCATGGGAGCCGTTCCAGTCCGGTTCAATCCCCCACGCCGAAATCCAGCAGCACCTTCATCGCCTGGCTTTTATCCGCCGCCAGTTCAAAGGCCTGCACCGCCTCGCTGAAGGGCACGGTGTGGGAGATCACCGGGCGCACATCAATCACCTGGCGATTCAGCAAATCCACCGCCTGAGCAAACTCCGAGTGGAAGCGGAAGGTACCCCGCAAGTCGATCTCACGGCTCACCAGCATATTCAGCGGCAGCGAAACTTCACCGCCTAAACCGACCGTCACCAGCACGCTGCGCGGAGCCATGCATTCCAAGCCGTTGCGCAGAGCCTGAGCGCTGCCGGAGACTTCGAACATCACGTCGAAGTAGCCTATTTCGGCGGTGTAGGGCTTCAACCCGTCGGCGTCTTCCGCCAGGTTATGGGTACGGCTGGCGCCCATTTTCTCGGCGCAGGCCAACGGCCCGGCGGCCAGGTCCACGGCGACAATTTCCCCCGCACCGGCGGCCCGCAGGCTGCCGATCAACAGGTTGCCGATGGGGCCGCAGCCGGTCACCAGCACCCGCTTGCCGAAGATCGCTCCGGCGCGCTGGATCGCATGCAAACCCACTGACAAGGGTTCGGCCATCGCACCTTCGGCGAGGCTGACATGATCGGCCAACAGGTGCGCCTGGTGCGTTTCGATCACCAGGGACTGTTGAAACGCGCCTTGTACGTGGGGGAAGGGCATCGCACTGCCGTAGAAGCGCATGTTCAGGCAATGGTTCGGCAGCCCTTGATGGCAATAACGGCAACCCCCGCAAGGCCGCGATGGCGAGACCGACACGCGTTGGCCCACTTTGAACGGCCCGTCCTCACGGCCCACGGCATCGATCACCGCCGACACTTCGTGGCCCAGCACCATGGGCTCGCGCAGGCGTACGGTGCCGAAGCCGCCGTGCTGGTAGTAGTGCAGGTCCGAGCCGCAGATCCCGCCCCGGGCAATGCGCACCCGCAACTGGTCGGGGGCGAGCGCCAGGGGTTCGGTTTGCGGTTCTACCCGCAGGTCTTTAGAGGCATGGCAGACGATGGCGTGCATGAAATTCTCCGGGTTACAGCGAGGCGGTGATGCCACCGTCCACGTACAGGATATGACCGTTGACGAAACTCGCCGCGTCGCTGGCAAGGAATACTGCGGCGCCCGCCAGTTCGGCGACGTCACCCCAGCGCCGGCTCGGCGTGCGTTGCACCAGCCAGTCGCTGAACTCGGGGTTGGCCACCAGGTTGGCGTTCAGTTCGGTCTTGAAGTAGCCGGGGCCGATGCCATTGATTGTCAGGCCGTGTGGGCCCCAATCGATGGCCATGCCTTTGGTGAGCATCTTCAGCGCGCCTTTGCTGGCGGCATACGGCGCGATGCCCGGGCGCCCCAGCTCGCTCTGTACCGAGCAGATATTGATGATGCGCCCACGCTTGCGCGGAATCATCGCCCGGGCCACGGCCTGGCCGACAAGGAACGCGCTGTCGAGGTTGGTGCTCATCAACTCGCGCCAGTGGGTTTCGCTGTAATCCTCCAGAGGGCCGCGCCGCTGCATGCCGGCGTTGTTCACGAGGATGTCCAGCGGGCCCAGGCGCTCTTCGATATCTGCCACGGCGGCCAACACCGCTGCGCCGTCGGTGACGTCGAACGCCTGGGTGTGCACCTCCAGGCCTTCCGCTGCAAGCAACGCGGCACTGTCACGCAAGGTGCTGCGATTACGCCCGTTGAGCACCACCCGCGCGCCGGCCTGGGCCAGGCCACGGGCGATGGCCAGGCCGATGCCAGCGCTGGAGCCGGTGATCAAGGCTAGGCGGCCATCGAGGCGGAAGCTGTCTAAAACGCTTTGCATGGATCAATCTCCGGAGGCTGCGACAGGTGATCAACACTAACAATCAGAGTACGAGGTGCCGTGCTTATTGTGATAGGCCAAACCCTGTCATATCGTGCATGACGGGCCTAACTTCACCGCAGCCCGGGTTCAACGTCCAATTTTCATTTGTGATCCAGTGATCAAAAACTGTGATAACCGGAGCCTCCTGATGGAACTCAAGCACCTGCGTGCCTTTGTCGTGCTCGCCCAGGAACTGCATTTCGGCCGGGCGGCCGCGCAGCTGTCGATCGTGCAACCGGCGCTGAGCAGGCAGATCAAGCTGCTCGAAAGCGGCCTGGGCGTGCGGCTGCTCGACCGCAACCGGCACTCGGTGACGCTGACTGAAGCCGGGCGGATGTTTCTCCCCGAAGCCCAGGCTACCCTGCACCAGGCCACTCGCGCCGCCGATGCCGCCCGGGCCTCAAGCCGTGGGGAGATCGGCCGCGTGCGGCTGGGGTTTGTCTCGTCGGTGTTGCCGGAATTGCTGCCGGGGTTGATTCGCGCGGTGCATCAGCGCTACCCGCGAATTGAACTGGAACTTAAGGACATGCCCGGCCCGGATCAGGCGGCGGCGCTGAAAAACGGTCAGTTGGATTTCGGCCTGATGCGTTTGCCGGCGGCCTATCCCGGCGTGCAGACCCGCGCGGTGTTGCAGGAAAGCTTTGTGGTTGCCTTGCCCGTCGATCATCCGTTGGCGGCTCAGGCAGCCATTCAGCCGGCCGACTTGCTCAAGGTTCCGGTGTTCATCCTGGCCCGACGGTATGCCCCGGGGTTCTACGACGAGTTCGTCCAGGCCGTGGGCGTGTCCCTGGAAATCGCCTCTGAGCTCGGCGAATTCACCACCATGCTGGCGCTGGTCTCGGCCGGGTTGGGTGTGGGGGTGTTGCCGCAGCAGGCGGCTCGGGCGTTGCCGGCCAATTGTGTATCCAGGCACTTGCAGTTGGGGGCGTTCCGGGCCAGGACTGGTCTGGCCTGGACCGAACTCGACAGCCCGGTGAAAACCACCCTGTTCAACCTGATCGACGAGTTGTTTGGCGAGTGATTATTTCATCTGGTGAAAGGCTGGATTGTAAAAACTGGCTATTCTGCTGCGTGCCGTAGCGGTGGAAGATGGCGCCATCGACACGATCACCGGGTCGAGTCCCTGGCACATCGCGGAGCCTGTCATGATCAAACTGTACCGTTACCCCTTGTCTGGCCATTCCCACCGGGTCGAGCTGATGCTGTCGCTGCTGGGCGTACCCGCCGAGTTGGTGCTGGTGGACCTGAAGCAAGGCGCCCACAAAACCTCCGAGTTCCTGACCACCCTCAACAGCTTCGGCCAGGTGCCGGTGATCGATGACAACGGTGTGGTGCTGGCGGACTCCAATGCGATCCTGGTGTACCTCGCCGGCCAATATGGCAACACCCAGTGGCTGCCGACCGAGCCTTTGGCGCTGGCCCGAGTGCAGCGTTGGCTCTCGGCAGCGGCGGGGCCGCTGCACACCGGTCCGGCTGCGGCTCGATTGATCACCGTGTTCGGTGCCGCACTGGATGCCGAGGCGACCATCAGCCGTTCCCATGCATTCCTCAGCGTGGTGGAGCAACAGTTGGGGCAGAGCCGTTTTCTCTCCGGTGACCTGCCGACGATTGCCGATATCGCGCACTACACCTACATCGCCCATGCCCCGGAAGGTAACGTCTCGTTGAACGACTATCCGCAGGTTCGCGCCTGGCTGGGCAGTATCGAGGCGCTGCCGGGTTTTGTCGGTATGCAACGCACCGCCGTGGGCCTGGCGAAGGCTTGAAGATTTTGTGGCGAGGGCGCTTGCTCCCGCTGGACCGGGCTGGCGTTCCAGTGCGCAGCGCTCCCAGGACTTCGGGGCCGCTACGCAGCCCAGCGGGAGCAAGCTCCCTCGCCACAACCGCTCCCAAGCCACTGGTTTGGTGGACTACATTCGATTAAGGGGGCTCATGGACCGTTTCCAGGAAATGCAGATTTTCCTCGCCGTCGCCGAAGAACAAGGTTTTGCCGCGGCAGCCCGGCGCCTGAAAATCTCACCCCCCAGCGTGACCCGTGCGATTGCTGCGATGGAGGCGCGTATCGGCACGCAGTTGCTCTCGCGCACCACCCGCAGCCTGCACCTGAGCGAGGCTGGCCAGCGTTATCTGGATGATTGCCGGCGCATTCTCGCGGAGCTGGTTGAGGCCGAAGAAGCAGCCGCCGGCAGCTTCTCGATCCCGTGGGGGCACCTGACGATTACCGCGCCCGTGTTGTTCGGCGAGTTGTTCGTCGCGCCGATCCTGGGGGAGTACCTGGACCAGTTTGCCCAGGTCAGCATCAACGCCTTGCTGGTGGACCGAGTGGTCAACATGACCGACGAAGGCGTCGACGTGGCCGTGCGCATCGGGCATTTGCAGGAAACCGGCCAGCAGGCGATCAAGGTTGGCGAGGTGCGCCGCGTGGTGTGTGCCGCGCCGACTTACCTTGAGCGGCACGGCCGGCCACTGCACCCCGGGCAACTGCGGGAGGCGAAGATTGTCACCTCGTCCTCCAGCCAGTTGGTCAGCGAATGGCAGTTCATGGAAGGCGACCAGCCATTGAACGTGGCCGTTGAGCCGCGCCTGGTGGTCACCGCCAACAACGCCGCCATCAACCTGGCGCGCCTGGGCTGGGGCGTCACACGGGTGTTGTCTTATCAGGTGGCCAGCGATGTGCGTGCAGGCGCACTGGAAATCATCCTGCAAGACTTCGAGCCGCCTGCGTTGCCGATCCATGTGGTGTTCCAGAACAGCGCCCGGGTACCGGCGAAGGTCAACACGTTCGTGGAGTTTTTGGTCAGCCGCCTGGGGCAGGATGCTGCGCTCAACCCGTCGATGCAGCGGCCGGCCTGATGGACCGCTATCACGACATGCAGATTTTTCAGGCGCTGTCCCGGCAGCCGAGCCTGGCCGCAGCAGCCCGCTGCCTGGGCATCTCGGGGCCCACTGTGATCCGCGCGATTGACCGGCTGGAGACGCGCTTGCGGGTGCAGTTACTGGAGCGCAACACCCGAGGCATTCGCCTCACCGAAGCAGGGGCGAGGTTCATGGCGGACTGTTCACGCATCCTGGACGGCGTGAGCGCCGCCGAAGCATCTGCCCAGGGCGCGCATGCGCAGGCCGAGGGCAATCTGCGGGTGTTTTTTCCGTTTCTGTTCAGCCGTTATGTGATGGCGCCGCTGTTGGCAGACTACCTGGAGCGCTATCCCGGAGTGCGGATGTTTGCCCATTACCACGATCATTATCCGAACCTGAATGAAGACGGCCTGGATGTGGCGATCCTGGTCGGAGAACTGCCCGGGTCATCCCTGATTGCGCGGCCTGTGGGCCATGTGCGCAACATTGTGTGCGCCAGCCCTGGCTACCTGGAAACCCATGGCGAGCCACTGCAACCCGAGGCGCTCAAGCGGCATCGACTGGTCGCCAGCCAGGCCTATTCGGACGGGGTGCAGTGGGATTTCCTGGCCTCCAGCATCAAGGCCCGGGCGCGCCTTGGTTGCACCACGGTGCAGGGCGCGATCAATGCGGCGGTACAGGGCGTAGGGTTGATCCGGTGCCTGAGTTACCCGGTCCACGAGCACTTGGCGAACGGCCAATTGCGTCGGGTATTGCAGGCCTATGAACCGCCGCCGCTGCCGGTGCATGTGGTCTACCGCGAGGGGCGCAACGCGTCGATGCGGGTGCGCAGTTTTGTCGATTTCACGGTGGCGGCTTTGCGTGAACATCCGGCGTTTCGTCCATTGAGGGCTTGATCATGAACCACCAGGACGCGTCCCCCGTCTCGCCATGGCATGCCGGCGAGCGGCAATTGCAGCAAAGTGCCGGCGTGGCTGAGCGCATGGAGGTGATCGGCGCGAAGGTCATACGGGATCACTTGCCGGAGCAGCATCGGGCGTTTTATGAGTTGTTGCCCTATCTGGTGGTGGGCGCCGTGGATGATCAGGGGCTTCCGTGGGCCACGCTGCTGGAGGGCGCGCCGGGGTTTGTGTATTCGCCTGACCCCTACAGCTTGCGTATCGACAGCCTGCCTGCGGTGGATGATCCCGCCGGGGCGGGTTTGAAAAAAGGCGCGGCGGTGGGGCTGTTGGGCATTGATCTGAATACGCGGCGGCGCAACCGTATGAATGGGGTTGTGGGTACGGCTGGCGCTGATGGTTTTGCGGTGGATGTGGTGCACACCTTTGGCAATTGTCCGAAGTACATCCAGTTGCGTGCAGTGGACCCGGATGCTCGGGGGCAGCGTTCTGCTGACGGCGCGGTGCAGCGCGCCAACTCGCTCGATGAGTCTGCCCGAGCGCTGATCCGTAGCGCGGATACGTTCTTCGTCGCCAGTTATGTGGACCTGGAGGGTGATGCGGCCAAGCGTTCGGTGGACGTTTCGCACCGGGGTGGCGACCGTGGGTTTGTGCGGGTGGACGGTGATGTACTGACGATTCCCGACTTTACCGGCAACTCGTTTTTCAACACCTTGGGCAATTTGCAGCTCAACCCGGTGGCGGGATTGTTGTTTGTGGATTTTGCTACGGGTGATGTGTTGCAGGTCGTTGGGCGGACTGAGGTGATTCTTGAAGGGCCCGAGGTGGCGGCGCTCCAGGGCGCCGAGCGGTTATGGCGGGTGACCGTGGAGCACGTGGTTCGGCGGGAGGCGGCGCTGGCGTTGCGTTGGCAGTTCGAAGCGTTTTCTCCTTACAGCCTGTCATTGGGGCCATGGAGGGCCTGAGGGACGCTGTCGAACACACTCGTGCGACTGAGTTAAAACTCAATTGCGCGGGAGGCGGTGTTTGGTGCCGGGGAATGACGCAATACTCCGTCGGGATTTTGCCTGCCCAATGAAGGGCTGTCCCGAGGTTTTCCGATGAATACACCAAGCCGCCTTGCGCTGCTGATCACCGCCACTGCTGCCCTGAGCGCCTGTGGCGAATCCTCCAAATTGCCGTTTCAGGCCGGAGTTGGGCCAAGCCCGCAACTGCCCGAACCTGCGGCATCGCTGATCCCGACACTCAAGGTGTCCAAGGCCGTTGGTTGGCCTGGCGATGCCCAGCCGACGGCACCGGAAGGGTTTGCGGTGACGGCGTTGGCCGAGAACCTTGACCATCCACGCTGGGTGTACACCTTGCCCAATGGCGACGTGTTGGTCGCCGAGAGTAACCATCCGCCCATGCCTGAAGGCGCCACGGATGGCGGCACCGGCTTGCTTGCCTGGGCGCGTCGTACGGCAATGGGGTTTGTGATGGGGCGGGTGGGTGCCGATACGCCGAGCGCTGACAGGATCACGCTGCTGCGGGACGCTGATGGTGATGGGCATGCCGAGGTGAAGAGCGTGTTTCTCAGTGGGCTGACGTCGCCGTTTGGCATGGCGTTGGTGGGGGATGCGTTGTATGTCGGCAATGCCGATGCGGTGGTCAAGGTGCCTTATGTTCCGGGCCAGACTCACATCGATGCCACGCCGGTGAAGGTCACCGATCTGCCGGCCGGGATCAATCATCACTGGACCAAGAACGTCCTGGCTAATCCTGAAGGCACCAAGCTTTATGTGACCGTCGGGTCCAACAGCAACGTGGGTGAGAACGGGCTTGCAGCCGAGGACGGGCGTGCGGCGATCTGGGAGTTGGATCTTGCCAGTGGTCAGAAGCGTCTGTTCGCCAGTGGGTTGCGCAATCCGAATGGGCTGGCGTGGAAGCCTGGTTCCTCGCAACTGTGGACGGTGGTGAATGAGCGCGATGAGATCGGCAGTGATCTGGTGCCGGATTACCTGACATCGGTACGGGAGGGCGCTTTTTACGGTTGGCCGTGGAGTTATTACGGGGCTCATGTTGATACGCGGGTGCAGCCGCCGCGTCCGGACAAGGTTGCCCAGGCTATCGCGCCGGACTACGCCCTGGGGACTCACGTGGCGCCGTTGGGGTTGACCTTTTCGGATGCGCGGAGGATGCCGGCGGGGTTCGCCGATGGGGTGTTTGTGGGGGAGCATGGGTCCTGGAATCGTAATCCGCAGGCGGGGTACAAGGTTGTGTTCGTTCCGTTTCGGGATGGCAAGCCTTCGGGGGCGTCCGTTGACTTCCTGACTGGGTTTTTGAATGGTGACGGAGAAGCCCAGGGCCGCCCGGTCGGTGTAACACTGGACGGGCAGGGCGCGTTGCTGGTGGCCGATGATGTGGGCAATAAGGTGTGGCGGGTGGCCAAGGTGGCGCCTTGAGGCTCAGGTTGATTGAACGGCCAGGTCGTCCCCTGACCACTGCGCGTCAGTGATCGCTTCGGTAATCGCAAACGCCAGGTCAAGCCTTAGCGGGTCGCTGGCAGAAACCGCCCAGGCCGCTACCTGCGCCGTAAGCGCCAGGTAGCGGGACGCGGGTACGAACACCGTTCTACGGGAATCTGCACCGTCACCGGCTAACCCTGCAAGGTCGGTTTGCAGCAGCAGGGCGAAGGCTGCGGCGACAGCATTGGAGTTAACGGAGATGGTCCCGATCGGTTTGCCGAGGGTCTGAATCAGCTCCATGCGTTGTTCGTCGGTGTCGAGCGGCAGTGGGGTTGCCGGTACGGCAAAAAACTCAATGATAATGCCCATCAGGCGTCATGCATCCATTTGAAGTCTGCGAATGGAAAGTCGTTGTCGGTGGCGGTGGCTGTATCAAAACCGAAGTCGACGATAAGCCTGGCCAGCGCTGCGGTTGCCAAGTCACAGAACGGCAATGCCGAGAGCCCTGACGAAGCGCCTTTGGCGATTTTATCAAGCTCACGGTTCAACAGGGTGGTGTGCGCCGAGGTCACATGGCGCAACGCGCTGAACGCTTCGTCCTTGTTGCCGCGAGCGAGCAGCAAGGACGCCTGGGCCCAAGGCAGTGCCTGTTCTGTTTCGGCCTTGGTCAGGATCTTTTGTTCACATGCTTCGATTACCTGAAGGGACAATGACACGGCGTCTTCGAGGTCCAGATCCACCAGCGCGGCCAGGATCATGCACTGCCAATTCGCAATCGTGAAGAGCAGGTCTGGATGGGCGCTGGCTCTTACTGACTTCGCCAACTCGTAGCTGATGCTCAACGAGCTGCTGACGATGGCCAATCCCAGTTCGTTGAGGATTACGCTGGGCACGGGCCGCAAGCGCTTGGCAATGACGGGCGCCACCTCCAGCAAGGCATTGCGGGCCTCAACGAAACGCTCCGGATCACGCAGGTAATAGGCCGCTGCGAGCAGTTCCAGCACCAATGTGCGTGGCGCCAGCACTTGCACCAGGTCGTCCGTGTGCTCGGCAACAAACTTCATCCGGCCGCCCATTCCCTTGCCCAGGCGCAGGTATTGTTGAGCGATGCCGGTGGCGATATCAGGGTGCTTCAAGCCGGCTACTGGCATGTGAAGATTTCCTTGTTCGAAGCGTGATGGGCATCAGTCCTGGCGGTGAGGTAGAACAGCCGACCGTTGGCGTACGCCAAGGTAATCAGCTCACCCGCCTGTTTGCGCGCCTTTTGCGACTCGCTGACCTTTTTGGTGCGCTCCATATAGTACGCGCGCGACGCCGCGTAACGGATGTCGCTCTGCGACAGTTGTTGAACTCCCCAGCCGGCCAATAATCCGGCCGGGCCGCCCACTTTACCGTAGGCACTGGCGCCGCCCTTGGCTTCTCCGGCAATCAGCAGTTTTTCTGTGGTTCCGGGTATGGAGATACGCAGCATCACGTTTACGTTATAGGCGCCCCCGCATTCCAGGTACTCAAGCTCTTTTTTTCCGTGGAACCCGCCTCGATAGCGCTCGTCATCAACGAACTTCGAAGCGTTGTTCATCAATGTCGCTCCCAGATCTTCTCCCGCCAGCGCCGAGGCCTCATACAGCCAGCCGACCATGCCGATTTCTTCCATGGCCAGGCGAACTTTGTTGGCGGCCAGATCATAATCGCGCTTGGTGACTGCCGCGACCATGTTGGCCTGGGCCGCCTTGAGGTCGTTGTCTGCCGCCATGACGCGTGCGTTCAGCGCGGTACCGTGGAGTGGGTTTTGACTTTTCCAGTGCGTCGCGCAGATTTCCATCGCGCTGACCTGGAACTGGTTGTTGAGCAGCAGCCCATTGCACTGCGCCAAAAACAGCGCGTTGCGCGCGCTCAGGGCCACGGCAATGATGTCGGCCGCCGAGGGTGGGTGGCGGGTATTGCTGGCGTAGGCACGCAGGCTGTCGATAATCAGCTGTGCGGTCGCGGCATTACTGGAGACCGTGCCCAGGCTGAGTTGCGCGATGGCCTGTCGAATGGTCGACAAATATGACTGGCCACCGCCACTGCCTCCGGTCCGGGGGTAGCTTGTCAGTCCTCCACTCATGATGGGTCGGTGCTGTTACGCGAGCCGATCAGCCCACCGGCATAGGCTACCGGGCTGTCTTGAGCCATGGCCTGTTCCAGCTCCCCCAAGGAATTCCAGATGCGCGCCGTTAACGCCACAGGGTCCGGGCAGTCGGGAAGCAGGTCCGGAATCAGTCGGCCGAGCACCTGCGCCGGTGCTTTTTCTCCCGATTCGATCTGTGCCAGTTCATCGGAGAGTTTTCGCGTAAAGTGCGGCGCCGACAGCACAGCCTCGTGCTGCTCCAATATCAGTGCCGTAGCCAGTCCCGTGGCCGTAAGGCGAACGACGCCACTGTCGACGGGTTGCGTAATGAGCCGGTTATCAACCATTTTTTTCAGTGTGCTGGCGTAGGTAGAGGGTCTCCCGATCTGGTGCAACTGCATGCTCCGCAGAAGGCTGTCGTAGGAGAGTGTCCACTGCGCGGCTGCTTCGACCTGGTACTCAGGCTCCACCTGAGACAACTGGCGCCAGGCAGCGGCCAGTTGGTCCGGATTGTTGTGCCGGTTGCGGTCGGGGATGTGAATGAGCAGCGCCTGTTCTCGTTCATTGCCGTCGACACACGCTTCATCGTTGAAACGCAGGAGGAACTGGCGCTTTTGCTTGCCGATGGGCGGCAATGTCATCTCCAGTGTCATCGAGACCACGGTCTTGTCTTCGCCCAGCCCGGCGTAGTAACGGTCCCAGATGATCTGGTAGACCGATGTCCAGTCTCGATTGGCCATGACGCTGGCGATAATCTGCGGTTCGAGTACGGCGTCCAGCGGCGTCACCGGTGGGTGACCGGCGCCGGTATAAGGCGGCGTGATGGGGCTGCTGGGGTCCAGAAAGGTTGCGGTGCCGGCTCCAAGGGTGGCACTGTCGGACCAGGAGCCGTCGTACAGCGCTTGCAGTGCCTGCATGGTGTCCCAGGGGGCAAGTTTGTAGCGCTGCCATGCTTCGACCATGATCGAAAGGGTATCTGCCGAAGGGACGGGGACACGCTCCGTGATCTTGCGCGGGTTGCCCAGCAGGGTGGCTGGCTGGCCTTTGAGCCGGCGCAGAAGCATCTCGACATTGTGGCCGTCGGTGGTATCACGTTCCTCCGCCTGGTCTACCAGGCGCGCGTGGAACGCCTGGTCACCGACCTTGAATACCGCCCAGATACGCTTTTTGTCTTTCTGCGCAATGACGCCGCGGGCCTCCTCCAGCATCAGGCGCAAAATGGCGGCCTGCACACGACCCGGTGCAGCGCCAGTGGCGATTTTTCCGGGCTTGCAGGCTTGAGCGTCCATGAACGGCTTGAGGGTGTCGGGAGCGACATGAGGCAGGTGCGCACCGACGGTCAGTTTCAGTCGTTCGGAGATCAGACAGTCGACTACTTCGCGGACCGCTTCGGCAAGCACTTTTGCTTCATCCAACTGAACGGGAGCCGACAGCGCTGCAAGGACGGCCTGGCGGGTGACGGCACCCAGGCGTACACGGTCGAGGGTCTTGCCGTTCAATTGATGGGCGAGCAAGCGCTGTGCTTGCCAGGCGATGTATTCGCCCATCCGGTCATCATCGGTAGCGATCACCACATGATCGACGACGGCCAGCGCTTTGCTGGCGGCGAGCAGGAAGTCCTGGGCATTGTCCTGAGGCACGGGGCGCGGTACGAAACCGGCGTGCACATCGACTCCGCTGCCCAGCGGCAAGCTGAACAGGGCTCCGGCTGTTGCACACACGGCAGACTGTTTGCCGAGTATTTGTTCGAGGGTGTTTTTCTTCCCGTGGGCTTCAATCAACACCAGCTGTTTGGGGTAAAGCGCTTGCGCCTGTGGGCAGCCCAGCAGGTAGGCACCCAACTGGTGAGTCGGGGTGAAGGCTGCCCGTTCACTGGCCGGTGTATCCGCTTGCCTGGCATAAGCGCGTACCGGTTCCGGGAAGAGGCGGTCAGGGTTGGCAAAAATGATGAACGAGCGTTTGGCGCGAGAAACGCCTACGTTCAGCATCGAGCTGTCTCGATCAATAAAACTGTTGGCGGCCTGCTCGGGGCCTTCAACCAGGCTGAAACAGACGATAGGACGTTCCGCCCCCTGAAGTTGGTGCACGGTGCCGATCGTGACTTTTTCCACGTCCTCGGCGCTTGGCCAGTCGTTGGGGGCTCGGCTGCGCAGTTGGTCCAGCGTCTTGTCCAGGCGGGCACGGAGCAGGTTGGCTTGCGGACGGTAGGCGGTAATCAGTGCAACCGTTTCTGAGAGCGGCTTGCCTTGGGTGTCCTTGTGTTGTTGCCACACAGGCCAACGTTCCACGACCCAATCGATGATTTCGGCGGCTTCGGCTTCGTTGCGGTATGAGCCGCCGAACCGGATCGGTAACTTGTCCACCGAAACCCAGCCCATCGAAGGTTCAGGAAACTCCACCGCCTCTTGGGTTCGGGTCTTGAGCAGCCCATCGTAACTGAGCAGGTTGCAGTAACCGATGATGCTGGGTTTGCAGCGGTAGTGGTAACTCAATGACACGCCGAGATCTTTCTCGGCGCGCCATTCGGACAACAGCCGGGCCATGCCCAGTGTGCTGCCGTTGGCGACTGAACGTCTCGAGGCCCTGATGCCTTCGAGTACATCCCCTGCACCGGCGCCGATGGCGAGCGCCAGTTCACTGAGGTCGGTGTTGTTCCAGATGGGCGGCAGTTGTTTCAAATCGCCCACCACGGCAGCGCGGCGTGCCAGGGCAAACGCGGCACCCGCCAGCTCCGGAGTCGCCTGGCCCGCTTCGTCGATCACCAGCAGATCGATGAGGCCGAGGGAGTGGGTCAGTTTTTTTCCACCGTGTGGATCGGCATCGATATGACAGTAATTGGGCACACTGTGCAGCGTCGAAACAAGGCACGGCAGGAGCATGCACAGACGCCGCAGGCCTTCCTCCACATTTTTTGGGTGGCGGCTCAGCAAGCGGGTACGTTGCGCCAGCAGGAACTCGCCCTCCCAGTACCGGGCAGCCCAGTGGAAGGCTTCGGCGCGCCAGACCAGGTCCATCAGGCCTTCGCGGGCTGCCAGGTCCAGTGGGTTGGCCAGCAGGAGTGCGCGCAGACTGGCAACCTGCTTTCGGCGTTGTTCAGGCCAGGCGTGTTGACTGCGTCCCAGGGCCTGATCCAAAGGGCCTTGCCATTCTTCCTGCGAGCCGCTCAGCAGCAGGCGCGAGAAGTTCTGACGTTGTGCCTCGACCCCGCGCAGCGCTTGGTGAACGGCGGTGACCGTATCCTCCAGCCGCACCAGAGTCGGCACGTCCAAGGTTCGCCGGGCACAGGCCATGTAGTGCTCTTCGTAGTCCAGCGCACGTCCCGGATCAAGCACATTCACCCGTTCGACGAAGCTGTAGGGGAAGCCGGTAGAACCGTCTCTTTTCAGGCAGATGAAACGTGCAATATCGGCCTTGTTTTTTGGGTCCTTGAGGTAAGAGGAGGAGGGTAGGAATCCGCCATAGCTGGGCAGGTCCGGGATCCACCGCTGCGCATAGCGCAAGCTGTCATCGGGATGCGGGGCATTACCGAATGCTCCGATCACGTTCGTGACTGACTGGTTGGTCGCACCACAGGCCACGATGATCGGGCATGGTTGCCTGTTGAGGGCCGCCGTCACCCAGCGGCTTGCCACCACCGCGCGCAGCATCGAGGTTTTGCCGCTGCCCGGGGGACCATTGACCGTTTGAATGCCACCTTCGGGCAAATTGGCGATAGTGAGGACGGCGGTGCGCTGGGTATCGTCCAGTGGAAACAATGGACGAAGGTGCTGGGGGCCCTCGCATTCGTCGATGTGTCCCACCAGGTTATCGGCGAAACTGGCCGGCATCTTCTCCACATAGCGTGCCTGTTCTGTGCCGCACAGGCGCAGATACAGTGCTGGCAGACTGTCTGCATGGGTGTTGAGCAGCGTGCTGTATACGTTTTTGATACCTTCGGACCCGCCACCCTTGGCCTCGAATACGAAGGCGCGAAGTTCCCATGGGGCTTGTTCGCCTGTCAGGTCGGCGAGGTGTTCGAGCGGGGTACGGCCAGCAGGAAGAGCCATCATTTTATAGAGGGCACCGACGCAGGTTTCCCACCAGATTTGCCAGCCGAGCTGCAGCCCAGGTTCGCCAGCCATCTCCTTGAGTGCTTTGTAAAGCTGGGTGTTGCCCTTGTCGCTTTCGGCATAGGTGAAGCAGTCCTTGCCTTGTCGGGGGCTTAGATAGCTGGGATTGAGGACTGGGGCCGAGTCAGCGCGGTGGGCCAGCAGCTCGCCTTCGGCAAGGATGGCCGGTACGGCCATCAACGGGTGGCAGCGTTTGGGTTTGGTGGGCTGTTGCGAGGGCACACTCAGGCACAACACCACGTTGACGTTCTGCGTCTTGGGTGCCTTGCGGCCGGACGACTCCAGGACCGTCGCCAGTTCAATCACTTCCTCCAACGGTACCGTGAGGAGCACCGGCTCGACCTTTTCGAACGCCGGGTTGAGGGCAGAGAACTCGGTGTAATCCAGTGCCTCGCGCCAGTAGGTGGTCAACTGTTCAGGCAAGACGGGCGGGCATCTGGAGAAAACAGGAACGGCGGTGGGTGCGGCAGGAGCAGGTGTCGAGGCGACATACGCGGCGGTTGGTTTGTGGCGCGGCGGCTGAGGGGCCGACTCAGGTTGGGCAGTCGGCGTTGCCGAAGGCGCTGTTCCGTTGACGAGCCATTGCAGGAATTTGCTGATAACGCCTTCAGTCTTCATTGATGTTCTGCAGTAAGGGCTGCGAGCGATGCAGCTGATTGACAGTCCAGATGGGTTGCCCGGCCTTGTTGGTGTAGGCGGCAAGATCAACGACACAAGGCACACCTGTCTTGAGGTCTGCGGCGGTCGTGCTCTGGAGGAAAAAGTTACCGGAAACCTCGCCCCGTCCCAGGCGCGGATCCTTGATCTTGAACGTCACTTTGAAGTCAGGGGATGTGGTTTTTTTCTTCTTCGCCGGTTGAATGTCGCAGGTAATTGCGTCTACCCAGTCGATGACTTCATCGGGTGAAAACGGGTGGCGTATCTGCAGCGGAGCAAGCAGTTTTTCGAGGTTTATACCGACGCTTGTTGTCGTCTTGTAGGGCCGGACAGTGACCTGCAGTCGATCGATTTTCAGCGCCTGGACCTGCTCCGGGTCCCCCTCGCGCAATGTGCTTTGCCACTGCTCGATCAGCCTGTGGCTGGCATTTAGGCTGGCCGGCCAAGGTCCCTCGGCGCGTGACAAAGCCTCTATACCGCAGCGCTTGAGAAGGTCAGCCTCAAGCCTGAGCTCAAGCCAGACCTTTGCTTTGTCGGAAAAAATCTTCGCAGCGCCAGCTTGCACGTTGGTGTTGGGCCAATCGAACCGGACAAAGGCGATCTGTTCCCCAGGGTCGAAGGCGTCATGGGCCGTGGGCGAGAGAATTTTGCTGACGGTGCAGGTTCGGCGACTTTTCAGTGCTTCAAAGTGCACGTGTGCACCCGGCTCTATATCGAGCAGGCCTGCCTCTTTGAGTAACGGCTGTGAGAGGGTCGCCATAAAGTCTGGATCATCAGTTTCGCTGGCGACGCGTAGGTGCCATACCTGATCCTTATATTTGCCATGGCTGCTCTCACACACTCCGCTCAGCACAACCTCGGTTGCTTCGTCTTCGGGGTCTGGCGGAAAACCGATGACTTGCCACCACGATTTTTTTTCGCTGATCAAGCACGTGAATTCTTCACCCAGTGGCGGTTCCCAACCATGGGTGTCGATGTAGTACATGACCTTTTCGACGGAGATACCAGGTGACAGCACTTCGGCAACGCCGTAGCGGTTACCGTTTTTTGCGACTTTCCATGCGTTGATACGCACAGTGACCGTCAGTGATTTTTCAGCCATAGAGGGGGTAGCCGCTCATCATTCCATGATTGTCCCGGGCGGGCCTGGGAGGTGAAGGCGGCTACCTTACCGATAATGGCACTATGATTCCACCTTGTTGGGGGCTTTCCGAAATGTCTCACAAGGCATGGGGAGCCCCCTCACGTAGGCTGGAGTACGTAGCCGGCGTCAGATCCCACCCCCCACCCAACGCCGTATACAAATTCACCTCCGCCACCAACTGCGCCAATCGATCCACAATCAACGCCTGCTGTGAACTGAACAACGACCGCTGCGCATCCAGAAACACCAGATTACTGTCCACCCCACTGCGATACCGGTGCTGCGCCAAGTCGTAATACTTCTGGTTGGCCCGCACAAAATCCCGCTGCGCCGCCAGTTGCTCGTTATACGTCTGGCGCGCCGCCAGCCCATTCGAGACCTCCTGAAACGCCGTCTGAATCGACTTCTCATACTGCGCGACAAAGATGTTCTTCTGAATCTTCGCGTAATCCAGGCTGGCCCTCAGACTCCCCGCATTAAAGATCGGCAGATTGATCTGCGGCTGAAACGCCCAACTCCCCGACCCCCCCTGGAACAATCCCGACAGATCCTTGCTGGAGGTGCCCGCATTGGCCGTCAGCGTAACCGAAGGAAAAAACGCCGCCCGCGCCGCGCCAATATTGGCGTTGGCCGCTTGAAGCTGATACTCGGCCTGGACAATATCCGGCCGCCGTTGCAGCAGGTCCGACGGTAACCCGGCTGGCACGCGGGCCACCAGGTCGGCGGACAGCGGCTGTGCCGGCAGAGAATCCGGCACCGGGCCGCCCACCAGCAGCGCCAGGCTGTTGAGATCCTGGGCCACCTGGCGCTGGTAGCGGGCAATGCTTGCTCGCGTGCTCTCGACGCTGGTCTGGGCCTGGATCACATCGATCGACGACGCCTTGCCTGCCGTTTTGCTGCGGGAGGTCAGGCGCAGGCTGTGTTCGTCCGAAGCCAGCGTCTGCTGAGCCAGGGCCAGCAATTCCTGATCAGCGCGCCAGGTCAGGTAGGCGTTGGCCACGTTGGCCACCAGGCTCAGTTGTGCACTGCGCCGGGCTTCTTCGGTGGCCAGGTATTGCAGCATCGCCTGTTCACTGAGGCTGCGCACGCGGCCGAAAAAATCCAGCTCATAGGCACTCACACCCAGCGTTGCGGAGTAGGTGGAGGTGATCGCCGATTTGCCGGTGCCCGTGGCGCGCCGTGGGACTTTCTGCCGGTTTTCGGCACCCGTGGCAGACACCGCCGGGAACAGGTCCGCACGCTGGATGCGGTATTGCGCCTGGAACGCTTCGACATTCAGCGCCGCCACCCGCAGGTCACGGTTATTCACCAGTGCCTGGCCAATCAACTGCCGCATCACCGGGTCACGGAACAGTTGCTGCCAGTCGGGCCCGGCGGCCGATGGGCCCACCCGGTCCGCGTTGTACACCGGGTATTGCGCGGGCGTTGGCGCCTCGGGGCGCTGATAGTCCGGGATCAGTGAACAACCGCCAAGCACACACGCCACGCCGAGCATCAGTTTTTTCATCACGCGCCAACCATCCATTTGGCCAGGCCATGCCGGCCACTCACGCCCAGTTTGGCCGCCGCGCGCTTGAGGTAGGTTTCGATGGAGCTGTTTTTTACGCTGAGTTTCTCGGCCATCTGCGGCACGGTTCCGCCGGTCAACAATCCCAGGCACACTTCCTGTTCCCGCGCCGATAAGGTGATGTCACTGAGTGACAGGCGTTTATAGAATTCGCGCTGCAATTGCGACTGCTCCAACAGGGTTTTAGAGGGCTCGGGCGCCACCAGGGCTGCCTGTCGATTGATCTGCGCATGGCGCTCGATCAACGGTAGCAAGGTTTCCGAAAGGCTCTTGAGAAACGACAACTCCGCCAGGGAGAAGGCGCGTTGGGTGTGGGGCCGATAGAACGAAATCACGCACCGCCGATTGGCCTGGCGCGAGACCAGGTTGCACTGATGGGAAGTGCCCCGGGCATGGGTGCTGTTGGCCTTGGCATTCATCTGGATCAACAGCGGGTCGTTCATGCCGAGCATTTTTTTCAGCAGCGGATGATCGTCGCGGTGATGCAGGGTGCGCGGTGGTGGCAAGTCCTGCTTCAACCCATCGCTGCCGAGTAACTTGATATCGAGCACGCAGGCCTGGTGCTCGTCGAGGGTCCATTCACTGAGGTCCACCAGGTGAACCGGTACCAGCTTGTTGACCAGTTGCAGCATGTTCGCTGCGAAGTGTTCAGTGCCTGTGCTGGAAATCAATTCCCCCAACTCGAAATAAAAATGTGGACTTTCCATATTTCGAATACTGCTGGTCAGACTCATAGCCATCTCATCCTTGATGTCGAAAACCGTCGACGGTTGCCCCCGTCCGTGTGCAGGCCTCCCGTTCTCCTTGAACCTGGGTCGGTGCTCGAGGCTTCATTTAGCCACGGGGATTTGTCCTACGTATGTAGCGGAAACGAGGGACACAACCTGCCATAAAAAACGCGCCATTATTTCGTCATTTCTGACGGACAAATAAGGTGGGGCCGCACAGGAAGGGTGTTTTAGAGTCTATTAACTAGTTGATATAAAACGTTTTTATTGATTTATATGAAAATGCTTGGCTGTCAGGCAGCGGCCAGGGATAGCCAATTTCCTACAGCCATTTAATCGATTCAGCACTGAACCATCAGCCAACCCCGGCGCGGTACCTGGCTGTCCGGGTTTCGGGTGACATACGGTCCGCCGGGGCGATGCTTAAATCCCGTTGATTTCGCCTCAATGGGGCGTTGTGCGCCTTATCGACACCTCACATGAGAAGGATCTTATGACGCTTTTCCCCCTGACCGCCGCCCAGCGGGATATCTGGCTGGACCAACTGCGCCTCGGTGACTCGCCGCTGTACAACATCGGCGGCTATGTTGACCTCACAGGCCCGATGAATCCCGCATTGATCCAGCGGGCTATTGAGCAACTGGTGGCCAAGCACGACGCGTTGCGTACGGTGTTGCAGGTGGCGGCCGATGGCTTGCCTCGGCAGGCGTTTGCCGAGGCGATGGTGGTGTCGCTGCCGCAGCATGACGTCTCGCGGCAGCCCGATCCCGAGGCGGCGGCCGAGGCGTTGTTGCAGGCGCAAATGGCCCGGGCCTACGCGCTGCTCGACGAGCCCTTGTTCCGCTTCTTCCTGGTCAAGCTCGATGAGCAGCATTACCGCCTCGGCACCCAGGCCCATCACTTGATTCTCGACGGCTGGGGTTTCGGCCAGATGCTGCAATCCCTTGCGGGTATCTACAGCGCCCTGGAGCAAGGCCGGCAACCGGACCTGTCGGCGCCGTCCTATATCGACTTCATCGACAACGATGAACGCTATCGCGAGTCGGCCCGTTACGCCCGGGACCGCAGCTACTGGCTGGACAAATACCAGGCGCTGCCCGAGCCGCTGCTGACGCCCCGTTACCATGCCAAGGGCCAGACACCGAGCAACACCTGTGTGGCACCGTTTCCGGCAACGTTGCTCAACCGCATGACGCGGATGGCGAACCATTACCAGGCGTCGGCGTTCCATGTGTTATTGGCCGCGCTGTACCTGTACTTCAGCCGTACTGCCCAGCGCCAGGAGTGTGTGCTTGGGCTGCCGATTCTCAACCGTTCCAACGCGCGATTCCGTTCGACCCTGGGGCTGTTTACCCAGGTCAGTGCCGTGCGCTTGCAGTTCCGCGACGACCTGCCTTTCAGTGCCCTGGTGCGTGGCGTGCGCGACCAACTCAAGCAGGATTTCCGGCATCAACGTTTCCCCCTGAGCGAGATGAATCGCGAGTTGGGTTTGCTGAGCGCCAACCGTGGCCAGCTGTTCGACCTGTCGGTGTCCTATGAACAGGACGACCATGAATTTCGCTACGGCCAGGCATCGGCCCGGGCGATCAAAGTCTCCAACCACCATGAGCCATTGCCGCTTGCGATTCACCTGCGCAGCAATCGCTACCACGACACGGCGTGCCTGCACTGCGTCTACAACGAGGCGTATTTCCAGCAGCACGAGGTGCAGGCCCTGGCCGAACGCCTGGTGTATCTGCTGGAGCAAGGTCTGGAAAGTCCGGCGCGGCCCCTGGCTGATTTCTCATTGATAACGCCTGAGGAAACCGCGCAGTTGCAACGCTGGAACGCCACTGCCCAAGCTTACCCGGCCGCGCAAACCCTGCACGGGCGCATCGAAACCCAGGCCGCGTTGACCCCGCATGCGGTAGCTGCGGTGTACCAGGGCCGGCGACTGAGCTACGCCGAGTTGAATCAACGGGCCAATGCCCTGGCGCATCAGCTGTTGGTGCTGGGGATAAAGCCTGACGACCGTGTGGCGATCGTCGCCCGGCGTGGCCTGGAGACGCTGGTGGGGTTGCTGGGGGTACTCAAGTCCGGCGCTTGTTATGTGCCGGTGGACCCGGCCCATCCCGCCGAGCGGCTGAACTACCTGCTCGATGACAGCGCGCCGGTGGCGGTGCTGACGCAGACCGATCTGCTCCCACGCTTGCCGGCATTGAGCGTGCCGGTGATCAATCTGGATCACGCCACGGCGCAGTTGGCGAGCAACCCACAAGTAGCGATGACGCCCGCCAATCTCGCCTATGTGATCTACACCTCGGGCTCCACCGGCTTGCCCAAGGGCGTGATGGTGGAACACCACACCGTGGCCAATCTGGTGGACTGGCATTGCCAGGCCTTCGACTTGCACGCGGGCAGCCATACCGCCAGCGTTGCCGGATTCGGGTTTGACGCCATGGCCTGGGAAGTGTGGCCGGCGTTGTGCGTGGGGGCGACCTTGCACCTGCCGCCGGCCCACGACGGTGCCGAAGACATCGACGCACTGCTTGAGTGGTGGCGCGCTCAGCCGCTGGACGTGTGCTTCCTGCCCACGCCGGTGGCCGAGTACGCCTTCAGCCAGAACCTCGAACACCCGACCCTGCGCACCTTGCTGATTGGTGGCGACCGCCTGCGCCAGTTCAACAAGGCACGCAGTTTCGCGGTGATCAACAACTACGGTCCCACGGAAGCCACCGTAGTTGCCACCTCTGGCCTGGTTGAGGTCGGGCAGCCGCTGCACATCGGCAAGCCCATCGCAAATGCCACGGCCTATCTGCTGGATGACCAGCAGCGGCCGGTGCCCATCGGCATCGAGGGCGAGTTGTACGTCGGCGGTAAAGGCGTGGCGCGAGGCTATTTGAACCGTCCGGAAATGACTGCCGAGCGTTTCCTTGATGATCCCTTCAACCCGGGCCGCATGTACCGCACCGGCGACCTGGCGCGCTGGCTGCCGGACGGCAATCTCGAATACCTGGGGCGCAACGACGACCAGGTAAAAATCCGCGGCGTGCGTATCGAACTGGGCGAAATCGAATCCGCCCTGGCGGGTTATGACGGTGTCACTGAAGCGGTGGTCCTGGTGCGTGAGGGGCAGCTCCTGGCCTGGTACACCGAGCACGCGCCGGTAGCGATTGACCCGCTTCGTGCCCATCTTAAATCCCGCTTGCCGGATTACATGGTGCCGCAGGCCTACGTAAAACTGGACGCGTTGCCCCTGACCGCCAACGGCAAGCTCGACCGCAAGGCCTTGCCGGCACCCGGTGCCGATGCGTTTGTCAGCCGCGTCTACGAAGCCCCCCAAGGCGCCACGGAAATCACCCTGGCGCAGATCTGGGCCGACGTGTTGCACGTCGAGCAAGTAGGTCGGCATGACCATTTCTTCGAGTTGGGTGGCCATTCGTTATTGGCGGTGCAACTGGTGCAGCGCATGCGCCAGGCCGGGTTGCAGGCGGACGTGCAGGTGCTGTTCGGTCAACCGACATTGGCCGCGCTGGCGGCAGCGGTCGGCCAGGGCATCGAGCTTGAGGTGCCGGCCAACCGTGTTCCTGCCGGTTGCACATTGATCACTCCGGGCCTGCTGGTGCTGGCCGAGCTGGACCCGCCGACGATCGAGCGCATCGTCGCCGCCATCCCCGGTGGGGCCGCCAATGTGCAGGAGATCTACCCGCTGGCGCCGTTGCAGGAGGGCTTGCTCTATCACCACATCACCGACGAACGCGATCCGTACCAGCAGCACGCGATGTTCAGTTTTGCTTGCCGTGAACAGCTGGATGCCTTCGCCCAGGCACTGCAACAGGTGATCGACCGCCATGACATCCTGCGCACCAGCCTGGCGTGGGATGCCATCGAGCAACCGATGCAAGTGGTGTGGCGCAAGGCGCTTCTGGACGTGGAACCAGTGGCCCTTCAGGGGGATTCAATCCTCGATCAACTGCGCGAACGCCAGCGGCCACTGGACTTGCGCAAGGCGCCGCTGATGGCCCTGGATTACGCCGAAGACCCGCAGAACCGCCGTTGGGTGGGCATGCTGCGTTTCCATCACCTGGTGAACGATGCCACATCGACGCAAGTACTGATGGCGGAAATCCAGGCACATCTGCTCGGCCAGCAACACCAACTGCCGGAGCCGGTGCCCTATCGCAATGTGGTCGCCCAGACCCGCTCACCGCAGCGTCAGGCCGCACACGAAGCGTTCTTCCGCGAGCGGCTGGCGGATGTCGATGAGCCAACCCTGGCCTTCGGTTTGCAGGAGCGCCAGGCGGATCGCCACGGGACCGAGGAGGCCGATATGCTGCTCCCCGACGCGCTCGGCCAGTGGCTGCGTGAGCAGGCGCGCACCTTGGGTGTCAGTGCGGCGAGCCTGTTTCATCTGGCCTGGGCCCAGGTATTGGGTCGCGTCTCGGGCCGTGACGATGTGGTCTTCGGTACGGTGCTGCTGGGACGTTTGCAGGCCGGTGAGGGCGCCGACCGTGCCCTGGGCATGTTCATCAACACCTTGCCGCTGCGGGTGCGCCTGGCCGGGTTAACGGTGCGTGAGGCGATCAAGCAGACGCAGCAGCAACTCAGCGCCTTGCTCGCCCATGAGCAAGCCTCCCTGGCGTTGGCCCAGCGTTGCAGCGGCGTCACGCCGCTGTTCAACAGCCTGCTGAATTACCGGCATGCCTCGGCCGAGGCACTCCAGGAGCTGCAGCCCGGCATCGAATTGCTGAGCAGCGAAGACATCCTCAGCTACCCGCTGATGCTGACGGTGGATGACCTGGCCAGCGGTTTCCGGCTCAAGGCCAAGGCGCCCCGCAAGGTCGGTGCCCAGCGCCTGCTGGACTACCTCGGCACGGTGCTGACGGGATTGGTGGAGACGCCCGAAGCGCCGCTGTTCGACGTGCAGGTGCTGCCCGCGACCGAACTGCAACAGCAACTGGTGGACTTCAACGCCAGCGAAACCGACTACCCCGCGGACCAGACCGTCCACGCCCTGTTCGAAGCCCATGCCCGGCACACCCCCCATGCAGTGGCGGTGCAGGCCGGTGAGCAACAGCTGACCTATCGCCAGCTCAACGAACGCGCCAACCGCCTGGCCTATCACCTGCGCGAGCGTGGCGTGCAGCCGGATTCGCGGGTGGCGCTGTGTGTCGAGCGCGGGTTGGACCTGGTGGTGGGCTTGTTGGCGATCCTCAAGGCGGGCGGCGCCTATGTGCCGCTGGACCCGGGCTACCCCCGCGAACGTCTCGCCTACATGCTGCAAGACAGCGCGCCGGTGGCGTTGCTGGTACACGGCGCGACCCGCGATTTGCCAGGGGAGGTGTCGATACCGGTGATCGACTTCGACCACTGCGCCTGGCAGCACGCGCCCGAAGGCAACCCGCTGGTGCCGGGGTTGAGCGTCGGCAACCTGGCGTACGTGATGTACACCTCCGGCTCCACGGGCACGCCCAAAGGCGTGATGATCGAACATCGCGGCCTGGGTAACTTGATGCACTGGGGTTCGCAACTGTGCCCGAATGCCGAGGGTGGCGCGTTGTTGCAGCGGGCACCGTTCAGTTTTGACGGTTCGGTGTGGGAGCTGTTCTGGCCGTTGACCAATGGCATGCGCCTGGTCCTGGCGCGTCCCGATGGGCACCGTGAGCCGGCGTACCTGGCGCAGGTGATTCGTGAGCAACAGATCAGCGTGATCAAGTTTGTGCCGGCGATGTTGCAGCAGTTTCTGGAGCTGGAGGAGTCCGCTTACTGCACCAGCCTGACCGACGTCTTATGCGGCGGCGGCGAGTTGACCGAAGCCCTGGCTCGTGGGGTTCAGGCGCGGTTGCCCGGGGTGCGTTTGCACAACGTTTATGGGCCGACCGAGGCGACGGTGGACAGCAGCGCCTGGACCCTGGAGCCGGGCGCGCCGGTGCCTGCGTTGCAGTTGCCGATTGGGCGGGCGATCAGCAATACCCGGTTGTATGTGCTGGACGAGCATGACCGGCCGGTGCCGCTGGGGTGCAGTGGGCAGTTGCATATCGGTGGGGTGGGCGTGGCTCGCGGGTATCTGGGGTTGGCGCAGATGACGGCGGAGCGGTTTATCGATAGTCCGTTTGTGGCGGGGGATCGGTTGTATCGCACCGGGGATCTGGTGCGGTATTTGCCGGATGGGAATCTGGAGTTTCTGGGGCGTAATGACTTTCAGGTGAAGCTGCGTGGGGTGCGGCTGGAGCTGGGGGAGGTTGAGGCGCGGTTGGCGGCGCATCCTGCATTGCGGGAGGTGGCGGTGTTGATTCGGGATGAGCGGTTGGTGGCGTATTTCACCGTGCGTGATGCGGTGCCGGGGCTTGAGGCGTTGCGCAGTTACATGGT
>NZ_AMXG01000053.1:0-24980 GCF_000313235.1 Pseudomonas sp. PAMC 26793
CAACACTCAAGCCGGCCGGGAGGCCGCTGTGCTCTTGATCTGCTTTTGATCTTGATCTTAGGCGCCCCGTTAAACCACGCTGGCCGAACGCAGGCTTTGGAGCGTGGGTAACCCGGCAGGACGCCGGGTTAGCCGCGCTGGGCCATGGATGGCCCATCGCGGCGGCCCACGGTCCAAAGCCGGAGAGAGGGCACACCGAGCCTAAGCGAGGTGCCGAGTGGTGGGGCAAGAGCGTTTTGCTTACTTTTGCGCTTTTCAAAAGTGAGCCGCTGTAAGAGCGGAACCATAGGCGGCCGTTACCTAAATAATGGATATGCCCCCACTCCAACAAATACGAAAGTTCCCCAACGCCAGCCGCTTTGTCCCCGCTTCCCATGTCACCCCCCACCCCCCGAATCCTCTAATTTCCCAACCCTGCGGGACGCCATCCGATCCTCGACCGCGCCCGCGCTTTAAGCCGGGCCTCCCAGGCACTTACGCGACAGCTGAAAACGGACTTTCTCCTCAACCGTATCCGACTCAAAAAAGCAGGTTACCCCATGCAGTTCAGCAAACTACTGGCAGCTCTTTCCACCCACCCGATCCGCCTGCAAATGGACGAAGGCGACCTGATCATCCTGGGTGACGACGACGCGCTGGATGACGCCCTATGGGACCAACTGATCGCCCACAAACCCCAACTGCTCGACCTCGTCGCCCAACACGGCGGCGACTGGCTCAGCCCGGCTTATCGCATCACTCCGGACATGCTGCCCCTGGTCAACCTCGACCAACCCGCCATCGACCGCATCGTCGCCAGCATCCCCGGCGGGGCGGCGAATGTGCAAGACATCTACCCCCTGGCGCCACTCCAGGAAGGCATGCTCTACCACCACCTGTCAGCCCACCAGGGCGACCCCTATGTGCTGCACGCCCAGTTCGTGTTCGACAGCCGCGCCCGTCTTGAAACGTTCGCCCAGGCCCTGCAATGGGTCATCGACCGCCACGACATCCTGCGCACCTCGATGGCCTGGGAACGCCTGGACGAACCCCTGCAAGTGGTCTGGCGCAAAGCCTCGCTGGTCTGCGAAGAAGCTTGCGTCGATGGCGATGCAATGACCCAACTGCAAGCCCTCTACGATGCGCGCAACTACCGCATGGACCTCGGCCAGGCACCGCTGCTGCGCCTGGTGTTCGCCGAAGACCCGCGCAACCAGCGCGTGGTCGCGATGCTGCTGTTCCACCACACCATTCTCGACCACACCGCCCTCGACGTAGTGCGCCGTGAAATCCAATTGCACCTCGCCGGCCAGACCGAACAGGCCGGCGCTCCGGTACCGTTTCGCAACTACATCGCCCAGGTTCGCCACGGCGTCAGCGACCAGGCTCACGAAGTGTTCTTCCGCGAAATGCTCGCCGACATCGATGAACCCACCCTGCCGTTCGGCCTCCAGGATGTGCAGGGTGACGGCCATGGCATCGATGAAGCCCGGATCGCCGTCGACAACGATTTGAGCCGTCGCCTGAGGGCCCAGGCCAGACCGTTGGGTGTCAGCCCCGCCAGCGTGATGCACCTGGCACTGGCCCAGGTGCTGGGCAAGGTCTCCGCTCGCGAGTCCGTGGTATTTGGCAGCGTGATGCTCGGTCGTATGGGCGCGGGCGAGGGCTCCGACCAGGCCCTGGGCATGTTCATCAACACCCTGCCGCTGCGGGTGGACGTGGGCGAGCAAAGCGTGCGCGACGGTGTACAAACCACCCATAAACGCCTGACCGAATTGCTCAACCACGAACACGCCTCCCTGGCCCTGGCCCAGCGTTGCAGCGGTGTGGCCGCACCCACGCCGTTGTTCAGTGCGATCCTCAACTACCGGCACAGCGATGCCTCGGACACCCAGGCGGTGATCGACATCGCCGAAGGCATCCAGGTGCTGGGTGCCGAAGAGCGCACCAACTACCCGTTGACGGTCAACGTTGATGACCTGGGCGAGGGCTTTGCCTTTACCGTGATGGTGGATGCCTCCATCGGCGCGGCACGTATCGCCGATTACCTGCACACCGCCCTGGAAAACCTGGTACTGGCCCTGGAGCAAACGCCAGATGCAGCCTTGCACAGCCTGGGCATCCTGCCTGCCGCCGAACGCCAGCATCTGCTGCACGGCCTTAACGCCAGCACCCAGCACTACGCCGATTCAGCCCTGATCCACCAGCAAGTCGAAGCCCAGGCCGCCAGCCATCCCGAGGCCATCGCGCTGCGCTTTGAACACCAACATCTGAGCTACCGCGAGCTCAACGAACGCGCCAATCAGGTTGCGCACTGCCTGCTCAAGCATGGCATTCGCCCCGACGACCGGGTGGCAATCTGCGTCGAGCGCGGCCTGGAAATGATCATCGGCCTGCTGGGGATTCTCAAGTCAGGTGCGGGCTATGTACCAATCGATCCGGCCTACCCCCAGGAGCGCATCGCCTACACCCTGCAAGACAGCGCGCCGCTGGCGGTGCTGGTGCAGGACAACACCCGTCATCTGGTGGGCGACGTCACGTCGATCGACCTCAACAGCCTGCAACACGAGCCCATCGTTAATCCGAATGCTGCGATCAGCCCGTCCAGCCTCGCCTATGTGATCTACACCTCCGGCTCTACCGGCTTGCCCAAGGGGGTGATGATCGAACACCGCAACGTTGCGCGGTTGTTCAGTGCCACCGAGCACTGGTTCAAGTTCAACGCCAGTGACACCTGGGCGCTGTTCCACTCGTTTGCCTTTGACTTCTCCGTGTGGGAAATCTGGGGCGCGCTGATGCACGGCGGGCAGTTGCTGGTAGTGCCGCAACTGGTCAGCCGCTCACCGGACGAGTGCTATGCACTGCTCTGTGAAGCCGGTGTGAGCATCCTCAACCAGACGCCGAGCGCGTTCCGCCAATTGATCGCGGCACAGGGCCGCAGCCAGCAACTGCATTCCCTGCGCCAGGTGATCTTTGGCGGTGAAGCCCTGGAACCGGGCATTCTCAAACCGTGGTACGCCCGGGTGACCAACTCGGGTACGCGGCTGGTCAACATGTACGGCATCACCGAAACCACCGTGCACGTGACCTATCGTGCCCTGGAGGCGGCGGACGCGCAGCTGGTGGGCGTGAGCCCGATTGGCGTGCGCATTCCGGATTTGCAGTTGTACGTGCTGGACGCCCGCCGCGAGCCGGTGCCGAGCGGTGTGGTCGGCGAGTTGTACGTCGGCGGTGCCGGCGTGGCGCGGGGTTATCTCAACCGCGATGAGCTGACCGCCGAACGTTTTCTGACGGATCCCGCAACCGGCCTGCGCCTGTACAAGACCGGTGACCTCGGCCGGTTGCTGGCCGACGGCAGTGTCGAGTACCTGGGGCGCAACGACGACCAGGTGAAGATTCGCGGTTTCCGTATCGAACTGGGAGAAATCGAAGCGCGCCTAGCCAGCTGTGAAGGCGTGCGTGAGGCCGTGGTGATTGCCCGCGAAGACGAGCCGGGCGACAAGCGCCTGGTGGCCTACGTGATTGCCCAACCGGACCACGCGCCCACCGCCGCCGAGCTGCGGGACCACCTGCTGCTGTCCCTGGCCGAATACATGGTGCCCAGCGCCTTTGTACTGCTGGACGCGTTTCCGCTCACCACCAACGGCAAGCTCGACCGCAAGGCCTTGCCGGCACCCGACGCCGACGCCCTGGCCCGTCGTGGTTATGAAGCGCCCCAAGGCGCGGTGGAAACCGCGATTGCCAGCCTTTGGCAAGACCTGCTGAAGATCGACCGGGTCGGGCGCCAGGACAACTTTTTCGAACTGGGTGGCCACTCCTTGCTGGCGGTCAAACTGATGGAGCGCATGCGCCAGCTGGAGCTGAGTGCCGATGTGCGGGTGCTGTTCGGCCAGCCGACCTTGGCTGCGCTGGCCGCTGCGGTGGGCGGGCAGCAGGAAGTGCAGGTCCCGGCCAACCTGATCAGCGACGCGACCCGGCACATCACCCCCGACATGCTGCCGCTGGTGGGCCTCGACCAGCAGGCCATCGACCATATCGTCGCCAGCGTGCCCGGCGGTATCGGTAACGTGCAGGACATCTACGGCCTGGCCCCGTTGCAGGCCGGCATCCTCTATCACCACCTGGCGACCACCGAAGGCGATCCCTACGTGTTGCAGGTGCAGTTCAGCTTCAGCGGCCATGAGCCGGTCGAGGCGTTTATCCGTGCGCTGCAAAGCGTGATCGAGCGCAACGATATTCTGCGCACCGGCATCATGTGGGAAGGCCTGGACGAGCCGGTGCAAGTGGTACTACGCCAGGCACTGCTGGTGGTTGAGCAGGTCGACGTGGAACCACACAACGACGTTCTGGCACAACTGCAAGCACGCTTCGACCCACGCCACTATCGCCTCGATCTGTCCCGTGCCTCGCTGATGCGCTTTGCCTACGCCGAGGATCAGGGCCGTCATGTCGGCATCCTGCTGCTGCACCACATCCTGCTGGACCACACCGCGTTGCAGGTGCTGGTGGAAGAAATGAGCGCCAGCCTCGCAGGCCAAACCGGTTTGCTGCCGGACGCCGTGCAATACCGCAACTACGTGGCCCAGGCGCGCCTCGGTGTGAGCGCTGCGCAGCATGAAGCGTTCTTCAGCGAGATGCTCGGCGATATCGACGAGCCGACCCTGGCCTTCGGTTTGCACGACGTGAATCGTGACGGCAGCGGTGTGCGCGAAGCTCACTTGCCCGTGGACCCGGCCCTCAGCCTCGGCCTGCGTGAGCAAGCCCGCCAGCTCGGTGTCAGCGCCGCCAGCCTGGTGCACTTGGCATGGGCGCAAGTCCTCGGCCAGGTATCGGGCCAGGACGAGGTGGTATTCGGCACGGTATTGCTGGGCCGTATGCAAGGCGGCGAGGGCGCCGACCGGGCGCTGGGGATGTTCATCAATACCTTGCCGCTGCGGGTCAGCGTCGGCACGGTGGGGGTTCAGGCCGGCGTACGCGCCACCCACGCGCGGCTCGCGCAGTTGCTGGGGCATGAACATGCGTCGCTGTCCCTGGCCCAGCGTTGCAGTGGCGTGTCCGGCGCGCTGCCGCTGTTCAGCACCTTGCTCAACTACCGCCACAGTGCCCCGGGCGAAGCGCCAGGCGCCAGCCCGTTCGCCGACGCCGGGATCGAAATCCTCAGCTCCGAGGAGCGCAGCAACTACCCGCTGGTGCTGAACGTCGACGACCTCGGTGTGGGTTTGGCGCTGACGGTGCAAGGCGTGGCCGAAGTGGATGTGCAGCGTGTCGGCGACTATATGCTCAGTGCCTTGCGCAACCTGGTGACGGCGCTGCAACAGGCGCCGACGACGCCGCTGCATCAAGTGTCGATCCTGCCGCCTGCCGAGCGGCATCAAGTGTTGGTGGGTTTCAACACCACCGCCCGCGACTACCCGGCCGGGAAAACCGTTCACGCTCTCTTCGAAGCCCAGGCCCTGGCCAGCCCGGAAGCCGTGGCGGTGGTGCACGGCCATGCGTCGATGAGTTACCGCGATCTCAACCTGCGGGCCAATCGCCTGGCCCACTATTTGATCGATCAAGGCGTAAAGCCGGGGGACAGCGTGGTCATCGCGCTGCCACGCTCCATCGACCTGTTGGTCAGCCAGTTGGCGATCCTTAAGTGTGCGGCGGTCTATGTGCCGCTGGACATCAATGCGCCTGAAGAGCGTCAGGCGTTCATGGTGCAGGACAGCCATGCCAAACACGTGCTGAATGACCTCGCTGCGCTGAACCTCGGGACGCAGCCTGCGCATAACCCGAACCTCGCCCAGTCGGCGGAAAGCGTGGCGTACATCATGTACACCTCCGGCTCCACCGGGGCGCCCAAGGGGGTACAGGTTCCCCATCGCGCCATCTCCCGATTGGTGAACAACAACGGCTACGCCGACTTCAATCACCGTGACCGGGTGGCCTTCGCCTCGAACCCGGCGTTCGACGCCAGCACCCTCGACGTGTGGGCGCCACTGCTCAATGGCGGCTGCGTGGTGGTGGTCGAGCACGCCACCTTGCTGTCCCAGGCCGCTTTCGCCGCCCTGTTGCAGGAGCAATCCGTCAGCGTGTTGTGGATGACGGCAGGGTTGTTCCACCAATACGCCGATGGGTTGATGCCGATGTTCCGCCAGCTGCGCTACCTGATCGTCGGCGGCGATGTGCTCGACCCGCAGGTGATCGGCCGGGTGCTTGAGCACGGCGCGCCGCAGCATCTGCTGAATGGCTACGGCCCCACCGAAGCCACCACGTTTTCCACCACCTTCGAGATCACGTCAGTGGGTGAGGGCGGTATTCCGATTGGCCGACCCATTGGCAACAGCCGTGCCTACGTGCTGGATGCGCGGCAGCAGCCGGTGCCGCTGGGCGTCGTCGGCGAGCTGTACATCGGTGGCGCGGGCGTGGCCAAGGGTTACCTGAACCAGCCGCAACTGACCGCCGAGAAGTTTATCGTCGACCCGTTCGGCGACGGCCTGCTGTACCGCACCGGCGACCTGGCGAGTTGGCAGGCGGACGGCACCTTGCTGTACCAGGGCCGCAACGACCATCAGCTGAAAATCCGCGGTTTCCGTATCGAGCCCGGTGAAATCGAAAGCTGCCTGGCCAGCTATTCCGGTGTGAGAGACACGGTGGTGCTGGCCCGCGAAGATGAACCCGGCGACAAGCGCCTGGTGGCGTACTACACCGCCCAGGCGCCGCTGAGCATTGAAGCGTTGCGTGCGCACCTGCAAAGCCGGCTGCCGGACTACATGGTGCCGTCGGCCTATGTCTGGCTGGAACTGTTGCCGCTGACCGCCAATGGCAAGCTGGACCGCAAGGGCCTGCCGGCGCCGGATCAGGCGTCGCTGCTCAGCCGTGGTTTCGAAGCGCCCGAGGGTGAGGTGGAAACCCTGCTGGCGCAGATCTGGCAGGACGTATTGAAGGTCGAGCGGGTCGGGCGCTTTGATCACTTCTTTGAGCTGGGCGGCCATTCATTGCTGGCGGTAAGCCTGATCGAACGCATGCGCCAGGCTGGCCTGAGCGCCGATGTGCGGGTGCTGTTCAATCAGCCAAGCCTGGCGGCGCTGGCGGCCGCGGTGGGCAGTGGCCGGGAAATCGTGGTACCGGCCAACGGCATTGCGCCGGATTGCCAACGCATCACGCCGTCGATGCTGACCCTGGTCAAGCTGGATCAAGCCGCCATCGACCGCATTGTGGCCACGGTGCCCGGCGGTGCGGCCAACGTGCAGGACATCTACCGGCTGGCCCCGCTGCAGGAAGGCATCCTCTATCACCACATCAGCGCCGAACAGGGCGACCCGTACCTGCTGCAATCGCGCATGGCGTTTGACAGCGTCGAGCGGTTGCAGGCCTTCATGGGCGCACTGCAAAAAGTCGTGGCGCGCCACGATATCCTGCGCACCGGCGTGGTGTGGGAGGGCTTGGACAGTCCGGTGCAAGTGGTGTGGCGCCGTGCCGAACTGGTGGTGCAGCATATCCCGCTGGACCCGGCCGATAGCGACGTGATTGAACAGCTGCACGCACGCTTCGATGCCCGCCACTATCGCCTGGACATCACCCAGGCGCCGCTGCTGCGCATGGTGTACGCGCAGGATCCGACCAACCAACGGGTCGCGGCGATCCTGCTGTTCCATCACCTGGCGCTGGACCACACCGCCATGGAAGTGGTCGGCCAGGAAATGCGTGCGTTCCTGTTCAACCAGGCCGATGACTTGCCGGTCGCGGCACCGTTCCGTAACTACGTGGCCCAGGCCCGCCTGGGTGTCAGCGCCCCGGAGCACGAGCAGTTCTTCCGTGACATGCTCGCCGACATTGACGAGCCCACGCTGCCCTTTGGCGTGCAGGATGTGCAGGGCGATGGTCGGGATATCGAAGAGGCCGAGTTGCCCGTCGATGCAGGGCTGGCGCTGCGGATTCGTGAACAGGCGCGGCAACTGGGGGTCAGTGCTGCGAGCTTGATGCACTTGGCCTGGGGCCAGGTGCTCGGCCTCGCGTCGGGCCGTCAGGACGTGGTATTCGGCACCGTATTGATGGGCCGCATGCAAGCCGGCGAAGGCGCCGACCGGGCGCTGGGCATGTTCATCAACACGTTGCCGTTGCGGGTCGAGGTGGGCGCCAGTGCGGTACGCTCCGGGGTCAAGGCGACTCATGCCCGGCTCAGCGCGTTGCTGGGCCATGAGCATGCATCCCTGGCGCTGGCCCAGCGTTGCAGCGGCGTGCCGACCTCGATGCCGTTGTTCAGTGCCTTGCTCAACTACCGCCACAGCACCCCGGGCGAAATGGCCCGCGACGGCCACGGCATCTGGGAAGGTGTGCAGTTGCTGGGTGGCGAAGAGCGCAGCAATTACCCGCTGACCTTGAGCGTGGACGACCTGGGCACAGGCTTCTGCCTGACGGTGCTGGCCCTGCAGTCCATCGGTGCGCAGCGCCTGTGTGACTCCATGCACAGTGCGTTGGAGCAACTGGTGGACGCCCTTGAGCAAACGCCGGAAACGCCGCTGAATCAGTTGCCGGTACTGCCTGCTGCCGAGCGGGAAAAACTCCTGCGTACCTTCAATGCCACCGCCCGCGAGTACCCGCAAGGGCACACCTTGCACGCAGCTTTCGAGGCCCAGGCCGAGCGCCTGCCGCAAGCGATTGCGCTGAGCCAGGACGGCCAGCACCTGACGTACCAACAGCTCAACCAACGCGCCAACCAGTTGGCTCATCACCTGCTGGCATTGGGCGTGCAGCCCGACGACCGCGTGGCGATCTGCTGCCGACGCGGCCCGCAGATGCTGGTGGGCCTGCTGGCGATTCTCAAGTCGGGCGCCGCCTACGTGCCGGTAGACCCGGCTTACCCGGCCGAGCGCATCGCTTACCTGCTGCAAGACAGCGCACCGGTTGCGGTACTGGCCGAGGAGAGCACCCGTGGCGTGCTCGGTGATGTGGCCATCGTCGATCTGCATGGCGCGTATGCAGGTGAGAGCAATCCCCAGATCGCCAGCCTGACTCCGGCGAACCTCGCCTACGTGATCTACACCTCCGGCTCCACCGGCCAGCCCAAAGGGGTGATGGTGGAACACCGCACCGTGGAAAACCTGGTGCATTGGCACTGCGAAGCCTTTGACCTGCACGCCCATAGCCACACCAGCAGCGTGGCCGGTTTCGGCTTTGATGCCATGGCCTGGGAAGTCTGGCCGGCGTTGTGCGTGGGGGCGACCTTGCACCTGCCACCGGCCCAGGTGGGCAATGAAAACATCGACGAACTGCTGGCCTGGTGGCTGGCGCAACCGCTGGAGGTGAGCTTCCTGCCGACGCCGGTGGCCGAGTACGCCTTCAGCCAGGATCTTGAACACCCAAGCCTGCGCACCCTGTTGATCGGCGGCGATCGCCTGCGCCAGTTCAACCAGGAGCGCCGTTTCGCGGTGATCAACAACTATGGCCCCACCGAAGCCACGGTGGTCGCCACCTCTGGCCGCGTGCACACCGGTCAGCCGCTGCATATCGGCAAGCCGATGGCCAATGCCACGGTGTACCTGCTTGATGAGCAACAGCGTCCGGTGCCGGTGGGTGTGGCAGGCGAGTTGTACGTGGGCGGTCGCGGCGTGGCCCGTGGGTATTTGAATCGCCCGGACTTGACCGCCGAACGCTTCCTCGATGACCCGTTCAACCCGGGCCGCCTGTACCGCACCGGCGACCTGGCGCGCTGGCTGCCGGATGGGAATATTGAATACTTGGGCCGCAACGACGACCAGGTAAAAGTCCGGGGTGTGCGCATCGAGCTGGGGGAAATCGAAACCCGCCTGGCCGCCGTCGACGGCGTCAAGGACGCCGTGGTGCTGGTGCGCGACGGCCGCTTGGTCGCCTGGTTCACCGAACAAAAACCGCTGGACATCGAAACTCTGCGCGCCGAGCTGCACAGCCAACTGCCCGAGGCCATGGTGCCGGTGGCCTACGTGAAGCTCGACAGCTGGCCCCTGACCGCCAACGGCAAGCTCGACCGCAAGGCCCTGCCGGCGCCGGATCAGGCCGCCATGCTCAGCCGTGAATACGAAGCGCCGCAAGGCGAAGTCGAAACCACCCTGGCGCGGATCTGGGCCGAGGTCTTGCAAGTAGAGCAAGTGGGCCGTCATGACCACTTCTTTGAGCTGGGTGGCCATTCATTGCTGGCGGTGAGTCTGATCGAGCGCATGCGCCAGGTCGGCCTGAGCGCCGATGTGCGGGTGCTGTTCAGCCAGCCGACATTGGCCGCTTTGGCCGCGGCTGTGGGCAGTGGCCGGGAAGTGCTGGTGCCGGTCAATGGCATTGCTGCCGATTGCCAGCGCATCACGCCTTCGATGCTGTCGCTGGTGGAGCTGGATCAGACGACCATCGACCAGATCGTCGCCAGCGTGCCAGGCGGCGCCGCCAACGTGCAGGACATTTATCCGCTGGCGCCGTTGCAGGAAGGGATTTTCTACCACCACATCAGTGCGCAGCAGGGCGATCCGTATCTGCTGCAATCGCACCTGGCGTTTGACAGCGTCGAGCGTTTGCAGGCGTTTGCCCGGGCGTTGCAGTCGGTGATCAACCGCCACGATATCTTGCGCACCGGCGTGGTCTGGGAAGGCTTGCAACAGCCACTGCAAGTGGTATGGCGCCAGGCTGAGCTGTCGGTGCAGGCGGTGCAGGTGGGCACCGGTGATGTGCTGGCGCAGCTGCATCGCCAGTTTGATCCTCGTCACTACCGTGTGCCGATGTCCCAGGCCCCGCTGGTGCGCCTGGTGTATGCCGAAGATCCGCGCCAGCAGCGGGTGGTAGCGATTCTGCTGTTCCACCATATTGCCCTCGACCACACGGCGCTGGACGGCGTGCGTCACGAGATGCAAGCCAGCCTGCTGGGCCAGCCCGAAATCACCGACGAAGCCACGCCGTACCGCAATTACGTGGCCCAGGCCCGACTGGGGGTGAGTGAGCAGGAGCACGAAGCGTTCTTCCGCGAGATGCTGGGGGATATCCATGAGCCTACGTTGCCGTTCGGCCTTCAGGATGTACAGGGCGATGGCAGTGCCATCGAAGAAGCCTGTGAAGCGTTATCACCGGCCTTGACCCAGCGCCTGCGCACTCAGGCACGGTTGCTGGGGGTCAGCGCTGCCAGCATGTTCCACCTTGCCTGGGCGCAGGTGTTGGCCTGCACTTCGAGCCAGGACACCGTGGTGTTTGGCACGGTGCTGCTGGGCCGTATGCAGGGCGGCAAGGGCAGCGACCGGGCGTTGGGGATGTTCATCAATACCTTGCCGTTGCGGGTGGATGTCGGCGGCATCGGTGCGCGTGCGGCGGTAAAGGCGACCCATGCCCGGCTGACGGCACTGTTGGGGCATGAGCATGCCTCCCTGGCGCTGGCCCAGCGTTGCAGTGGAGTGGCGGCGCCGTTGCCGTTGTTCAGCGCCATGCTCAACTATCGCCACAGCGACAGCCAGCAAGCGGCGGTGTCCCCGGCCTGGCAGGGGATCGAAACCCTGGCCAGTGAGGAACGCACTAACTACCCGCTGACCTTGAACGTGGATGACCAGGGCGACGGATTCCGGTTGACCGCGATGACCCCCGCGCAAATTGGCGCGCAGCGTATTTGCGGTTATATGCAGGCGGCGTTGCACGGGCTGGTGGAAGCGCTGGAGCAATCCCCGCAATTGCCGCTGGATCGCCTGTCGATCCTCGGCCCGCAGGAGCGCGAGCAACTGCTGTTCGGGTTCAACGCCACCGAGGTTGCCTACAACCTCGATCAGACCCTTCACGGCCTGTTCGAAGCCCAGGTTGAACGCACCCCCGATGCGCTGGCGGTGAAAGCGGGTGACCAACACCTGAGCTACCGCGAACTGAACGCGCGCGCCAATCAGTTGGCCCATCATCTGCGTGAGCTGGGGGTACAGCCGGATTCGCGGGTGGCGATGTGTGTGGAGCGTGGCCTGGAGATGGTCATCGGTCTGTTCGCCATTCTCAAGGCCGGTGGTGGTTATGTACCGCTGGACCCGGCGTATCCGCTGGAGCGAATCGCCTACATGCTGCAAGACAGCGCGCCGGCGGCGGTGCTGGTGCAGGGCGAAACCCGTTCGCTGCTGGGGGATGTGGCGGTACCCGTGGTGGATCTGGACCGGAACACCTGGGAGCACCAGCCGCTGTCCAACCCACACGTCGACGGGCTGACCCCGCAGCATCAGGCCTACGTGATCTACACCTCCGGTTCCACCGGCCAGCCCAAGGGTGTGATCAACGAGCATGCAGGCGTGGTCAACCGCTTGCTGTGGATGCAGGACGCCTACGGCCTGACTGCCAGCGACGCGGTCTTGCAGAAGACCCCGTTCAGCTTTGACGTATCAGTGTGGGAATTCTTCTGGCCCCTGTTTACCGGTGCCCGGTTGGTCATGGCGCGCCCCGGCGGGCACAAGGACCCGGCCTACCTGTGCGAGGTGATCGAAGCTGAACAGATCACCACCTTGCACTTTGTGCCGTCGATGCTCGACGTGTTCCTGGCCCACGGCGATGTCAGCCAGAGTGCCGGGCTGTTGCGGGTGATGTGCAGCGGTGAGGCCTTGCCCGGCAGCCTGGTGCGACGCTTCAAGCAGCAGTTGCCAGGCATCGGTTTGTACAACCTCTATGGCCCGACCGAAGCGGCGGTGGATGTGACCGCGTGGAACTGCGCAAGGCCCCTGGTGCCGGACAACACGCCTATCGGCAAACCGATTGCCAATACCCGTATGTACCTGCTGGACGCCCGGTTGCAGCCGGTGCCCTTGGGCGTGGTCGGCGAGCTGTTCATCGGTGGTGTTCAGGTCGCTCGCGGCTACCTGCACCGTCCTGAACTCACCGCCGAACGCTTCCTCAAGGACCCGTTCACTGCTGGCCGCATGTACCGCACCGGCGACGTCGGGCGCTACCTGCCGGATGGCAATATCGAGTACCTGGGCCGCAATGACGACCAGGTGAAAATCCGTGGCCTGCGCATCGAGCTGGGGGAAATCCAGGCGCGGCTGACCGAATACCCGCAAGTCAATGAAGCGGCGGTGTTGGCCCGGGACGAGCGCCTGGTGGCGTACTACACCGGCGTGCAGGCGGATATCGAACAGTTGCGAGCCCACCTGCTGTCGCGTTTGCCGGACTTCATGGTGCCGGCGGTATTCGTGCACTTGGCGGCCTTGCCGTTGAGCCCCAACGGCAAACTCGACCGCAAGGCGCTGCCGGCGCCAGGTGTGGAGTCGCTGATCGTGCGCGAGTACGAAGCCCCGGTGGGCGACACCGAAATCACCCTGGCGCGCTTGTGGGCCGAACTGCTGAAAGTGGAGCGGGTCGGTCGCCATGACAATTTCTTCGAACTGGGCGGGCACTCGCTGCTGGCCGTCAGCTTGATCGGGCGCTTGCGTCAGGAACGCATGGAAGCCGATGTGCGGGGGCTGTTCGAACAGCCGACCCTGGCAGGCTACGCCGCAATTACCGAACGAATGGAGATCGTCCTGTGAGCATCATTGAACTGTTGGCGACACTCAAGGCCAAGGATGTACAACTGGCGCTCAAGGGCGATCAGTTGTCGGTGCAGGGCAACAAACAGGCCCTGAGTGACCCGGCATTGGTGGCCTCGCTGCGGGAACACAAGCCGGCGCTGATCGAGCTGATCAAGGCCGGAGAGTACTCGGCCACCAAGGCCGGTGAAGTCGAAGTGCCGGCCAATGGTATTCCCGCAGGCGCCCAGCGGATTACCCCAGCGATGCTGACGCTGTCGAGCCTGAGCCAGGCCTCGATTGACCGCATCATCGAGACCGTCGACGGCGGCGCGGCCAACGTGCAGGACATCTACCCCCTGGCCCCGCTGCAGGAAGGTATTCTTTATCACCATGTGAGTGCCGAACACGGCGACCCCTACGTCATGCAGTCGCAGTTCGCCTTCGACAGCCTTGAGCGTTTCAAGGGGTTTGCCCAGGCGTTGCAGGGCGTGATGGACCGTCATGACATCCTGCGCACCGCCGTGATCTGGGAGGGACTGGAAGAGCCTTCGCAAGTGGTATGGCGCGCGGCGCGATTGCCGGTGCAACTGATTGAACTGAACCCCGCCGACGGGGATATCGCGACCCAGTTGCATTGCCTGTTTGATGGCCGTCACTACCGCCTGGACGTCACCCGTGCACCGCTGGTGCGCCTGGTAGGCGCCTGGGACGAAGCCCGGCAGCGCATGGTTGCCTTGCTGCTGTTCCACCACATGGCCCTGGACCACAGCGCGCTCGACGTGGTGCGCCACGAAATGCAGGCCTACTTGCAGGGCCGCGCGGATCAATTGGGCCAGGCCGTGCCGTTTCGCAACTATGTGGCCCAGGCACGCCTGGGGATCAGCGAGCAGCAACACGAAGCGTTCTTTCGCGAAATGCTCGGGGACATCACTGAGCCGACCTTGCCGTTTGGTTTGCAGGATGTGCAGGGCGACGGCCAGGAGATTGCCGAAGTCGACTGGCCGTTGCCGCCAGCGCTCAATCAACGCTTGCGGGCCCAGGCACGGCAGTTGGGGGTGAGTGCCGCCAGCCTGTTCCATATGGGCTGGGCGCAGGTATTGAGTGCCTTGGCAGGCAAGGCGCAGGTGGTGTTCGGCACCGTCTTGATGGGCCGCATGCAGGGCGGGCACGCCACGGACCGGGCCCTGGGCATTTTCATCAATACCTTGCCGTTTCGCGTGGATGTCGGCGCCGAAGAGGTGCGTGCCGGGGTCAAGGCCACGCACGCCCGGCTGACCACCTTGCTGCGTCATGAACACGCCGCCCTGGCCCTGGCCCAGCGTTGCAGCGGGGTGGCGGCGCCGACGCCGCTGTTCAGCGCATTGCTCAACTATCGCCACAGTGGCTCGGGCACCAGTACCGACGCGGCGGCGGCCTGGCAGGGCATCGAGATCTTGAGCTCCGAGGAGCGCACCAACTACCCGCTGACCCTGAGTGTCGATGACCTGGGGGACGGGTTTATCCTGCGCTTGCTGGCGAGTACCCAGGTCGATCCGCAGGCTGTTTGTGGTTATGTGCAAACGGCCCTGGAAAACCTGGTACAGGCGCTGGAACAGGCGCCCGACACCCCGTTGAATCTTCTGTCGGTACTGCCCGAGGCTGAGCAGCGACACCTGCTGGAGCACTTTAACGCGACAGCGGCCGACTTCCCCCAAGGCACCACCCTGCACGGGCGTATCGAAGCGCAAACGTTGCTGACCCCGGACGCGGTGGCTGCGGTGTATCAAGGCCGTCAGCTGACCTACGGCGAATTGAACCAACAAGCCAACCTCCTGGCCCATCACCTGCTGGCCCTGGGGGTAAAACCCGATGACCGCGTGGCCATCGTCGCCCGACGCGGGCTGGACACCCTGGCCGGATTGCTGGCGATCCTCAAGGCCGGTGCCTGCTACGTACCGGTGGACCCGTCGCACCCGGCCGAGCGCCTGAGCTACCTCCTCAGCGACAGCGCCCCGGTCGCGGTGCTGACGCAACACGCCCTGCTGGAGCGCCTTCCTGCACTCGACGTGCCGGTGATCAACCTGGACCGTTTTACCTGGCATCACCATACGGCCAGCAACCCCCAAGTTTCCGTCACACCGTCCAACCTGGCCTACGTGATCTACACCTCCGGCTCCACCGGCCTGCCCAAAGGCGTGATGGTGGAACACCACACCGTGGCCAACCTGGTGGACTGGCATTGCACCGCGTTTGACCTGTGCGCCGGCCGACATACCGCCAGCGTTGCCGGTTTCGGCTTTGACGCGATGGCCTGGGAAGTCTGGCCGGCCCTGTGCGTGGGCGCGACCTTGCACCTGCCGCCGGCCCACGACGGCGCGGAAGATATCGATGCGCTGCTGGACTGGTGGCGTGCGCAACCGCTGGAGGTGTGTTTCCTGCCCACGCCGGTGGCCGAATATGCCTTCAGCCAGCACATCGAACACCCGACCCTGCGCACCTTGCTGATTGGCGGCGACCGCCTGCGCCAGTTCACCCGGGCCCAGCGTTTCGAGGTGATCAACAACTACGGTCCCACCGAAGCTACGGTGGTCGCCACCTCCGGGCGGATTGAGCCCGGTCAGCCGTTGCACATCGGCAAGCCTATCGCCAATGCCACGGTTTACCTGCTGGACGAACAGCAGCGCCCGGTGCCCTTGGGGGTTGCCGGTGAACTGTATGTGGGCGGCAAGGGCGTGGCGCGGGGTTATCTCAACCGTGCGGAAATGACCGCCGAACGCTTCCTGGATGACCCTTTCAACCCGGGCCGCATGTACCGTACCGGCGACCTCGCGCGCTGGTTGCCGGACGGGAACATCGAGTACCTGGGCCGCAACGACGACCAGGTGAAAATCCGTGGCGTGCGCATCGAACTGGGAGAAATCGAAACCCGCCTCAACCAGTTGCCCGGTCTCCAGGAAGTGGTGGTGCTGGCCCGGGAAGACCAGCCCGGCCAGCCCCGGCTGGTGGCTTACTTCACCGAAAACCCGCAGTTCGATCCCCTCGATGTGGGCGATATTCGCGCGCATCTGGTGGCCCACCTGCCGGACTACATGGTCCCGGTGGCCTACGTAAAACTCGATGCATTGCCCCTGACCGCCAACGGCAAGCTGGACCGCAAGGCCCTGCCAAAGCCGGACCTGGCCGCCGTCTTCACTCGCGAGTACGAAGCGCCTCATGGCGATATCGAAACCGTCCTCGCGCAGATTTGGGCCGACGTGTTGCAGGTGGAACGCGTGGGGCGCCAGGACCATTTCTTTGAGTTGGGCGGCCATTCGTTGCTGGCCATGCGCATGGTGTCCCAGGTTCGCCAGCGCCTTGGGGTTGATCTGGCGCTGGGGGAACTGTTCGCCAATGCCGAACTGGCCGCCGTGGCGCAAGTGCTTGCCCAGGCCGGGCGCAGCACCTTGCCGGATATCCAGCCGGCGGCGCGGGACACGGAGTTGCCGTTGTCGTTTGCCCAGCAACGCCTGTGGTTTCTGGCGCTGATGGAGGGTGCCAACACCGCCTACAACATTCCTATCGGCCTGCGCTTGCGTGGGCAGTTGCACGTCGACGCGCTGCAACGGGCCCTGGCGCGGATCGTTGCGCGGCATGAAACCTTGCGCAGCCGTTTCGCCCAGCAGGATGACGACGCCCAGGTGCTGATCGTGCCGCCTGAAGAGGTGATGCCCCTGCAAGTGCAGGACCTGCGCCGCCACCCCGAAGCACAGCAGGTGCTGGACGCGTTGATCCAGGGCGAAGCCTCGGCGCCCTTCGATTTGCAGCGCGGCCCGCTGTTGCGCGGGCGCTTGGTGATCATGGCCGACGATCACCACGTGTTGCTGTTGACTATCCACCACATCGTGTCCGATGGCTGGTCCATGGGCGTGCTGACCCGCGAACTGATGGCGCTGTACCAAGCCTTCAGCCGTGGTGAGGCTGACCCATTGCCGCCATTGCCGATCCAGTACAGCGACTTCGCCGTGTGGCAGCGCCTGTGGCTCAGCGGCGAAGTGCTGCATCGCCAGAGCAGCTATTGGCAGCAAACCCTGGCCGGTGCGCCGGCGTTGCTGATGTTGCCGACCGACCGCCCGCGTCCGGCCCAGCAGGACTACGCCGGCAGCAGCGTCGACGTGCGCCTGGATGAACGTCTGACCGCCGGGCTCAAGGCCCTTAGCCAACGCCACGGCACCACGCTGTATATGGTGATGATGACGGCGTGGGCCTCGTTGCTCGCGCGTTTGGCCGGGCAGGAGGAAGTGGTGATCGGTTCCCCCGTCGCCAACCGCCAGCGGGCCGAGGTGGAAGGCTTGATCGGGTTGTTCGTCAACACCCTGGCGGTGCGCATCGATACCTCGGGCGAGCTGAGTGCCGAGGCGCTGCTGGCGCGGGTCAAGGGGCTGGCCCTGGACGCCCAGGCTCATCAGGATTTGCCGTTTGAGCAGGTGGTGGAAATCACCCGGCCATTGCGCAGCCTAGCCCATAGCCCGCTGTTCCAGACCATGTTGACCTGGCAGGACAGTGACGCGCCGGTACTGGCCCTCGGCGACCTGAGCCTTGAAGGGATTGTGGAGGACAGTCACTTTGCCAAGTTCGACCTGTCCCTGAACCTCGGCGAGACCCGGGGAGAAATTCGCGGCACCCTGGAATACGCCATCGCGTTGTTTGATGAGTCGACCATGCAGCGTTATGTCGGCTATTTCACCCGCGTGCTGCAGGCCATGGTGGATAACGATCAGGCGGTGCTGGAACAGGCTGACTTGCTGGACGATCAGGAGCGCCAGCACCTGCTGTTCGACTTCAACGACACCGCCGTCGACTACAACCTAGACCAGACGCTGCAC
Source organism: Pseudomonas sp. PAMC 26793 (assembly GCF_000313235.1). Taxonomy (NCBI): domain Bacteria; kingdom Pseudomonadati; phylum Pseudomonadota; class Gammaproteobacteria; order Pseudomonadales; family Pseudomonadaceae; genus Pseudomonas; species Pseudomonas sp. PAMC 26793. The sequence continues at coordinate 18,284 of NZ_AMXG01000053.1, forward strand.
GGTATGTTCGAAGCCCAGGTTGCGCGAACGCCCGATGCACTGGCGGTGAAGGCGGGCTCGGAATGCTTGAGCTATCGCGAGCTGAACGAACGGGCCAATCAGTTGGCGCACCATCTGCGTGAGCTGGGTGTACAGCCGGATTCGCGGGTGGCGATTTGCGTCGAGCGCGGCCTGGAGATGGTCGTCGGCCTGTTCGCGATCCTCAAGGCGGGCGGCGGTTATGTGCCGCTGGACCCGGCGTATCCGCTGGAGCGTATCGCCTACATGCTGCAAGACAGCGCACCGGCCGCCGTGCTGGTACAGGGCGAAACCCGTTCACTGCTGGGCGACGTGACGGTGCCGGTGGTGGACCTGGACCTGAACACCTGGCAGCACCAACCAACGTCCAACCCACGAGTGGATGGGCTGACCGCGCAGCATCAGGCCTACGTAATCTACACCTCGGGTTCCACCGGCCAACCGAAGGGCGTGATCAACGAGCACGCGGGCGTGGTCAACCGCCTGCTGTGGATGCAGGACGAGTACGGTCTTACCGCCCAGGACAGGGTGTTGCAGAAAACCCCGTTCAGCTTCGACGTGTCGGTGTGGGAGTTTTTCTGGCCGCTGTTCACTGGCGCCCGGTTGGTGATGGCGCGTCCAGGCGGGCATAAAGACCCGGCCTACCTGTGTGATGTGATCGAGTCCGAGCAGATCACCACACTGCACTTTGTGCCTTCGATGCTGGACGTGTTCCTGGCCCACGGCGATGTCAGCCAGAGCGCCGGGCTGGTGCGGGTGATGTGCAGCGGTGAAGCGTTGCCCGGCAGCCTGGTGCGCCGTTTCAAACAGCAGTTGCCGGGCATCGGTTTGTACAACCTCTACGGCCCGACTGAAGCGGCGGTGGACGTGACGGCGTGGGATTGCGCCGGGCCTGTCACGCCGGACAACACCCCCATCGGCAAGCCGATCGCCAACACCCGCATGTACCTGCTGGACGGGCAGTTGCAGCCCGTGCCATTGGGTGTGGTAGGCGAGCTGTTCATCGGTGGCGTGCAAGTGGCGCGGGGTTACTTGCACCGCCCTGAGCTGACGGCCGAACGCTTCCTCAAGGACCCGTTCAGCGACGGCCGGATGTATCGCACCGGCGACGTCGGGCGCTACCTGCCGGACGGCACCATCGAGTATTTGGGCCGCAACGATGACCAGGTGAAAATCCGTGGGCTGCGCATCGAGCTGGGTGAGATTCAGGCGCGACTGCTGCAATACCCGCAGATCAACGAAGCCGCCGTGGTCGCCCGCGATTCACGGCTGGTGGCTTACTACACCGGCGTGCAGGCCGACATCGATGCCCTGCGCAGCCACCTGCTGGAGCAATTGCCGGACTACATGGTGCCGGCGACCTTCATGCACCTGGAGGCCTTGCCCCTGAGTCCCAACGGCAAGCTCGACCGCAAGGCATTGCCGGTACCGGGCCTGGAATCGGTGATCGCCCGGGAATACGTCGCGCCCGTGGGTGAACCCGAAATCACCCTGGCCGGCCTCTGGGCTGATTTGCTCAAGGTGGAGCGGGTGGGGCGGCATGACAACTTCTTCGAGCTGGGCGGCCACTCGCTGCTGGCCGCCAGCCTGATCGGCCGCATGCGCCGGGTCGGGTTGTCGGCGGATGTGAAAGTGTTGTTTGGCCAGCCCACGCTGGCTGCGTTGGCGGCTGCCGTGGGGGGTGGGCGCGAAGTGGTGGTGCCGGCCAATGGGATTGCTGCGGATTGCACGCGGATCACCCCGGACATGCTGACGCTGGTGAGCCTGGAGCAACCCGCCATCGACCGCCTTGTCGCGAGTATTCCCGGCGGCGCGGCCAACGTGCAGGACATCTACCCGCTGGCGCCGTTGCAGGCCGGGATCCTGTATCACCATCGCGCAGTACAACAGGGTGACGCGTACCTGTTACAGGCGCAGTTTGCCTTCGCCAGCGTCGAGCGCCTTGAAGCGTTTGCCCAGGCGTTGCAAGCGGTGATCGAGCGGCAGGATATCCTGCGCTCGTCGATGCACTGGGACGGGCTGGAAGAGCCGGTACAAGTGGTGTGGCGCCGGGCGTCGTTGCAGGTCGAGGCGATTCAGGCGACGGGCGATGTGCTGGAGCAAATGCAGGCGCGCTTCTATCAGCACCGGCTGGACCTGGGGCAGGCGCCGTTGATGCGCCTGGTGTACGCCGAGGACCCGGCCAACCAACGGGTGGTTGCGTTGTTGCTGTTCCATCATCTGGTGATGGACCACGTGGCGCTGGAAGTCCTGCAGCACGAGATGCAAGCCTGTCTGTTGGGCCGTCGCGAGCAGTTGGGTGCGGCGGTGCCGTATCGCAACTATGTGGCGCAGACGCGCTTGGGCATGCGTGAGGACGAGCACGAAGCCTTCTTCCGCGAGATGCTCGGGGAGATCGATGAGCCGACGCTGGCACTGAATGCACCGGGTGAAGCACAGCAGGCGCGCCTGAGTGTCGACCCGCTGCTGAGCGGGCGCCTGCGCACCCTGGCGCGTCACCTTGGGGTCAGTGCGGCGAGCCTGATGCACCTGGCTTGGGCGCAGGTATTGGGCAAGGTTTCCGGCCGTGAACAGGTGGTGTTCGGCACCGTGTTGCTGGGCCGGTTGCAAGGCGGTGAAGGCGCCGAGCGCGCATTGGGCGTGTTCATCAATACCTTGCCGCTACGGGTCGACCTGGGTGAGCGCACGGTGCACGCGGCGCTGATGGCGACCCATGCCAGCCTGACCCAACTGCTCAGTCACGAGCATGCGCCACTGGCCCTGGCCCAGCGTTGCAGCGGGTTGCCGGCCAATACGCCGCTGTTCAGCGTGCTGTTCAACTATCGCCACAGTGCGCCGCATGCTGGTGGGGTGGCTGAAGCCTGGCAGGGCATGCAAGTGCTCAAGGCCGAGGAACGCACCAACTTTGCCCTGTCCCTGAGTGTCGACGACCTGGGTGACGGGTTTGGCTTTGATGTCATGGGGCAGGGCGCGGCACGCCTCTGTGAGTACCTGCATGTCGCCCTGGAACACCTGGTGCAGGCCCTGGAGCAAAATGCAGCGGGCTCAATCAGCCAACTGTCGATTCTGCCGCCGGCGGAGCGTGAAAAGCTACGGGTGGAGTTCAACGCCACCCAACGGGAGTTCCCTCGCGAACATACCGTGCAGCGCCTGTTCGAAGCCCAGGCCCAGGCGCGCCCGAGCGCCATCGCAGTGGTGCATGGCGAGCACACCCTGAGTTACGGCGCGCTGAACACCCGCGCCAACCAACTGGCCCATCACCTGCGCACCCTGGGCGTGCAGCCCGGCGACCACGTGGCGATCCTGCTGCCGCGCTCGATTGACCTGCTGCTCAGTCAACTGGCAATCCTGAAATGCGCGGCGGCCTACGTGCCGCTGGACATCAACGCCCCGGCCGAGCGCCAGGCCTTTATGGTTCAGGACAGCGGCGCGGTGTGGCTGCTGACCCACAGCAGCGAGTCCGTCGAGTACCCGGCCCGACGTATCGACCTCGACACCCTGGCCCTGGACCCGCAACCGAGCCACAACCCGGACCTGTCGCAGACCTCGGAGCGCGTGGCGTACATCATGTACACCTCCGGCTCCACCGGCACCCCCAAAGGCGTGCTGGTACCGCACCGGGGCATTACGCGGCTGGTGATCAATAACGGCTACGCCGATTTCAACGCCCACGACCGCGTGGCGTTCGCCTCCAACCCGGCGTTCGACGCGAGCACCATGGACGTGTGGGGGCCGTTGCTCAACGGCGGCCAGGTGCTGGTGATCGACCCTGCCACCTTGCTCGACCCAGGTGCGTTTGGTCGTGCATTGAAGGCGGGCGAGGCTACGGTGCTGTTCGTCACTACCGCGCTGTTCAACCAGTACGTGCAGCTGATTCCCGACGCGTTGGCCGGGCTGCGCATCCTGTTGTGCGGCGGCGAACGGGCGGACCCGGCGGCATTTCGCAGCCTGCTGGCCCGGGCGCCGGCGGTGCGCCTGGTGCACTGCTACGGTCCGACGGAAACCACCACCTACGCCACCACCTATGAGGTGCAGGCGATCGCCGCCGATGCTGAAAGCGTGCCGATCGGCAGGCCGATTTCCAACACGCAGATTCACGTGCTGGACGCGCACCTGCAGCCGGTGCCGCTGGGTGTGGTCGGGGAAATCTGCATTGGCGGGCACGGCGTGGCCAAGGGGTATCTGAACCGGCCGGAGCTGACGGCCGAGAAATTTGTCGATGACCCGTTTGGCGATGGTTTGCTCTACCGCACCGGCGACCTTGGGCGCTGGTCGGCGGACGGGCTGCTGGAGTGCATCGGACGTAATGACGACCAGGTGAAGATCCGTGGTTTCCGCATCGAGTTGGGTGAAATCGAAGCGCGCCTGGCGACCTGCAGCGGCATCAAGGATGTGGTGGTGCTGGCACGAGAAGATGCACCGGGGGACAAGCGCCTGGTGGCGTACTACACCGGCGAGCCGCTCGCCGTTGACGTTCTGCGCAGTCACCTGCTGCAGCACCTGCCGGACTACATGGTGCCCTCGGCCTATGTGCCACTGGAAAAAATGCCCCTGACGGCCAACGGCAAAGTCGACCGCAAGGCCCTGCCGGTGCCCGCGATGGAAGCGCGGGTAAGCCGTGTGTTTGAAGCCCCGGCCAATGAACTGGAACAGACCCTGGCCCGCCTCTGGGGCGAAGTGTTGAGGTTGGAGCAGGTCGGTCGGCACGACAGTTTCTTTGAACTGGGTGGGCATTCGTTGCTGGCGATCCGGCTGGTCAACCTGATGGAAGAGGCGGGGCTTGAGGTGTCGTTGGCCGAGCTGTTCCAGCATGCCAGCGTGGCCTCGGTCGCCTCGATGCTGGGTCAGCGTACGACGCGGGAAGACGACAGCTCGCTGATCACCGTGCGCGCCAGCGGCAGCCAGCCGCCATTGTTCCTGGTGCATGAATTCAGCGGCATGGACTTGTATTTCCCGGCGCTGGGCCGGCATCTGCCGGGGGATTACCCGATCTACGGCTTGCCCGGTGCGCCCCTCGGTGAACCGCAGTTGCAGACCATGGAAGGCCTGGCGGCGCGGCTGGTGGGGATCATTCGGTCGGTGCAGCCCCATGGGCCGTATCGGCTGGCGGGTTGGTCGTTCGGCGGGGTGTTGGCCTATGAAGTGGCGATGCAACTGCAGGGTCTGGACGAGCCGGTGGCGTTCCTCGGGTTGATCGACAGCTACGTGCCGCGCATGACCGACCAGGGCAAGGCGCGTTGGGCCGGACCGGATGCTCTGAAGCGGCATTTGCTGTTGCAGTGCATGGCGTATTGGAAGGCACAGGGAGGTGTGGATGAGTTGGCGAGCCTTGAGCAACTGGATGCGCAGATTGGACAGCTGGATTTTGCTGGGCTGTTGCAACGCTGCCGCGATCGGCATTTGTTGTACGCGCAGATGGCGGCGGCTTCGGACGCGGACTTGTTGAGTTTTATCGAGCGGGAAGTCGGGCATGGGCATGCGCTGGCGCATTACAGCCTGTTCCCGATGCCGTTGGCGGTGCACCTGTTCAGCGCCGCAGAGCGGCCGACGGAGCTGTCGCGGCGCAGCCTGGATTTGGGTTGGGAGGAAGCGTTGGCCCCTGGGCAACTGCGCCAGGTTGAAGTGCCGGGGGATCACCAGAGCATGATGCAGGCACCGCATATCCAGGCGTTGGGGCAGGCGCTGGGTGAGGCCCTGGCATTGAGTGAGGCGCCGAGTGTGGCAGTGCATCAGCCGTTGTTGCGGATCCAAAGTGGCCGTGCCGGGCATGCGCCGATTTTCTGTGTGCCGGGGGCGGGGGATAGCGTGACCGGGTTTGTGGGGTTGACCGAGGCGCTGGGCCGGGACTGGCCGATCTTTGGTTTGCAGCCCCGTGGGCTGGATGGAGAAGCGGTGCCACACAGCCAGGTCGAGGCGGCGGCGCGCTGTTATTTACAGGCCTTGGAACAGGAATGTCCTTCGGGGCCGGTGCATCTGGTTGGGCATTCGTTTGGCGGCTGGGTGGTATTTGAGATGGCGACGCGGTTACAGGCCCAGGGGCGTGAGGTGGCGTCGTTGACGTTGATCGACAGCGAGGCGCCCGGCGGGAATGGGGTGGTGGGACGGCCCTATACCACGACGGCGGCGTTGTTGCGGCTGATTGAGTCGATGCAGGTGGCTTCGGGTAAGTCCCTGGGGATTGATGCGGTGGATTTTGCCGGGAGGGATGAGGTGGAGCAGCGGCGGTTGTTGCATGGGGGGATGGTGGGGGTTGGGTTGTTGCCTGCGCGGTCTTCGGTCGAGGCGATGGATGGGCCGGCGCGCACGTATGCGTCGGCGTTGCGTACGGTTTATCGGCCTGGTCGGCGGTATGAGGGGGTGGTGCGGTTGGTGTTGGCGGAGGACCCGACCCTGGACGCGGCGGGGAATCAGCGGGAGCAGGGGTTGATGGTTGAGGGGTGGCGCCAGTGCACCGGGTCGTTGGAGGTGTGGTATGGGCCGGGGAATCATTTTTCGCTGCTCAAGGCGCCCAACGTCTTTAGTTTGGCGGCTTGGTGGCGGGATGGGGTTGTGGTTGGGGAGCGGGTTTTGTGAGGGCTTTTGATGGTGTACATATCCGTTGCTGCGGTAACGGCCACTTAGGGTTCCGCTCTTACAGCGGGTCACTTTTGGCAAACGCCCCAAAAGTAACCAAAAGGTC
>NZ_AMXG01000054.1:0-384167 GCF_000313235.1 Pseudomonas sp. PAMC 26793
CTAAATCGGCATCCCTGCCGATTTACCCGCTCCACCGTGCCTACTTGCGGCCATCGTGGTTAACGGGGCCCGCAGATCAAGATCAAGATCAAAAGCACGGCGGCCTGAAAGCCGACCTGAGTGTTAGAAGCAAAGGCAAAAGCTGCTTTTCTGTAGGAGCTGGCTTGCCTGCGATGCAGACACCTCGGTGTATCAGGCAGACCCAGTTGATGCCATCGCAGGCAAGCCAGCTCCCACATTTGACCGTGCCCGCTATAGCTTTTGATTTGGCTTTTAAACACTCAAGCCGGCCGGTAGGCCGCTGTGCTCTTGCTGTTGATCTTGATTTTGATCTTAGGCGCCCCGTTAAACCACGCTGGCCGAACGCAGGCTTTGGAGCGTGGGTAACCCGGCAGGACGCCGGGTTAGCCGCGCTGGGCCAAGGATGGCCCATCGCGGCGGCCCACGGTCCAAAGCCGGAGTGAGGGAACACCGAGCCTAGGCGAGGTGCCGAGTGGTGGGGCAAGAGCGTTTTGCTTACTTTTGCGCTGTTCAAAAGTGAGCCGCTGTAAGAGCGGAACCCATATCAGCCGTTACCAAAAAAACGGATATGTACTCCGAGCCAAAAGCCGGACCAACTTCAACGTCTTCTGTGGTCACTTATGGAAAAGTCAAAGCTTCGCAAAACAGGAATGGCCCTGGCCCTGGCAATCGCCGCCGCCCTGACCATCTACGCCGTGCAGGCCCCGGCAGACGCGCCGCAATACCTGACCGCCACCGCCGAACGCAGTGATATCGAAAACGCTGTCCTGGCCACCGGCTTGCTCGAAGGCGTCAAGCAGGTCGACGTCGGCGCCCAGGTCTCCGGCCAGCTCAAGTCCTTGAAGGTAAAGGTCGGCGACAAGGTCAAGAAGGGCCAATGGCTCGCCGAAATCGACCCGTTGATCCTGCAAAACACCCTGCGTAAAGCCGAGGTCGACGAAGAAAACCTCCAGGCCCAACGCCGCGCCACCGCGGCTCAACTCAAGGAAACCAAATCCGTCTACGAGCGCTACCAGGGCCTGCAAGAGGACGAATCCGTGTCCCGCCAGGACTTCGAAACCGCCGAGTCCAACTACGAAGTGCAACGCGCCAACCTGATGTCCCTCGACGCCCAGATCAAAAGCGCCCACATCCAGATCGACACCGCCAAGATCAACCTGGCCTACACCCGCATCGTCGCGCCGATCGATGGCGACGTGGTGGGCATCGTCACCCAGGAAGGCCAGACCGTGATCGCCAGCCAACTGGCGCCGGTCCTGCTCAAGCTGGCAGATCTGGACACCATGACCGTCAAGGCCCAGGTCTCCGAGGCCGACGTGATCCACATCAGCCCCGGCCAACAGGTGTACTTCACCATCCTCGGCGAGGCCGACAAACGCTACTACGCCAAACTGCGCGGCACTGAACCTGCGCCGCAAAACTTTCTCGAAACCCAGACTGCCGGCACCCCAAAACAAAATACCGCGGTGTTCTATAACGCCCTGTTCGACGTGCCCAACCCCGACCACCGGCTGCGCATCGCCATGACCGCCCAGGTGCGGATCGTGCTCGACACCGCCAAGGCCGCACTGACCGTGCCGGTGGCCGCACTCGGCCCGCGCAATGCCGACGGCAGCTTTCCGGTGCGGGTGCTGGACGCCAAGGGCAAGGCCAACACGCGACAGGTGAAGACCGGCATCAACAACAACGTCAAGGTGCAGATCCTCGATGGCCTGGCCGAAGGCGACAAGGTGGTGATCGGCGATGCATCGCCCGCCGTGGCGGGGGGCTGATTGATGACTCAGCCACTGCTGGAGCTTAAAGGCATCGTGCGCAGTTTCATGGCCGGTGACCGCGAATTCATTGCCCTCAAGGGCATCGACCTGACTATCCATGCCGGGGAAATGGTGGCGATCACCGGGGCCTCGGGCTCGGGTAAATCGACCCTGATGAACATCCTCGGCGGCCTCGACTACGCCACTGCCGGCAGCTACAAGATCAATGGCATCGAAACCCGCACCCTGGGGGATGAGCAACTGGCCGAACTGCGCCGCGACTACTTCGGTTTTATCTTTCAGCGTTACCACTTGCTGGCGCACTTGAGCGCGTTGCACAACGTGGAAATGCCGGCGATTTATGCCGGTACGCCGGAAACCGCCAGGCACAGTCGGGCAGGGGAGTTGCTGGCACGCCTGGGTTTGTCGGGGCATCTGACCCATCGTCCGAGCCAGCTTTCCGGCGGCCAGCAACAGCGGGTGAGTATCGCCCGGGCCTTGATGAATGGCGGCGAAGTGATCCTCGCCGACGAGCCCACCGGGGCCCTCGATACCCATAGCGGCAAGGAAGTGATGCGCATCCTGGCCGAGCTGCATGCCGCCGGGCACACGGTGATCATCGTCACCCATGACCCGAAAGTCGCGGCCAATGCCCAGCGGATCATTGAGGTGCGCGATGGCGAGATTGTCAGTGACCGCGCCAATCAGAGCGTCGGCCTCGACCTGCCCACCGAAGCGCCCATCGAGCCCAAGCGCAGCGGTGCGCGCAAATTGGTGGCGAGCCTCGGGCTGTTCAAGGAGGCCTTCAACATGGCCTGGGTTGCGCTGATTTCCCATCGCATGCGCACCTTGCTGACCATGCTCGGCATTGTCATCGGCATCACCTCGGTGGTGTCGATCTCGGCCATCGGTGAAGGTGCCAAGCGCTATGTGCTCAAGGACATCCAGGCCATTGGCAGCAACACCATCGACATCTTTCCCGGCAAGAGTTTCGGTGACAGCCGCGCCTCGGCCATCGAGACATTGTTGCCGTCGGATGTGGAGGCGCTGAACCAGCTGTATTACGTCGACAGCGCCACGCCGGTGGTGGGGCGCAACCTGTTATTGCGCTACGGCAACATCGACCTGGATGCCCAGGTCAATGGCGTCAGCGACCGCTACTTCCAGGTCAAGGGCCTGAAGCTCGAAGCCGGGATTACCTTCAGCGAAAGCGACGCCCGGCGCCAGGCCCAGGTGGTGGTGATCGATCACAACACGCGCCATCGGTTGTTCGGGCCCGGGGTGGATCCGTTGGGCCAGGTGATCCTGGTGGGCAGCCTGCCGTGCACGGTGATCGGGGTGACGGCGGACAACAAAAACATGTTCGCCGCCAGCAAGGCGTTGAACGTGTGGGTGCCGTATGAGACGGCAGCGGGGCGGCTGTTGGGCCAGCGTCATCTGGACAGCATCACCGTGCGCATCAAGGACGGCCAGCCGAGCAAGGTGGTGGAAGAGAACGTCACCAAGCTGATGTTGCAGCGCCACGGCACCAAAGATTTCTTTACCAACAACCTCGACAGCATCATGCAGACGGTGCAGAAAACCAGCCGGTCCCTGGCGCTGCTGTTGTCGTTGATTGCGGTGATTTCGTTGTTGGTGGGGGGCATCGGGGTGATGAATATCATGCTGGTGTCGGTGACCGAGCGCACCCGTGAGATCGGGATTCGCATGGCGGTGGGCGCGCGGCAATCGGATATTCGCCAGCAGTTCCTGGTAGAAGCGGTGATGGTCTGCCTGATTGGCGGGATGATCGGCATCTCGCTGTCATTCGCCATTGGCTATCTGTTTTCGTTGTTTGTGAAAGAGTGGGAAATGGTGTTTTCCCTGGGGTCGGTGGTGACGGCGTTTGCATGTTCGACGTTGATCGGGATTGTGTTCGGGTTTGTGCCGGCGAGGAATGCGGCGCGGCTGGATCCGATTGAAGCCCTGGCCCGGGATTAAGCCGGGTAGAGATCAACATGTGGGAGCGGGCTTGCTCGCGAATGCGGTGGATCAGTCACACATGTATTGACTGACACATCGCATTCGCGAGCAAGCCCGCTCCCACATTTGTCCTGCGGTGTTCTAGAGCGTTGCGTTTTCTTCTGCGGCGTACATCCAGCGCATCAACGAATGCCGGCCACTGATGCCCATCTTGATCGCCGCCCGCTTGAGGTAGCTCTCGATGGTATTGACCTTCAGCGCCAACTGCTCCGCCAGTTCCGGCGCGGTACGCCCGGCCAGCAACCCCACGCACACCTCCAGCTCACGGCTGGACAGGGCCAGCCCCGATTGCGCGAGGCGTTCTTCGAAGCGTCGGCGCAAGGTGTCGATGCCGGGTTGCTGCGGCGCTTCACTGTCGGGGCCGCTGGGGTGCAGGGCGCTGATGTGCTTTTCAACCATCGGCAGCAGCAAGGAGGAGAAGTCTTGCAGGATGATCCGTTCCTGCTGGGAAAAGCTTTCGGAGGGGTTCGAGCGATACACCGACAGCACGTAGCTGACGTCATCCTTGCGCCGGGTCAGGTGCAGCTGTGCGGCGGCCTGGGCTTCGTCGAGCCCGGGCACCGTGTCGGTGTACACCGGGCTGATCCCCAGCATTCGCGAGCTGCCGGCCTTGCGCGGCGCGTGTTCCCTTGGACTCACGGGCATTTGGGTGATGTGCGTGGCGTCGACTGCCAGTTGGGTGAGGATCAGGTCATGCAGCATGCGCGGGAAATGTCGGCTGCCGGTGCTGGCGATGACCTTGCCAATGTGGGGGAACAGGTGTGAGTTCATCATTTCATCCATGAGTTTCAAGGAGGGCGGCGTACAGGGCAGTGATCTCCATGACTGCCGCCTCGTATGCTAGTACAGGCTTTCGCAAACGGGCCAACGAATGGATCAAATTTTTTGCAGTGCAGGGCGCAACGGGAAAAGCCCGACCTTTTCAGGCCGGGCTATTGGTAAACGTCGCGCCTGGTTGTGAATTTACCTCAAGCGTGATGAACGTTTTGCTGCACAACCCTAGATTTCGGTTTCAGGGCACAGGCGTGCAGTGCCTGCTCAACGTCCGCCAACAGATCGGCGACATCCTCAAGACCCGCCGAGAGCCGCACCAGTCCTTCGGAAATCCCGTGGTGGGCGCGTTGTTCCGGGGTGTAGGTGGAGTGGGTCATGCTGGCCGGGTGCTGGGCCAGTGACTCGGCATCCCCCAGGCTCACTGCCCGGGTGAACAGCTTGAGGGCATTCATGAAACGCCGGCCCATCTCGATGCCGCCCTTGAGTTCAAACGCGATCATGCCGCCGGATTGTTTCATCTGCCGGGCGGCCAATTCGTATTGGGGGAAGGAGCGCAAGCCGGGGTAGGTCACCCATTCCACCAGGGGATGAGCCTGCAAGGCTTCGGCGATGGCCAGGGCGTTGCTGCAATGACGGTCCATGCGCAGGGCCAGGGTCTTGAGGCCGCGCATCAGCAGGGCCGCGTCCTGGGGCGACATCACCGCGCCGGTCAGGTCCTTGAGCCCTTGCAGGCGAATGCGCTGGGCCAGGGCCTGGCTGCTGACGGCGATACCGGCAGTGATATCGCCGTGGCCGCTGAGGTATTTGGTGGCCGAGTGCACCACCACGTCGGCGCCCATTTCCAGTGGGCGTTGCAGGTAGGGGGTGCAGTAGGTGTTGTCCACCACCACGGTGATGCCGGGTTGTTGGTGGGCGATGTTGGCGACGGCGGCGATATCCACCAGTTGCAGGTTGGGGTTGGCCGGGGTCTCGAAATAGATCATGCGCGTGGCCGGGTTGATGGCCTCGCGCAGGGCGATCAGGTCGGTGAGGTCGACGTGGCGGACCTTGATGCCGAACTCGCCGATGCCGTGATGCAGCAGGGCGAAGGTGCAGCCGTAGAGGGTCTGGCTGACGATGATCTCGTCACCGGGGCGCAGCAGGGTCCAGAACGTCGCCGCAATCGCGCCCATGCCGGAACTGAAGGCCACGGCGGCTTCGCCGTTTTCCAGGGTGGCCATGCGCGATTCCAGCAGGGCCAGGGTGGGGTTGGAGATGCGGGTGTAGAAGTGCCCGTTTTCTTCACCGGCAAAGCAGGCGGCACCGTATTCGGCGGTGGGGAAGGCGAAGGTGGCCGACAGGTAGATCGGCGGCACGAGAGCGCCGTGATGGTCCTGTGGGTCGTAGCCGTGGTGGATGGCACGGGTGGAAAAGCCGAACGTATTGTGTTTATTTTTCATGGTCGGACGCTCCTTATTTCCTACAATGCTATGCTTATAACGGCGGCCGAACGTTCCATAGTTTGGTGGGAAAACCCGGTAGATTGGGATGAAAAACAATAAAAATGACGTTTTGAGGCAAGATATGCCCATTCATCTGGATCGGACTGACAAGGCACTTTTAAACGCCTTGCAGGGCAATGCGCGGTTGACGGTGGCGGAGTTGGCGGAGCGGGTGTCGCTGACCACTTCGCCGTGTTGGCGGCGGGTGAAGAACCTCGAGGACAGTGGGGTGATCGGGGGGTATCAGGCGATCCTGTCACCCAAGGCGCTGGGGTACGGGGTGACGGCGTTTGTCAGCATCATGATGGACACGCACTCCCGCGAGGTGGCCCGTGCGTTTGAGCAACGGTTGCTGGAGATTCCCGAGATTGTGGCGTGTCACAACGTTTCGGGGCGGTATGATTTTTTGTTGGAAGTGGTGGCGAAGGATCTGGAGTCGTTTGGGGAGTTTGCCCGGGAGGTGTTGCAGGGGTTGCCGTGTGTTAAGGAGATTTACTCCAGTTTCTCGTACAAGTCGGTTCGGCCGTTGCGGGTGATTCCTTTGCCGGAGTGATGGTGTACATATCCGTTTCTTCGGTAACGGCGGCTTATGGTTCCGCTCTTACAGCGGGTCACTTTTGGCAAACGCCCGGAATGCCGGCCCAGCCAAAAGTAACCAAAAGGTCTTTGCCCCACCACTCGGTGCCTCGCTTAGGCTCGGCATGCCCGCACTCCGGCCATCGTGGTTAACGGGGCCCGCAGATCAAAATCAAAAGCAGATCAAAAGCAGAGCACAGCGGCCTCCCGGCCGGCTTGAGTGTTAAAAGCAAAAGCAAAAACCAGAGCGAACACAGAGCTGCTTTTCTGTGGGAGCGGGCTTGCTCGCGAAAAACCTGAGGTCGCCGCGTTCAGCCAGAATGCCCGTGTCATCGTTAACGACCTTCGCGAGCAAGCCCGCTCCCACATTTGGACCGTGCCCGCTTTAGCTTTTGATTTTGCTCTTCAACACTCAAGCCGGCCGGGAGCCGCTGTAAGAGCGGAAACCTAAATGGCCGTTACCTAAATAACGGATATGCCCCCAACCCCAACCCCAAAGCCACATACGTCATCCAACGTATTCCCCGCCCAACCCCATCCCCGCGAGACTGCTCCCGACAGCCAAGCCACCTCCGGGAGCACCTCGATGACCGACACCCTGATCAAAGTCGACCTCAACCAACCCGTCACCGAAAACGAGCAAATCCACAACCGTTGGCACCCGGACATCCCGATGGCCTGTTGGGTCAAACCCGGCGATGACTTCATCCTCGAAACCTACGACTGGACCGCCGGCGCCATCAAGAACAACGACGACGCCAGCGACGTGCGCGACGTCGACCTCTCCACCGTGCATTACCTTTCCGGCCCAGTGGGCGTACACGGCGCCGAACCCGGCGACCTGCTGGTGGTCGACCTGCTCGACATCGGCGCCAAAGCCGACTCCCAGTGGGGTTTCAACGGCTTCTTCTCCCGCCAGAACGGCGGCGGCTTCCTCACCGACCACTTCCCCAGCGCGCAAAAAGCCATCTGGGATTTCAAGGGCATGTTCACCAGCTCTCGACACATCCCGGGCGTGAACTTCGCCGGCCTGATCCACCCGGGCCTGATCGGCTGCCTGCCCGACCCGGTGATGCTCGCCGACTGGAACCGCCGCGAGCAGGAACTGATCGACACCAACCCGACCCGCGTCCCACCCCTGGCCAACGCCCCGCTGGCCGCCACCGCACACATGGGCAAACTCAAGGGCGCGGCCCTTGACGACGCCGCCGCCACCGGCGCCCGCACCGTGCCGCCCCGTGAGCATGGCGGCAACTGCGATATCAAGGATCTGTCCCGCGGTTCGAAGATCTATTTCCCTGTGTACGTCAACGGCGCCGGACTGTCGGTGGGGGACTTGCACTTCAGCCAGGGCGACGGCGAAATCACTTTTTGCGGCGCCATCGAAATGGCCGGCTGGGTGCACATGAAGGTCGAGCTGATCAAGGGCGGCATGGCCAAGTACGGGATCAAAAACCCGGTGTTCAAGCCAAGCCCGATCACCCCGAACTACAAGAACTACCTGATCTTCGAAGGCATCTCCGTCGACGAACAGGGGCAGCAGCACTACCTGGACGTCAATGTCGCTTACCGCCAGGCCTGCCTGAATGCGATCAACTACCTGACCAAGTTCGGCTACTCGCCGGCCCAGGGTTATGCGTTGCTCGGCTCGGCGCCGGTGCAGGGGCATATCAGCGGCGTGGTGGACATCCCCAACGCCTGCGCGACGTTGTGGCTGCCCACCGAAATCTTCGAGTTCGACATCAACCCCAACGCCAACGGCCCGACCCAATTCCTCGACGGCAGCATCGACCTGCCCATCGCACCGGACCTGTAGCCATGCCGACCTATGAATATGCCTGTGAGTCCTGCGGCACCTTCACGATGCTGCGGCCCATGGCCCAGCGTCACGAACCCAGCCAGTGCCCGTATTGCGACGGCCCGGGCGGGCAGTTGCTGCTGTCGGCACCGGCGCTGACCACGCTGTCGGCCAATCAGCGCAAGGCGATTGCCGGCAACGAGCGCAGCGCCCATGCGCCGCAAACCGTCGGCGAGTATCAGGAGGCGCGCAAGCACCCGGCGGGCTGCAGTTGCTGTGGCAGCCGCAAACCGGTGGTGCCAAGCAAGGCCAACCCGCTGGGGCTCAAGACCAAGACCGGGCCACGGCCCTGGATGATCAGTCACTGACCGAGGAGATTTGCAATGCGCCATGGCGACATATCCAGCAGCCCGGACACGGTCGGCGTTGCTGTCGTGAACTACAAGATGCCGCGCCTGCACAGCAAGGCCGAGGTCATCGATAACGCGAAGAAGATTGCCGAGATCATTGTCGGCATGAAGCAGGGTTTGCCCGGCATGGACCTGGTGGTGTTCCCCGAATACAGCACCATGGGGATCATGTACGACCACGACGAGATGATGGCCACCGCCGCGAGCATTCCCGGCGAGGAGACGGCGATCTTCTCGGCGGCCTGTCGCCAGGCCAATACCTGGGGCGTGTTTTCCCTGACCGGTGAGCGCCATGAAGAGCATCCCCACAAGGCGCCGTACAACACGCTGGTGTTGATCAACAACCTGGGAGAGATCGTCCAGCGCTATCGCAAGTGCATTCCGTGGTGCCCGATCGAGGGTTGGTACCCGGGCGACCGCACCTATGTCTGCGACGGGCCCAAGGGCATGAAGGTCAGCCTGATCATCTGCGACGACGGCAACTACCCGGAGATCTGGCGCGACTGTGCAATGAAAGGCGCCGAGCTGATCGTGCGTTGCCAGGGCTATATGTACCCGGCCAAGGAGCAGCAGGTGCAGATGTCCAAGAGCATGGCCTGGGCCAATAACTGCTACGTGGCGGTGGCGAATGCGGCGGGGTTCGACGGGGTGTATTCGTACTTCGGGCACTCGGCGATCATTGGTTTTGATGGCCGTACCCTGGGGGAGTGCGGCGAAGAGGAAATGGGCATTCAGTACGCCCAACTGTCGGTGTCGCAGATCCGCGACGCGCGGGCCAATGATCAGTCGCAGAACCATCTGTTCAAGCTGCTGCACCGTGGCTACACCGGCATGCACGCTTCGGGCGACGGGGACAAGGGCGTGGCGGATTGTCCGTTCGAGTTCTATCGCACCTGGGTGTTGGACGCGCAAAAGGCCCGGGAAAATGTCGAGGCATTTACCCGCAGCACCGTCGGTGTCGCCGAATGCCCGGTGGGGCAATTGCCCCATGGCGGTAAAGAAAAAACGGCGGGTTGAGGCATGCGGTTTACCTTTGAGCCGGCTCAGGTCATGGCCTTGCTACGCAGCCGCATCGTCGGCCAGGACGCGGCCCTGGCCCAGGTGGAAGGCTTGCTCAAGGTGGTCAAGGCCGATATCGGCGAGCGCGAGCGGCCGTTGAGCGTCAACCTGTTCATGGGGCCGACCGGGGTCGGCAAGACAGAAATTGTCCGGCTGCTGGCCCTGGCCTTGCACGGGCGTGCCGACGGGTTCTGCCGCATCGACATGCACACCCTGGCCCAGGAGCATTACGCCGCTGCCTTGACCGGGGCGCCGCCGGGTTACGTCGGCAGCAAGGAAGGCATCAGCCTGTTCGACAGCGAACTGATCCAGGGCAGCTATAGCCGCCCCGGCATCGTGTTGTTCGACGAGTTGGAAAAGGCCAGCCAGGAAGTGGTGCGCAGCCTGTTGGGCATTCTTGAAAACGGCCAACTGACGCTGGCGGGTGGCGCTCGCACGCTGGACTTTCGCAACAGCCTGATCTTCATGACCAGCAATATCGGTGCACAACAGGCGCGCCGCCATCGACAGCGATTTGCCCCGTTGCGCTGGTTGAGGCGTGGGGAGGCGGCGGTGTTGGAGGACGCCTTGCACAGTCACTTCGAGCCGGAGTTTCTCAATCGCATCGACCGTATCCTGATGTTCGAGTCCATCGACCATCAATGGATTGAAGCGCTGCTTGAGGTGGAACTTGGCAAACTCAATCAACGCCTGGCGACGCAGCAGCGTTCATTGGTGCTGGATGAATCGGCACGTGCCTGGCTGTGCCGCGACCATGACGTACGCTTTGGTGCCCGTGCCTTGGGCCGCCGATTGCGGGTGGAACTTGAGCCGGCGATTGCCGAGTGTCTGCTGGGTGATCCGGGTGTGGGCCCCATGGGCGCGACTGTCGACAGTGATCGTTTGGTGGTTTCGCGACAAGCGGCTTGCAACAAATAAATTCCAAGCTAATATAATCCGGGTAAAACAATATATTCCGGGTAAAAGTCATGAGCGCATCACACTGCACCGCCTTCCTTGGTCACCAACGCGTGGCCGCCGGCTCTTATGCCGATGTCGCCAAAAACCTGAAAAACCTCGACCTGTCGACGGGCAGCTTGCTGGTGTTCGATGACGCCAGCGGTGTTCAAGTCGACTACCCCTGGCCCGCCGGTTACGCACCACAGCAACCGACCGTCGCGGTGACGGAGGCCGACGTGCCGGCGTCACCTACCGTAGGCCGACCGAAGCTGGGGGTGGTCGCCCGTGAAGTGACCCTGCTGCCACGGCATTGGGAGTGGCTGGGGCAACAACGCGGCGGCGCCTCGGCGGCTTTGCGCCGGCTGGTGGATGAAGCACGCAACGCCCATGCCGAGCACGATGAGCGACGCCAGGCCAAGGAATCCAGCTATCGTTTCATGAGCGCCCTGGGCGGCGACCTGCCGGGTTTCGAAGAGGCCTCGCGGGCGTTGTTTGCCCAGGACGGCGCCGACTTTTCCAACAAGATTGCGCACTGGCCGGTGGATGTGAAGTTGTACCTGGCCTGGTTGTCACGCAACGCTTTCCCTGCCTAATTGCATTGAGATCCGAACCTTCATGGAAGTCACCCAGCAACGACCGTTGTGGCAGATCTACCTGATCTTTCTGGCACCCATGGTGCTGTCCAATTTCCTCCAGAGCTTTTCCGGCACGCTGAACGGTATCTACGTCGGGCAGATGCTCGGTACCCAGGCGTTGGCGGCGGTGTCGGGGATGTTCCCCATCGTGTTTTTCTTTATCGCCCTGGTGATCGGCCTGGGGGCGGGCGCTTCGGTGCTGATTGGCCAGGCGTGGGGCGCTCAGGAAACCTCGATGGTCAAGTCGATCACCGGCGCCACCCTGACCCTCGGCGCCCTGATCGGGGTGATCGCGGCGGTGCTGGGCAGCGTGTTTGCCCGCCCGGCGATGCAGGCCCTGGGCACACCGGTGGATGTGCTGGATGACGCGGTGGGTTACGCGCAGATGATGATGCTGATCATGCCGCTGTTGCTGGTGTTCATCCTGTTCACCCAGCTGCTGCGGGGCGTGAGTGACACGGTGTCGCCGTTGCTGGCGCTGATGGTCTCGACCGCCGTGGGCCTGGTGCTGACCCCGGCACTGATCAAGGGCTGGCTGGGTTTGCCGCCGATGGGCATTCAGAGCGCGGTACTGGCAGGGCTGGTGGGTAACGCCCTGGCGATGACGTTTCTGGTGCTGCGCCTGCGCCATAAAAACCACGTGATGGCGCCGGATCGCGAGTTGATGGCGGCATTGCGACTGGACCGGGCGATCCTTGGCAAAGTGCTGCGTATCGGCTTGCCGACCGGGTTGCAGATGGTGGTGCTGTCGCTGTCGGAGTTGGTGATTCTGGCGCTGGTCAACAGCCATGGTTCCCAGGCGACGGCGGCGTATGGGGCGGTGACGCAAATCGTCAATTATGTGCAGTTTCCGGCGTTGTCGATTGCCATCACCGCGTCGATTCTTGGGGCGCAGGCGATCGGGGCGGGGCGGCTGGAGCGGATTGGGCCGATCCTGCGTACGGGGATTTTGATCAACCTGTGCCTGACGGGTGGGTTGATTGTGTTGGGGTATGGGTTGTCGCACTGGTTGTTGGGGTTGTTCATTACCGACGTGGATGCGCGGGTCAAGGCTGAGCACCTGCTGCATATCATGCTCTGGAGCATTTTGGTGTTTGGCTTCCAGGCGGTGGTGGGCGGGATCATGCGGGCCAGCGGCGTGGTGCTGGTGCCCGTGGGGATTTCGATCGTGTGCGTGTTGGGGGTGGAGTTGCCGGTGGCTTATCTGCTGAATGCGCGGTTTGGGCTGGAGGGGGTGTGGATGGCGTTTCCGGTGACGTATCTGGCGATGTTGGGGTTGCAGACGGCGTATTACCGGTTGGTTTGGCGGCATAAGCAGATCAAGCGGTTGGTGTGAGGTTTTTTTGGGGGGCGGGGAGTACATATCCGTTATTTAGGTAACGGCCGCCTATGGTTTCGCTCTTACAGCGAGTCACTTTGCAAAAGCGGCAAAGTAACCAAAACGCTCTGCCCCGCCTGTCGGGGCCTCGCTGTGGCTCGGCGTTCCCTCACTCCGGCACCGCGAAGCGGGCCGCCGCGATGGGCCATCCATGGCCCAGCGCGGCTAAACCGGCGTCCTGCCGGTTTACCCGCTCCGCAATACCTGCGTTCGGCCTCGGGCTTATTGGGGCAGTCAGATCAAAAGCAAAAGCACAGCGGCCTACCGGCCGGCTTGAGTGTTAAAAGCAAAATCCAGAGCGAAAACAGAGCTGCTTTTCTGTGGGAGCGGGCTTGCTCGCGAAAAACCTGAGAGCGCCGCGTTCATCCAGAATGCCCACGTCATCGTTAACGACCTTCGCGAGCAAGCCCGCTCCCACATTTTTGACCGTGCCCGCTTTAGCTTTTGATTTTGCTCTTCACACTCAAGCCGGCCGGTAGGCCGCTGTGCTTTTGCTTTGCTTTTGATCTTGATCTTAGGCGCCCCGTTAAACCACGCTGGCCGAACGCAGGCTTTGGAGCGTGGGTAACCTGGCAGGACGCCAGGTTAGCCGCGCTGGGCCAAGGATGGCCCATCGCGGCGGCCCACGGTCCAAAGCCGGAGTGGGCACACCGAGCCTAGGCGAGGTGCCGAGTGGTGGGGCAAGAGCGTTTTGCTTACTTTTGCGCTCTTCAAAAGTGAGCCGCTGTAAGAGCGGAACCATAAGCGGCCATCACCTAAATAACGGATATTCACCCCCCACCGGCCGTAACAAACCGCCGCGCCAAAAACCCATACAACAGATACCCAAACGCCAACACCAGCGTCGCACCAAACACCGCCTCCTCACCACAGGCATAAATCGCATACAGCGAATACCCCACGGCAATCAGCAACACCGTGGTATTGCGTGCATAAATCGAGGCCGCCACCCGCGCCTTGTGCATCATCACCAGCAACCCGGTCAGCGCAGTGACGTAAGGAATCAAATTAGTCACCACCGCCAGATTCACCAGCTTGCCGAATTGCGCGCTGGCGGTGGGCGAGATGGTCGACAAGGCAATCAGACTCTGCAACGCCGCGCAGGCAATCAGCCCTAACACGGGAGCCTGGGCGCGGGTCACCCGGCTGAAGAAATGCGGAAACAGACGCTGGTCCGCCGACATCTTGGCCGTTTGCGCCAAGGTAAATTGCCAGCCCAGCAGCGAACCTATGCACGCCACCACCGCCAGCGCCATGATGATATCGCCCACCAGCGGCGTGAAGATCTGCGCATACACCAGGGCAAACGGCGCTGAAGACTCGGCCAGTTCAGCATTGGGCACGATGCCCTGGATCACGCTGGTGGACAGTACATACACCAGCGCCGCGCCGAGGGTGCCCAACAGGCAGGCCAGCGGTACGGTGCGCTTGGGATCTTCCACCGCGTCATAGCCCTGGGCGGCAGACTCCATGCCGAGGAACGCCCAGAGGGTCAACGGGATACTCGCGCCAATCGCATCCCACAGTTGCAGCTGGTTGGGGTTCCAGGCGTCGCTGAACACCTCGGTCTTGAAATAGAACCAGCCGATCACACTCAGTCCCGCCACGGGAATGATCACGCCCCACACGGTGACCACGCCGATACGGCCGGTCAGGCGCGGGCCGCCGAAGTTGGCCGCGGTGGTCAGCCAGATCAGCGCGAGGGTACCGATAAACAACGGGATCGGCCCGCTGCCCAGCCACGGGATGAAGGACGACAGATAGCCCACCGCCGAAATCGCAATCGCCACATTGGCGATGATCAGCGACAGGAAATACAGGAACGAACAGAGGAAGAACCCGGACTTGCCGTGGGCCTCTTCGGTGTAGGCCGACATGCCGCCGGTGCGGGTACAGAACAGGCCGCACTGGGCAAAGCAGTACGCGATCGCCATCGAGCCCACGGCGGTGATCAGCCACGACAGCAGCGAGATCGCGCCCAACTGCGCCATGCTGGCGGGCAGCATGATGATGCCCGAGCCCATCATGTTGATCGCCACCAGGGTGGTCAGGCCCATCAGGCTCATCTTTTTGCTTGGCTCGGCCATCGGCAACTCCTTGTCGTGGGGGCGTGCGAAGGCAGGCTAGCACGTTGTTGTCAGTTCGCCTTCGGGCCCCGGTTTTCCCCCAGGATTCGCGCCGCATCCCGTGCCGGTGGCAGGCCGAACACTCGGGCGTAATCGCGGCTGAACTGGGTGGCGCTCTCATAGCCGACTTCGAAGGCGGCGCTGGTGACGTTTTTGGCGCTGGCCACCATCAACGTGCGGGCCTGCAGCAAGCGCACGCGTTTTTGATACTGCAACGGGCTCAGGTTGGTGACGGCCTTGAAGTGGCGGTGGAAGGCCGACACGCTCATCGCGGCTTTCTGCGCCAGGGCTTCTACCCGGATCGGTTCGGCGAAGTCCCGGCGAATCCGCTGGATGGCCTGGCTCACCCGAGCCATGGCGGTGTCCGGCGCGGCGATTTCACGCAGCATCCAGCCGTGGGGGCCTTGCAGTACACGGTAGAGAATCTCGCGCTCGTAAACCGGCGCGAGGGCGGCGATCGCCTCGGGGTTGCCCATCAGCCGCAGCATGCGCAGCCAGGCGTCCATCAGTTCGGGGGTGACGGCGGCCACGGAAAAGCCGGCATCGTGGTCGTAGCGCCCGGCAGGTTCGGGCAAGTCGCTCAGCAGCGTCGCGAGCACCGTCGGGTCCAGTGTCAGGCTGACCGCCAGGTAGGGTTCACCGGTCGCCGCCGGGTGCACGGTGCCCACGGCGGGCAGCTCGATGGACATCACGAAATACGTCGCCGGGTCGTACCGCAGGGTGCGGTCGCCCACGGTCATGGATTTGCTGCCCTGCAGGATCAGGTTGATCATCGGGTCATACACGGCGGCCAGCATATGCTCGGGAATCGCGCCCTGGACCATGGCCACCCGCGGGATACCCGTTTCAGTGCGGCGGTTTTCGGCCTTGGCGGCCAAGGCACGCAGTTCGATCAGTTGTGTGTTCATGCCGGGCATGCTGAGCGCCCAGGTGGGCCCTGTGCAAGCAAAAAGCAGAAACAGGCAGGTTTCGAGCAGGAACCGCCGCGCCGGCGCAGGCGCGCAGGCCTACTGTGGTGACTCATTTGAGCAAGCAGTGGAGCCACACATGGGCGTTATCCTTATCACCGGCGGCAGCCGTGGCATTGGTGCCAGCACTGCAGAGTTGTGTGCCCGGCAAGGCATGGGCGTGATCCTGACCTACAACAGCCATCCAGAGGCCGCACACGCCGTAGTGCAGAAGATTGAGGTTGCAGGCGGCAAGGCGGTCGCGCTGCCATTGGATGTAGCTGACGTCGGCGCCTTCGAGGGTTTTGCCGAGGCGGTAAAACGGGCGTTGTCGGCGACCTGGGGCGTAAGTGGCTTGAGTGGGCTGGTGAATAATGCCGGTTATGGCCTGTTCAATCCCCTGGAGTCGGTCACCGAGGCCCAGTTCGACGGCCTGCTGAATGTGCACCTCAAAGGGCCGTTTTTCCTGACTCAAACCCTGTTGCCGCTGCTGCAAGCCCACGCCTGCATCGTCAACCTCACCAGCGCGACGACCCGTGTGGCCACCGCCGGCGTAGCACCTTATGCAGCCTTCAAGGGCGCGCTGGATGTACTGACCCGTTACATGGCCAAGGAGTTTGGCGAGCGGCAGATCCGTGCGAATGCCGTCTCTCCGGGAGCCATCCGCACCGAACTGGGCGGCGGGCTCAATGACGAGTTCGAAGCGCTGCTGGCTTCCCAAACGGCCCTCGGCCGAGTGGGCGAGCCTGAGGATGTGGCGCGCGTGATCGCCATGTTGCTGTCTGAAGAAGGCCGCTGGATCAATGCCCAGACGATCGAGGTCGCGGGCGGTTACATCATCTGAAAAGCGAGGCTACAGCATGCTGGATCATGTCTTTTTGTCGGTCAGCGACGTTCAACGCTCTATCGATTTCTACCAGGCGGCACTCACACCGCTGGGCATCACCACGCGCCACGACTACGACGGCAAGGACGGCCCACCCGGCCATCCGGACCTCAAAGGGTTTGGCGCCAATGGGCGGATCTTCTTCTGGTTGCGCGAGGGCGTGGTTGAGGGCAGGTCGGTGCACGTGGGGTTTGTCGCCGGCAGCCGGGTCGAGGTCGATGCGGCCTACTTGGCGGCCATCAATGCAGGGGCTGTCGACAACGGCGCACCGGGTGCACGTTTGCACTATGACCCGAACTACTACGCCGCCAATGTGCTGGACCCCGACGGCTACAGCCTGGAATTTGTCTACAAGAACTGGCAGCACACCCAGCGGTAGCGGGCGAAGAGGGTGGCAATCAGCCCGCTGCCTGCGGCTGCATCCGCCATTCACCTTCTACATCCTTGACCAGCCCACTGGCCAGGAACAGCGGCGCCACGCGCTTGTGCAGCTGCGGCTCGACAAACTCTTTCACCGTGTCCAGGGCCAGCGCGCCACTCAGCGGCAGCTCGGCCTTGGTATAGGACAACCAGGCCTTTTTCAGCATCAACAGCACGTCGCTGCCGGCGGTGGAGGCGAAGCGGCGGTGGGTCTTTTTACCGTCGAAGTCGAAGGTGTGCTGGAACTCGTAACCGGCCTCGCTGCCTTCGCTGGCGACGCAGCGGATGCAGGTGCAGGGGCCATCGCCGAAGGCGCTGCGCAGGTAGTTGTTGAAGTCCACCACGGGCTTGAGTGACAGGCGCTTGTCCACTTCGAACAGGTCGCCGGTCATTTTTTCGTCAGAGTTCAAGGTCGATTTCCTCGCAGCGGGTTTTTCAAGGGCGGCACGATACCAGCCGAAGGCGCCGGCGGGCAGTGTTTTTCGTATATCCATAGATCCCGATATTCTTTTTCGCACCGTACGTGGGTCGTTACGCTCGCAACCCTTCTCAACATCGCGGCAGCGTTCTCATGATAATAAAACGACCCACCCTGACGCTCCTGGCAGCAGCCAGTGCGCTCCTCAGCCTTGGTGCCCACGCCGAAGGCAAAATCAGCATCGCCCAGCAGTTCGGCATTGGCTACTTGATCCTCGACGTGGTGCGCGACCAGAACCTGATCGAGAAACACGGCAAGGAACAGGGCCTGGACATCAAGGTGGAGTGGAACAGCATTTCCGGCGCCACCGCGATGAACGAGTCGTTGCTGGCCGGCGCGCTGGACGTGGTCTCGGCGGGTGTGCCGCCGATGCTGACGCTGTGGGACCGCACCAAGGGCAAGCAGAACGTCAAGGCTATCGCCTCGCTGGGGTCGATGCCCAACTACCTGCTGACCAACAACCCGGACGTGAAAACCCTCAAGGACTTCAGCGAAAAAGACCGCATCGCCGTGCCGGCAGCGGGCGTGGGCTTCCAGTCGCGCACCTTGCAGATTGAAACCGCCAAGCAGTTCGGTGATGCCAACTACAAGAAGTTCGATGACATCTCCATCAGCCTGGCGCATCCGGATGCCACCGCTGCGTTGATTGCCGGCGGCTCGGAGATCAATGCGCACTTTTCCAGCCCGCCGTTCCAGTACCAGGAATTGTTGAATCCCAAGGTGCACAAGGTGCTGAGTTCCTACGACATCCTCGGCGGCCCGGCCACGTTCAACGTGCTGTACACCACCGAGAAATTCCACGACGAAAACCCCAAGACCTACAAGGCGTTCTATGACGCGTTGGCCGAGGCGGAGAAGATTATCAAGGCTGACAAACCGGCAGCGGCCCAGGCCTATATCCGTGTCGAGCAGTCGAAGCTGCCGCTGGCGCTGGTGGAGAAGATCGTCCAGGACCCGGAAATCGACTTCACCATCGTGCCGCAGCGTACCTATGTCTATGCGGAGAAATTGCAGGCGTTGGGGGTGCTGAAGAACAAGGCGGGGAGTTGGAAGGATTACTTCTTTGACGAGGCCCACGGCGGTGACGGGAGCTGACTCTATTCTGAATTGAAACGCACACAAAAATGTGGGAGCGGGCTTGCTCGCGAATGCGGTGGGTCAGCCAGCACATGTCTCGACTGACCCACCGCATTCGCGAGCAAGCCCGCTCCCACAGGGGATCCCGTTCTCATTTTGGGGCTTTGTTGTCTGATGATCAGCGAAAGAACTCGCCGGGTGTGGCGTCGAACTGCTGGCGGAAGGCGTTGATAAAAGCTGAGGTGGACTCGTAACCACAGGCCAATGCCACGTCGGTCACGCGTTCGCCTTGTTCCAGGGCGGGCAGGGCGCTTAACAATCGCAGGCGCTGGCGCCACGCGCGGAAGGTCAGGCCGGTGTCGCTCAGGAACAGCCGGCTGAGGGTTTTCTCGCTGACCGCCAGTTTCTGACTCCACTGCCCCAGGGTGGTTTGCTGCTCGGGGTGCAGGTTCAGGCTGCGGTAAATCTGGCGCAAGCGGCTGTCGGCGGGCAGCGGCAACATCAGGTCGACTTGGGGTGCGGCGGCCAGTTGGTCCAGCACCACTTGGGCCAGCCGTCCATCCGGGCCATCCTCGGCGTATTCCACCGGCAATTCGCTGAAGCTGCGAATCAACTCGCGCAACAGGCTGCTCACCGCCAGCACCTGGCAGCGATCGGCCGCCCAGGCGGTGACGCTGCAATCCAGGTACAAGCTGCGCATCTCGGTATGGGGCGAACTGAAGACCCGGTGCGGCATGCCAGCCGGGATCCACACGGCCCGCTGGGGTGGCGCGACGAAGCGTCCTGCACTGGTCTGGATCTCCAGCACCCCGAATATCGCGTAGGACAACTGCACCCACGGGTGACTGTGGCGGCGGGTGAGTGCGCGGTTGGGCAGGGATTCGGTGCGGCCATACACCGGCCTCGGCAGGCTGGAAAGCCCGGGCACGCTGCGGCGCACGGTTTTGTCATGTCCTTTAGGCGGCATTTACTGGCTCATTGGCGTTAGTCGGTAACAAGTCGTTACGTTAGAGTCGCGAAGATGCTCTTGGCAACCCCTGGAAGATTGGCCTATGACCCGCCCACGCTTTTTACCTGACAACTTCACCCTGACCCTGGTGGCCACGGTGATCCTCGCGTCCCTGCTGCCCGCCAGCGGCCAGACCGCCGTGGCCTTTGGCTGGGTGACCAACCTGGCCATCGCGCTGCTGTTTTTCCTGCACGGCGCGAAACTGTCGCGCCAGGCCATTGTTGCCGGTGCGGGTCATTGGCGCCTGCACCTGCTGGTGTTCAGCCTGACCTTCGTGCTGTTTCCGTTGCTGGGCCTGGCGCTCAAGCCGGTGTTGTCGCCGCTGATCGGCAAAGACCTGTACATGGGCATGCTCTATCTGTGTGCATTGCCCGCCACTGTGCAGTCGGCGATTGCCTTTACCTCCCTGGCCAGGGGCAACATTGCGGCGGCGATTTGCAGCGCGGCGGCGTCGAGCCTGTTTGGCATCTTCCTGACGCCGTTGCTGGTGACCTTGCTGCTCAATGTGCATGGCGATGGCGGTTCCACCGTCGATGCGATCCTGAAAATCAGTGTGCAACTGCTGTTACCGTTCATCGCCGGGCAAATCGCCCGTCGCTGGATCGGCGAGTGGGTGGGGCGTAACAAGTCGTGGCTGAAGTTCGTTGACCAGGGTTCGATTTTGCTGGTGGTCTACGGCGCGTTCAGTGAAGCAGTCAACGAAGGCATCTGGCACCAGATTCCGTTGTGGGAGCTGGGCGGCCTGGTGGTGGCGTGCTGTGTGTTGCTGGGGCTGGTGCTGGTGGCGTCCACGGTGCTGGGCAAGGCATTTGGTTTCAGCCAGGAAGACCGGATCACCATCCTGTTCTGCGGCTCGAAGAAAAGCCTGGCCACGGGTGTGCCAATGGCCCAGGTGCTGTTCGTCGGGGCGAGTATGGGCGTGTTGATTTTGCCGCTGATGCTGTTTCACCAGATCCAGTTGATGGTCTGTGCGGCGCTGGCCCAGCGGTATGCCAAGCGTCCGGAATCGATTCCGGAGCTGATGGGGCAGGTCGATCCCTGAACCGTCGTGTTACTATTTTTTGCGCGCGGCTCAAGGCCCGGCATCGGGCCGGCTTGATCTGCGCGCAAACGAGTACGACGACCTGTCAATGAGCATTACCGCCGCAACACCTCAAGCCAACTGGCAACCGGTCTTCGCTCTCGCGTTGGCCGCTTTCGTTTTCAATACCACCGAATTTGTGCCGGTCGGCCTGCTGAGTGCCATCGGCGCGAGCTTCGACATGCCCATCGCCAGCGTCGGCCTGATGCTGACCATCTATGCCTGGATCGTGTCCCTGACCTCGCTGCCGGTGATGCTGCTGACCCGCAACGTCGAGCGGCGCAAGCTATTGATCGTGCTGTTCGGCATGTTTATCGCCAGCCATATCCTGTCCAGCGTGGCCACCAGCTTTGGCATCCTGATGCTCAGCCGGGTCGGCATTGCCCTGTCCCATGCGTTGTTCTGGTCGATTACCGCCTCCCTCGCGGTGCGCCTGGCACCGGAGGGCAAGCAGGTGCAGGCCCTCGGCTTGCTCGCGACCGGCACCTCCCTGGCCATGGTGTTGGGCATTCCGCTCGGCCGCCTGCTGGGTGAAGCCATGGGCTGGCGCACCACCTTCCTGGTGATCGGCGCGTTTGCCGGCGGGCTGGTGTTCTGGCTGGCGCGCACCTTACCGCTGCTGCCGAGCCAGAACTCCGGTTCGTTGCGCAGCCTGCCGCTGCTGTTCAAACGCCCGGCGCTGGTGGCGTTGTATGTGCTGACGGCGATGGTGGTGACGGCGCAGTTCACCGCCTACAGCTATGTTGAGCCGTTTGTTGAAGGTGTTGCCGGTATGAGTGGCAATACGGTGACCCTGATCCTGCTGGTGTTTGGCGGCGCAGGGATCATCGGTTCGCTGCTGTTCAGCCTGGTGCACCGCTTTAATCCCCATCGTTTCCTGATCAGCGCGGTGACAATCCTGGCGCTGTGCCTGGCGCTGTTGTTGCCGCTGAGTGGCGAGGTGTCGTACCTGGTGACCCTGAGTGTGTTCTGGGGCATGGCCATCATGGGCTTTGGCCTGGCGCTGCAATCGAAGGTACTGGTGCTGGCGCCGGATGCGACGGATGTGGCGATGGCGATGTTTTCCGGGATCTACAACATCGGTATCGGCGGCGGGGCGTTGATGGGCAGTTGGGTGGGCAGCCACTTTGGTTTCGCCTGGATCGGCGCGGCGGGCGGGTTGCTGGCAGCGGTGGCGTTGATTGGTTATTGCCTGGCGATTTATCGGTTTGGGCAGGGTGTGGCTCGCGGCCCTCTGTAGGCGCGACATTCTTAATGCAGTGGTTTTTTCTAGGGATTTAATATGAAAGCAGGGTTGCTGATCGCTGTTTTATTGATGCTGGGTGGTTGCGTCACCAATCAGTTGCACTTCGCTTCTTATACCTCTGACGCGGAGTTGGCCAGCATTAAGAACAGTGCTGTTCAGTCGGATATTGTCGGGGTTTCAGGCTACGAGCGTTGTGGGCCCTGCACTGAGCGAAGCAAGATTGTATGGCATGCCGCGAACCACGAAATCGTCAGCCTCTACGAGGGGATGGCCAATGTTCCTGTCGATGATTGGGTTGGCTTTACCAAGCGGGCTATAGGGTCTGATTCGGCATCGTCCATTAAAACCCGGGTCGAGATTGATCGGGTTTTCGTAAAAACCTGGAGTGATCCCGAATACTATGCAACTGATGTAGAACTTTCGGTCTATATCGGCGGTGTCAAATATGCCGGGCATTCACGAATCAAGATAAAAGGCGCAGGCCAGACGCTTATTCAGCGGGATAAAGTGGCTTTCAATTCAGCTACCCTCGATGCCGTCAGTGTGGGATTGAAGGCAGCTTATCTGGATGCATTTGCAAAGTTTAAAATCGCAACTCACTGATTGGCGCCGCTTACTGCCTACTGTAGGAGCGAGCTTGCTCGCGAAGAACTTGAGTGCGCCGCTGGGTGTCAGACTACCCGCGTCATCGTTCACCACCATCGCGAGCAAGCTTGCTCCTACAGGAGAATATTTCCATGGCAGTTCGTTTGATTAAACCGGCGGTATTCGCAGTGCTCGCCGGGTTTTCCGTGTTGTGGCTCAGCCCTGCAAGCCTGGCGGCCAGTTTTGACTGTGACCGGGCGAAGGCGGCTGACGAGAAAACCATCTGTGCCACGCGCTCCCTGAATGATCAGGACGTGACCATGGCGCTGCTTTATGACCTCAACCGGCACTTCATGGCTATGGGCGGGCGCGGTTCATTGATGGATGATCAGGCTGTGTGGCTCAAGCAGCGGCATACGTGCGGCGCCCAAGTCAGTTGCCTCAGCAAAGCCTATACGGAGCGTATTGCGATGTTGCGCAGCTTTATTGATGAGCGGGTGATGACGAAGGGGCCGTTCTGAATAACGAGCATAAACGTACAACGCCGGCTAAAGTCAGTTTTCTCAACAGAGTCTGAAAGCACGTCAACACACCGCAGCAGGTTTGCCATGGACGAAAAACCAAACGCGTTACACATAGCGGAAATTCCCTACGAGACCGGTGACGTTCGATTCAGGTATTCGCGTTACCTGTCCGAGGACGGCACGCAATGGATTCGGCATGGGCTTTTTCGCGCCTACCACCCAAACGGCAACCTGGCTTCCGAGGGGAATTACGTGGATGGCGCCGAACACGGTGACTGGCGGGACTACCACGACAATGGACGGGTAGCGGCGCAGGGCGTTTATGAGCGTGGCCAGGAAGTTGGGGTGTGGTCGTTCTGGGATGCAGATGGATCTCTGGAGGAGTCCTCATGACCACTGAGCTTGCGTCGTTTCTGCACGAAGAGATCCAGTCGCTATGCAGTGCAGGTGATCAATTGGCCGATGAAGGCTGCTATGAAGAGGCCATCGAGCAATACAACAAGGCCTGGATTTTGATCCCCGAACCGAAAAATAACTGGGAAGCCTCCACCTGGGTATTGGCTGCCATCGCTGATGCATGCTTTTTATCCGGATTCAACGGCTCAGCCCGGGATGCCTTGGACTATGCGATGACCTGTCCGGGCGGTCTCGGAAATCCGTTTTTACATCTGCGCCTGGGGCAGGTTTTGCTGGATCAAGGCCACGATGACTTGGCCGCCGATGAATTGATGCGGGCATACATGGGCGCAGGGGCCGAGATCTTTGAGAGCGAGGACGGGCGCTATCTGCGCTTTCTTGGCACGCGGGCAAATCTCTAGACGCGAGGGCGGGTGTTGATGTCCACGTTGGCAATGATCCGGCAGCAATGTTTGCTTTTGAATGGCGCGCGCGCCGTTGAGCTTGGGTTTCTTGATGAGGTGCAGAGCCACCTTGGCCTGGAGCTTGCGGATGATTTTCGTGAGGCTGCCGAGTTCTTCGATGGCTCTGGAATCTACGTTTTGCCCTTGCACGCAATAGGGTGGGCGCCTGCGCCGAATGTCTTGGATGAAACCAGAAGTCTTCGAGAGCGTGCCGGGCTTGCGCGGCAGTTTTTGGTATTAGCCCAGCCGCCGGCCAGTTTGATCGTGATGGATTGCTCGGGCGGAGGCGGTCGGGTGATTTGGTGTGACGACGTCGATGTATGTCGCTTGGGTAGGGAGGCCTTGTTGACTGAGCCGGATTCATGGCCGACGTATACCGCGTTTCTTGAATACCTGATCAGTGAAGAGCAGCAAGATCGTGTGGATCTGCCCGACGATAAAGCTTGATGCTACGAGCCTGGCTGAAGTCCAGCGAGAGGGTGACGCGGAGCGTCACGGTATGCATTCCCACGCAGAGCGTGGGAACGATCAAATGCTCAAAATTTGTTATGGGCCGTCCCAATCATAGTGAAAAATTGTTGGCTCACGACACTCTCCCTAATATCAGAATGCTTGATCCTACAGATCTTGTAATAATTTTAGATTGTAAGAAATTCCTATTTCGCCTGTACGATTCAAGTCCTTTTTCCACAACAGGACCTACATGAACACCCTCTTGGAGCCTCCCAGTCGTCTTTCCCCAAGACATGCACTGTCGCCGTTCCCGCTGATCGCCTGCCTCCGGGCCAAGCATCCCGTCTTCCGATTGCCTACCCTTACCCGGTCCCTCGACCGTGCGTTGCCGTGCCCGGCATTCTGAAAAACTTGAAGAGATACTGAAAAATGGAATGGTTAGCGGATCCAACGGCCTGGCTCGGCCTGTTGACTTTGATTGTGCTGGAGCTGGTGCTGGGTATCGACAACCTGGTGTTTATCGCAATCCTGGCGGACAAGTTGCCGCCGGAGCAGCGTGACCGTGCGCGTTTGATCGGTTTGTCCCTGGCATTGCTGATGCGCCTGGGCTTGCTGGCAAGTATTTCGTGGTTGGTGACCCTCACCCAGCCGCTGTTCGAGGTGTTCGACAAGAGTTTCTCGGGCCGTGACTTGATCATGCTGTTTGGTGGTGTGTTCCTGTTGTTCAAGGCCACCATGGAATTGCATGAGCGGCTTGAGGGGCATGTGGCCCAGCGCACTGGCAACGTAGCTTATGCGATGTTCTGGCCGATCGTTGCGCAGATTGTGGTGCTGGATGCGGTGTTCTCCCTCGATGCGGTGATTACCGCCGTGGGCATGGTGGATGAGCTGGCGGTGATGATGATCGCGGTGATCATTTCCATCGGTCTGATGATCGTTGCCAGCAAGCCGCTGACCCGTTTCGTCAACGCCCACCCGACGGTGATCATGCTGTGCCTGGGCTTTTTGATGATGATCGGTTTTGCCCTGACCGCAGAAGGTTTGGGCTTCCACATTCCTAAAGGCTATCTGTACGCGGCCATCGGTTTTTCGATCCTGATCGAGGTGTTCAACCAGATCGCTCGGTCGCGCCGCAAGAAGTCGGCTCAAGGCACGCTGCCGATGCGTGAGCGCACGGCCCATGCGGTGATGCGTTTGCTCGGCGGGCGTAACCTGGCGGTGGAGGAGGTGGGTGAAGAGGTCGCCGACCTGCTGGACAACCCCGATGCCAACGGCGGGCCGCTGTTCGACCGGCGTGAGCGGGTGATGATCAGTGGCGTGCTGCAACTGGCTGAGCGCCCGATCCGTACCCTGATGACGCCTCGGGCGAAGGTGGACTCTATAGATCTGTCGGACGATCCCGACACGATCCGCCTGAAACTGATGCATTCGTCTTACTCGCGGCTGCCCTTGATCCGCAACGGTAATGTCGACGAGCCATTGGGCTTTGTGCACAAGAAGGAGTTGCTCAAGGAATACCTGGCCGGTAACGAGCCGAACCTGGAGCACCTGGCGCGCCGGGCGGTCAACCTGCTGGAGAGCTTTTCGATTCTCAATGCCCTGGAGCAGATGCGTCAGGAATCCACTCACATTGCCTTCGTGATCAACGAATTTGGCGACTTTATCGGGGTGTTGAGCATGACCGACATCCTCGAGTCCATCGCCGGTGAGTTGCCGGACGCGAGTGAAGTCGAAGGGCCGGATATCGTTGAGGAGGAGGGTGGTTTCCGGGTCAATGGTGCCTTGAACCTTAACCTGATCCGCCAGCGCACCGGCTTCAAGGCGGTGGCGACGGAGGATTACCAGACGCTGGCCGGTATGGTGATGAGCCTGTTGGATCGCCTGCCGATGGTCGGCGATAGCCTGGAGCATGAAGGCTGGCGTCTGACCGTGGCGGCGGTGGAAGAGCGGCGGGTCACGCAGGTGTTGCTGGTCCCTCTTTGACGGGTGAATTTCATTCGACGCTGCGCTGGCCTTTGGATAGCATCGGCGCTCATTGAACCGTTAAGGAAGGGTTACCCGAATGACTTTGGACGTGCTTAAGATTTCTGCATTTTGTGACGGTAACCAGGGCGGTAACCCGGCAGGCGTATGGATCGGTGACAACCTGCCGGAAGCCGCAGAAATGCAGCGTATCGCCCACGAAGTCGGGTTTTCGGAAACCGTATTCGCCTGCCCGCAGGATGACGGCTGGCGTGTGCGGTACTTCGCGCCGGAGTCCGAAGTCGCCTTTTGCGGGCACGCCACCATCGCCCTCGGTGCGGCCTTGAGCCTGGCGCTGGGCGATGGCGAATTCCACCTGACCTTGAACAACGGCGATATTTCCGTCAGTGGCCGTAGCGAAGGCGACCTGATCGAAGCGGCCCTGCAATCCCCGCCAACCCGCAGCGCACCGGCTAACGATGCACTGGTGGACGCGGGCCTGACCCTGTTCGGTTACACCCGCAATGACCTGGACCCGAGCATTCCGCCGGCGATCATCCATGCCGGCATTTCCCACCTGGTGCTGGCGCTCGACAGCCGCGCCAAGCTCAGCCAGATGCACTATGAACTGGAAGCCGGTCGCCGCTACATGACCGATGCCGGTTTGGGCACCGTGGTGCTGGTGTTTGCCGAAAGCCCGACACTGTTCCACACCCGTAACCCGTTTGCGGTAGGCGGCGTGTACGAAGACCCGGCTACAGGCTCCGCGACGGCCGCGTTTGCCGGCTATCTGCGGGACTTGGGCTGGCCGCACAACGGGCGCATCGACATCATTCAAGGCGAGGACATGGGCAGCCGTTCGCGATTGCAGGCGCAGATCACCGATGAGAAGGGTGCCTCGATTCGTGTTTCCGGCACGGCGCGGTTGATGTTGGAGGACTGATTCTGGTCTCGGCGAACGTCTCCCTCAGAATTTTTTCGTCGAACCCCTTCAGCTTATTGATCATCTTGCCATTCTGAAAAACCAGGAGGGTGGGAGTGCCGGTTACCTCGGGGTGTCTCGGGGTTTGGGCTGTGTCGAGCACCAGGCTTTTCACAGTGCTGCCGTATTTCCCGGCAATCCGCTCAAACAGTGGCCCGGCTTCCCCGCAGGCCGGGCAATGCTGCGAAACAAACAGCATGAACACCGTTTCATGCGACTTCAGTACCTGCTGATACGCCTCGGCATTGGCAATCACCGCCGTTGCAATTCCCATAATGATCTCCTTGGCAAAAGGGCATGCCCCACGCTAACTACGGCGATCAAAACGGTCTACTGTCAAAACTAACAGGTACCCACCTCCATGTGGTCGAACCGGCCATTGTGGCGAGGGAGCTTGCTCCCGCTGGGCTGCGCAGCAGCCCCAAGGCTTTCAGCGCTCCGCCCGCTCCCGCGCCTTCTTCGCCAACCCCACGCACTGCTTATAGTCGCCCTGATCCTTGGCATCCTTCGCCCGACGATACCCATGATGATTCTGCGTGGTGTAGTTCGTACTGAACGCCGCCTTGAGCTTGACCAGCTCGGCCTTGCATTCGCGCCGGTCATTCTTGGCGAACACCTGGGTGGCAAACGCCAGCGACAACAACATAAGGACAAGGCTGATCTTCATCTGAGCGCATTCCTTGGGGAGGGCCGATCATCTGCCAAGCCTAGCCCAGCCGCAGGATTCTTCCATTCAGCCGCCGCACCGCTTGTGTGCAAGGTAACGACCCGCACCCGCACCCAAATGTGGCCTGTCGCCCCCGTGTGTAGCCAACGGTAGCAATCCGATTGTAGCGGCTGGCCCGGTGCCTTATCCCCGATAAAAATTTATCCCGTTGATTTAAAAAGAAATTAATCCCGCAATATTTTTCTGTTACTGCGTGTGGCACACTTTCTGCTGTCTATTCCGTTGTTACATACTAAGTTCCGGTATAGCGGAATACACAACCCTTGGAGTGCTTGTCATGCATCACCGACCTTCCGTGTTCAAAGCGTGTGTTTTTCTCTTCGCCGCATCGGCTTCCCTCGCCAGCGTAGTGCAGGCGGCGGACAGCAAGCTCGATACCGTGCTCAAGCGTGGGCACCTGATCGTGGGTACAGGCAGTACCAATGCGCCGTGGCACTTCCAGGGAGCGGATGGCAAGTTGCAAGGTTTTGATATCGACATCGGCCACATCGTGGCCAAGGGGCTGTTCAACGACCCGAGCAAAGTCGAATACGTGGTGCAATCTTCCGATGCCCGGATTCCCAACCTGTTGACCGACAAGGTCGACATGAGCTGCCAGTTCATCACCGTCACCGCCAGCCGTGCGCAGCAAGTGGCCTTCACCCTGCCGTACTACCGCGAGGGCGTGGGCCTGCTGCTGCCGGCCAACAGCAAGTACAAGGAAATCGAAGACCTGCAGGCGGCCGGCGACAGCGTCACCGTGGCCGTGCTGCAAAACGTCTACGCCGAAGAACTGGTGCACCAGGCCTTGCCTAAAGCCAAGGTCGACCAGTACGACAGCGTCGACCTGATGTACCAGGCGGTGAACTCCGGCCGTGCCGACACCGCCGCCACCGACCAGTCCTCGGTCAAGTACCTGATGGTGCAAAACCCGGGCCGCTACCGCAGCCCGGCCTACGCCTGGAGCCCGCAGACCTACGCGTGCGCCGTCAAGCGTGGCGACCAGGACTGGCTGAACTTCGTCAACACCGCGCTGCACGAAGCCATGACCGGCGTGGAGTTCCCGATGTACAAGGCCTCGTTCAAGCAATGGTTCGGTGTGGATCTGCCAGAGCCTGCGATCGGTTTCCCGGTTGAGTTCAAGTAATCCGTAAACACTGGGGGCGTCGCTGACGGCGCCCCAATCAGGTACTGCTGACCATGAACTATCAGTTGAACTTTGCCGCTGTGTGGCGCGACTTCCCCAGCTTGCTGGCGGGTCTCGGCCTCGGCCTTGAACTGGCACTGCTGTCCATCGCCATCGGTTGCGTGATCGGCCTGTTGATGGCGTTTGCCATGCTGTCCAAACACCGCGCGCTGCGCATCGTGGCCTCGGTGTATGTGACGGTGATCCGCAACACCCCGATCCTGGTGCTGATCCTGTTGATCTACTTCGCCTTGCCCAGCCTAGGGATCCGGCTGGACAAGATCCCCTCGTTCATCATCACCCTGTCGCTGTACGCCGGTGCCTACCTCACCGAAGTATTCCGCGCAGGCCTCTTGAACATTCCCAAGGGGTTGCGTGAAGCGGGCCTGGCCATCGGCCTGGGCGAATGGCGCATCCGCGCGTACATCACCGTGCCGGTGATGCTGCGCAACGTGTTGCCGGCGCTGTCGAACAACTTTATCTCGCTGTTCAAGGACACCTCCCTGGCGGCCGCCATCGCGGTGCCGGAGCTGACCTATTACGCCCGCAAGATCAACGTCGAAAGCTACCGGGTGATTGAAACCTGGATGGTCACGACCGCGCTCTACGTGGCTGCCTGTTACCTCATTGCCATGCTGCTCCGTTACCTGGAACAGCGTTTGGCGATTCGCCGCTAAGGAGCCCCCATGTACGAATCCCCCAGCTGGCTGCATGAGTTGTGGATCGCCCGGGAAACCCTCTGGGCGGGGTTCCAGACCAGCGTTTACTGCTCGGCCCTGGCCATCATCTTCGGCACCCTGATCGGCATCGTTGCCGGATTGATCCTGACCTACGGCAAATTCTGGATGCGCGTACCGTTTCGCCTGTACGTCGACCTGATCCGCGGAACGCCAGTGTTTGTGCTGGTATTGGCATGCTTCTACATGCTGCCGGCACTCGGCTGGCAGATCACCGCGTTCCAGGCCGGTGCCGTGGGCTTGACGCTGTTCTGCGGTTCCCACGTTTCGGAAATCGTGCGCGGTGCGTTGCAAGCCATTCCCAAGGGGCAACTGGAAGCCGGCAAGGCCATCGGCCTGACGTTCTACCAGTCTCTGGGCTACGTGCTGTTGCCTCAGGCCCTGCGGCAGATCCTGCCGACCTGGGTCAACTCGTCCACGGAAATCGTCAAGGCGTCCACCTTGCTGTCGGTGATCGGCGTGGCCGAATTGCTCCTCAGCACCCAACAGGTCATTGCCCGGACGTTCATGACCCTGGAGTTCTACCTGTTCGCAGGCTTTATGTTTTTTGTCATCAACTACGCCATCGAATTACTGGGGCGTTACATTGAAAAGCGGGTGGCGTTGCCATGAACCAATCCTCAAATGAAAGCCAGCCGCTGCTGAACATTCGCGGCCTGCGTAAACAGTACGGCCCGGTGGAAGTGCTCAAGGGCGTCGACCTGAGCCTGCAGCGCGGCAACGTCGTGACGTTGATCGGCTCCAGCGGCTCAGGCAAGACCACGCTGCTGCGCTGCGTCAACCTGCTGGAAGAATTCCAGGGCGGCCAGATCACCCTCGACGGCGAGTCCATCGGCTACAGCGACATTGGCGGCAAGCGCGTGCGCCACCCGGAGCGGGTGATTTCCCAACACCGCGCGATGACCGGCATGGCCTTCCAGCAGTTCAACCTGTTCCCGCACCTGACCGCCTTGCAGAACGTCACCCTGGGCCTGCTCAAGGTCAAGAAGATGGGCAAGGACGAGGCGGTTGCACTGGCGGAAAAATGGCTGGACCGTGTCGGCCTGCTGGAACGCCGCAATCACTTCCCGGGCCAACTGTCGGGCGGCCAGCAACAGCGCGTGGCGATTGCCCGGGCGATTGCGATGAACCCGAGCCTGATGCTGTTCGACGAAGTCACCTCGGCCCTGGACCCGGAGCTGGTGGGCGAAGTGCTCAGCGTGATCAAGGGCCTGGCGGAAGAGGGCATGACTATGTTGCTGGTCACCCACGAAATGCGTTTTGCCTATGAAGTCTCGGACAAGATCGTCTTTATGAACCAGGGCCGCATTGAAGAACAGGGGCCGCCGAAAGACATTTTCGAACGCCCGCAATCACCGCGACTGGCGGAATTTCTCAAGAACATTCGTTTTTAATTCACTCGTTTCAGGAGATCCATTATGAGCATTACTCGTTACGGCACCGGCGCTACGGCCGGCGGCGGCCAGCCTCGTCCTTTCGCCCGCGCGGTGGAAGCGGATGGCTGGTTGTACGTGTCGGGCCAGGTGCCGGCGGTGGACGGTGAAATCATCACCGGCGGCATCGTCGAGCAGACGCACCAGACCATGCGCAACGTGGTGGCGATTCTCGAAGAAGCCGGCTACGCCCTGGAAGACGTGGTGCGCGTCGGTGTGTGGCTGGAAGACCCACGGGATTTCTGGAGCTTCAACAAAGTGTTCGGTGAATACTTCAACCCGGAACACGCCCCGGCGCGGGCCTGTGTGCAGGCGAACATGATGGTTGATTGCAAGGTTGAGATTGATTGCGTGGCCTACAAGAAAAAAGGCTAAATGCCCGTCTCTTGAGACCACAGGAGACCCAATGTGGGAGCGGGCTTGCTCGCGAATGCGGTGGATCAGTTTTAGATGTATTCACTGACACACCGCTTTCGCGAGCAAGCCCGCTCCCACAGGGGATCTGTGTTGATAGCTACATCTTCAAACGGGACCGACGACTGCCATGACCGAAGACACCATCAAACGCCGCGCCAAAGGCCTCGACCGGGCGTTCGATATCCTCGATTTCCTCAAGGAGATCGGCCAGCCCCTGCGCCCGAATGATATCGCCAGCGGCATCGGCAGCCCCAAATCCACGGTCTACGAACTGGTGGCCTCGCTGCTGGAACGGCGCATCCTCGAAACCGTCGGTAAGGACGGTCACGTCTACCTCGGCCGTCAGCTGTACTTCCTCGGCCAGGCCCACCTGCGCCATTTCGACCTGACCCGCGAAGCCGACCACGCCCTGCAGGAAATCGTCAGCCAGACCCACGAAACCGCCCAGATGTGCCTGCTCAATGGGCGCAAATACACCGTGGCCCTGATGCGTGAAGGCGAACGGCATTTCCGCATTTCCTCAGACATCGGCGAGAACGCGCCCATCCCCTGGACCGCCTCCGGCCGCTTGCTGTTGGGCCACCTGAGCGACCAGCAAATCATCGACCTGATCGACTATGACGACTTCATCCTCCCGGACGGTCAGCGCCTGCCTCTGGAAACCTTCCTCGGGCAAATCCGCCAGGCCACCCTCGACGGATTCTTCTCCTTCGACAGCGTCGCCGACACCTTTACCCACTGCTTTGCCGCCCCGGTTCGGGACGCCCAAGGCATCAGCATTGCGACCCTGTGCATCGTCGCCCCACGGGCCGATGCCCTCAAAAACTACAACGACTATCGCCGGGTACTGATCGAAAGCGCGAACAACCTGGCCCGTCGCATCAACGAATAGGAAATTGCTATGTCTGCCTTCAATGCCGTTGAAAAAGGCGCCGCCCCGGTCGGTGCACATTTGGTGCGTGACGTCAGCCTGCCGGCCCTGGTGCTGCACCGCGATGCCCTGGAACACAACATCCGCTGGATGCAGGATTTCGTCAGCAACAGCGGCGCGCAACTGGCGCCCCACGGCAAGACCAGCATGATGCCCGCGCTGTTCCAGCGGCAGATCGAGCAGGGCGCCTGGGGTATCACCCTGGCCAACGCCGTGCAGACCCGCGCCGCGTATGCCGGTGGGATTCGCCGGGTGTTGATGGCCAACCAACTGGTGGGCGCACCGAACATGGCGTTGATCGCAGACCTGCTGGCCGACCCCGAATTCGACTTCCACTGCATGGTCGACCACCCGGACAACGTGGCCGACCTGGGTTTGTTCTTTGCCGCCCGTGGCTTGCGCCTGAACGTGATGATCGAATACGGCGTGGTCGGCGGCCGTTGCGGTTGCCGCACCGAACAACAGGTGCTCGACCTGGCCAAGGCGATCAAGGCCCAGCCTGCGCTGGCCCTGACCGGCATCGAAGGCTACGAAGGGGTGATCCACGGCGAACACGCCATCAGTGGCATCCGCGAATTCGCCGCCTCCCTGGTGCGTCTGGCCGTCGACCTGCAAAACAGCGGCGCCTTCGACCTGGCCAAGCCCATCATCACCGCCTCGGGTTCGGCCTGGTACGACCTGATCGCCGAATCCTTCGAAGCCCAGAACGCCGCCGGCCGCTTCCTCAGCGTATTGCGCCCGGGCAGCTACGTGGCCCACGACCACGGCATCTACAAAGACGCGCAGTGCTGCGTACTCGACCGTCGCAGCGACCTCAACGAAGGCCTGCGTCCGGCGCTGGAAGTCTGGGCCCACGTGCAGTCGTTGCCGGAGCCAGGCTTCGCCGTGATCGCCCTGGGCAAGCGCGACGTCGCCTACGACGCCGGCCTGCCAGTGCCGCTCAAGCGCTACAAGGCGGGCGTGCTGCCGGCCGAGGGGGATGACGTAACCGCGTGCAAGGTCACCGCCGTGATGGACCAGCATGCGTTCATGGTGGTTGCGCCGGGGGTTGAGTTGCGCATTGGCGACATCATCTCCTTCGGTACTTCTCACCCGTGCCTGACCTTCGACAAGTGGCAAGTGGGTAATTTGGTGGATGAGCAGTTGCAGGTGATCGAAAGCCTGCATACCTGCTTCTAGACCGAGTCGCGCCTTTCGCGAGCAAGCCCGCTCCCACATTCGACCGAGTTCCTTCAGCTGAAATGCGATCAAATGTGGGAGCGGGCTTGCTCGCGAAGAGGCCCTCCAGTACATCGAGAGCCCCCAGACATGAACACACAACCGCGCATCGCCCTCATCGGCGAATGCATGATCGAACTGCAACACCGCGCTGACGGCAGCCTGCAACAAAGCTTCGGCGGCGACACCCTGAACGCCGCCGTCTACCTGCGCCGTGAGTTGGGTGAACCCAGCAC
The DNA here is from genome assembly GCF_000313235.1 of Pseudomonas sp. PAMC 26793. Taxonomy (NCBI): domain Bacteria; kingdom Pseudomonadati; phylum Pseudomonadota; class Gammaproteobacteria; order Pseudomonadales; family Pseudomonadaceae; genus Pseudomonas; species Pseudomonas sp. PAMC 26793. Next base: position 34,348 of record NZ_AMXG01000054.1, read on the forward strand.
CGTCGACTACGTCACCGCCCTGGGCGATGACAGTTTCAGCGACGCCATGTGCAAGCACTGGGCCGAAGAAGGCCTGGGCCTGGGCATGGTCCAGCGCCTGCCCGGTCGGTTGCCGGGGTTGTACTGCATCCAGACCGATGCCAACGGCGAGCGCAAATTCCTCTATTGGCGCAACGAAGCCGCCGTGCGCGATTGCTTCACCACACCGGCAGCCGAGCCGATTTTGGCGGCGCTGCCGGCGTACGATGTGGTGTATTTCAGCGGCATCACCCTGGCAGTACTGGGCGAAGTAGGCCGTGGGCGCTTACTGGAAACCCTGATCGAAATCCGTAAACGCGGTGGCAAGGTGGTGTTCGACAACAACTACCGGCCACGCCTGTGGGCCAGTGTGGACGCGGCGCGTGCGGCGTATCACCGGGTATTGGCCGAGGTGGACATTGCCTTGCTGACCGAAGATGACGAGCGCGCATTGTTTGGCTATGAGGACAGCGAGCAGGTGTTTGCGGCCTACCCAGCGATTGCCGAGGTGGTGCTCAAACGCGGCGCGGATGCGTGTTTGATTCGCTGTGAAGGTGAGCGATTCGAGGTGCCGGCGTTGGTGGTGGAGAAGGTGGTCGACACCACGGCGGCGGGGGATTCGTTCAGTGCGGCGTATCTCGCCAGTCGGCTCAAGGGAGGTTCACCGCAGGATGCAGCACTGGCCGGGCATCGATTGGCGAGCCGGGTGATTCAGATGCCGGGTGCACTAATCCCCCGAGACTAACGCTGATCGTTCCCACGCTCCGCGTGGGAATGCAGCCAGGGACGCTCTGCGTCCCAATAGCGGACGCAGAGCGTCCGGTGAGGCATTCCCACGCGGAGCGTGGGAACGATCACCCATCAATCGCGGTAAAACACCTGCACCAGGTGATACCCAAACTTGCTCTTGATCGGCCCATGAACCACCTTCACAGGCTTCTTGAAGATCACCGCATCAATCACCCCCACCATCTGCCCCGGTCGCACTTCACCCAAATCACCGCCGCGCTTGGCGGAAGGGCAGGTGGAGTACTTCTTGGCCAACACGTCAAACGCTTCGCCCTTGGCAATACGCTGCTTGAGCTGTTCGGCTTCCTCGCTGGTTTTCACCAGAATGTGACGGGCTTGGGCTTTCATTGATCGGTCCTGATGTGAAACGGCGCGCGATTATGCCTGAAGTCAGGCCTCTGAGCTGATCATGCTGCGGATTTTGTTAGCCAGCAGGTCAATCGAAAACGGCTTGGCCACCATGTCCATGCCTTCCTCCAGGAACCCCTGGCGCTCGGCGGCTTTCTCGGCGTAACCGGTCATGAACAGCACCTTGAGTTCGGGTCGATGCTGGCGTGCAATTTCTGCCAATTGCCGACCATTCATTCCCGGCAAGCCCACATCGGTCACCAGCAAATCCACCCGCAGGTCGGACTCCAGCAACGGCAATGCCGCCCGTGCATCGGCGGCCTGATGCGCGGTGTAGCCCAGTTCAGCCAGCACATTCACCACCAGCATCCGTACCGCCGCGTCATCCTCGACCACCACCACCGCTTCCCCCGCCAGGGCCACCGGGGCTTCACCGTGGCTGGCGGGCACGGTGCGTTCCAGTGCTGTGCCATGCAGGCGCGGCAGGTACAACCGCACACAAGTGCCCTGGCCCGGCTGGCTTTCAATGGTCACGTGGCCGCCGGATTGCTGGGCAAACCCATAGATCATCGACAACCCAAGGCCGGTGCCCTGGCCGATAGGCTTGGTGGTGAAGAACGGGTCGAAGGCCTTGGCGAGGATTTTCGCGGTCATGCCGGCGCCGTTGTCGCTCACGCCAAGCATCACATAGTCGCCGGCCTTGACCGGCTCCAGGGTGGTGATGTCGGTGCCGTCGAGGTAGCTGTTGGCGGTCTCGATACACAATTGCCCGCCGTCGGGCATTGCATCGCGGGCGTTGATCACCAGGTTGAGCAGGGCGTTTTCCAGCTGGCTGGCGTCGGTGTTCACCGGCCACACGTCAGTGCCCAGTTGTACCTTGAGTTCGATATGCGCGCCCTTGGTGCGGCGGAACAGGTCTTCCAGGGATGCCACCAACTGATTCGGGTCTACCGGCTTGGGGTCCAGGGATTGGCGGCGGGAGAACGCCAGCAGGCGGTGGGTCAGCGCAGCCGCACGATGAGCCGAGGACACGGCGGCGTCGGTGAAGCGGCCGATCTCGTCGCTGCGTCCGGCAGCGATGTAGCGTTGCATCAGGTCCAGGCTGCCGATGATCCCGGTGAGCATGTTGTTGAAGTCATGGGCGATGCCGCCGGTGAGCTGGCCGACCGCTTCCATCTTCTGTGCATGGCGCAGGGCGTCTTCGGCACGCTCGCGCTCGAACATCTCGTTTTGCAGGCGCTGGTTGGCTTCGGCCAGGGCCTGGGTGCGTTGGTTGACGCGCTCTTCGAGGTTTTCGTTGAGGTGACGCAGGGCTTCTTCGGTCAGTTTGCGCTCGGTCTCGTCGATCACAAAAATGTAGAAACCGTTGACTGAACCGTCAGCGCTGAAGCGCGGCAGGTACTTCATCAGCGCGTGGCGGGGTCGGCCGTCATGGTGCGGCGTGACGGTGACAAAACTGCAAGCCTTGCCCTTGAGCGCCGCTTCGATCTTGTCGACGCGCCCGGCATAGATTTCGTCGCCTACGACTTCGCGGATGGTCTTGCCATACAGCTCTTGCGGGGTCATGCCGTACCAGTCCAGGTAGGCGCTGTTGTTCAGGCGAAAGCGCTGCTCGTGGTCGACATAGCCGATCAGCACCGGCATGGCGTTGATGATCAGTTGCAGCTCGGTCTGGCTTTGGCGCAGGGCCTGTTCGGTGTGCTTGCGTTCGGTCAGGTCGAGGGCGGCGCCGAGAAAACGTGCCGGTCGGCCATGGTGGTCCTTGTAGCAACGGCCCCGGGCAAACACCCAGCGCACTTCGCCGTCGGCCTGCAGCAGGCGGTATTCCTCGGCGTATTCGGTGCCGTGGGTGATGCAATGCTTGATGCTGCGGGCCACCATGCCACGGTCTTCGGGGTGCACACCCTGCAGGTAGTCGCTGATGGGCAGCAGGCCGGCATCGCAGGGGTCAACCCCATGCAGTTGGGCGAAATGTGCGTCGGCGATAAACCGGTCTTCGCCAATGTCCCAGTCCCAGGTGCCCACGGCGTCGGTGGCGGCCAGGGCCAGTTGCAGGCGCTGTTCGGTGTCGCGCTGGGCCTTGAGGCTGTTTTCGGTGCGTTGCTGGAGTTCCAGGGCGATGCGCCGACGCTCGTTGGTTTCGATGGCGGTGATCAGGATTCCGGCGACCTCACCACGCTCGTCGCGGATCGGGCTGTAGGTCAGGTCGAGCCAGATCTCGGTGTCGCGGTGGTTGCGTTGCAGCACGAAACGCTGCTCGGTGAACGTGCGCACCTGGCCCGCGAAGACGGCGCTGTAGATCGGGTCGGTGAAGGGCTTGAGTTCCGGCCAGATCAGGTCGGCAGGCTGGCCAAAGGCGCCAGGGTGCTTGTTGCCGGCCAGCATTGCGAAGCCGTCATTGTAGATCTGGGTGAGTTCGGCACCCCACAACAACAGCATCGGCATGGGTGAATGGATCACGATGTCGACGGCTGTGCGGAGGCTTTGCGGCCAATCAATGGCGTCACCGAGGGGGCTTCGTGCCCAGTCCAGCCGCGCAATCAGTGCTGCGGCCTCGCTGCCGGTGGGTGATACATTCATGAAAATGCCCTGCGCGTAACGCTTGAAGAATGACAAAAGCCGATTATCCCGTGAGGAGTGATCGGCTTTCCACCCTCGAAAAATAGCATGCTTGAGGGTTTTGTCTTCAAATGAGTGCTGAAGGGCTAAAACGTTTCATCTTTCTGCCAGCTCCGGGCGATCACGAAATTGCTCCAGTGCCTCGGGGTTCGCCAGGGCGTCGGTGTTCTTCACCGCCTCGCCATGCACCACGTTGCGCACCGCCAGTTCGACGATCTTGCCGCTGATGGTGCGCGGGATGTCCGTCACCGCGAGAATCTTCGCCGGCACATGGCGCGGCGTGGTGTTGGCGCGGATCACCTGGCGGATCTGCTGCTCCAGGGCGTCATCCAGTTCGACGCCGTCGTTGAGCCGCACAAACAGAATCACCCGCACGTCATCCTGCCAGCGTTGGCCGATGGCCAGGCTTTCCAGGACCTGCGGCACCTTTTCCACCTGGCGATAAATCTCTGCGGTGCCGATGCGCACGCCGCCGGGGTTGAGCACCGCGTCCGAGCGGCCATGGATCAGCAGGCTGCCATTGGGCCGTTGTTCGGCGTAGTCGCCTTGGGCCCACACGCCGGGGAACTGGCTGAAATACGAGGCCCGCAGTTTTTCCTGGTGCGGGTCATTCCACAGGCCGATGGGCATCGCCGGGAAGTGCCGGGTGCACACCAGTTCGCCTTTTTCGCCCACCCGCGGGCGGCCCTGGTCGTCCCAGACTTCGATGGCCATTGCCAGGCTCTTGCACTGCATCTCGCCACGCCGCACCGGCAGCGCCGGGTTGCCGATCACAAAGCAGGAGACGATGTCGGTACCGCCGGACATCGACGACAGGCACAGCTGCGGCTTGATCTCGCGGTAGACGTAGTCGTAGCTCTGGGGCGACAGCGGCGAGCCGGTGGAGATCAAACCCTTGAGACTGCCCAGGTCGTGACTCAGCCGCGGTTGCAGCCCGGCCTTTTCCAGGGTGGCGAGGAACTTCGGGCTGGTGCCGAACACGCTGATTTTTTCCTGGTCGATCAAGTCCATCAGGCGTTCCGGCCCCGGGTGAAACGGTGATCCGTCATACAGCACCGCCGTGGCGCCGATGGCCAGCACCGACACCAGCCAGTTCCACATCATCCAGCCGCAGGTGGTGTAGTAGAACAGGCAGTCATCCCGGGACAGGTCGGCGTGCAGGCCGTGCTCCTTGAGGTGGGTGAGCAGTACGCCGCCGGTGCCGTGGATGATGCACTTGGGCACGCCGGTGGTGCCGCTGGAATAGAGGATGTACAGCGGATGATCGAAGGGCACGGCGACGAAATCGGGTTCGCCGCCGGGGCTGTAGACGTCGTCCCAGAGCGTGACGTTGGCCCGGGTCTGGTAATCCTCGGGACGCGCCTGCGGGCGGGCATACGGCACGATGATCAGCTGTTGCAGGGACGGCAGCCGCTGGAGGATTTCGTTGAGCTTGCTGCTTTGGTCGATGACCTTGCCGGCGTAGCGGTAGCCGGCGGAGGTGATCAGCACCTTGGGTTCGATCTGGCCGAAGCGGTCGATCACACCCTGGGTACCGAAGTCCGGCGAAGAGCACGACCAGATGGCGCCGAGGCTGGTGGTGGCGAGCATGCCCACCAGGGTTTGCCAGGTGTTGGGCATGCACGCGGCCACCCGGTCACCGATGCCCACACCGGCCCCCCGCAGGCTGCGTTGCAGGCCGGCGACGTGGCGGGCCAGTTCGGCATAGGTCAGTTGTTCGCGCTGGCCGTCTTCGCTGATGGCGACCACCGCAGGATGATCGTCGCGACGGCGCAGCAGGTGTTCGGCAAAGTTCAGGGTAGCGCCGGGAAACCACTGGGCGCTGGGCATCTCGGCGCCTTCGATCAGTACCGCGCTCGGTGGCGTGCGGAGCTGCACGTCGAAGAACTCGACGATGGACTGCCAGAAGTCCGGGCGCTGGTCGATGCTCCATTGGTGCAGGGCCGGGTAGTCGCTGATCTGCAAGGCATGGCGATCATTGATGAAGCGCCGGAACTGGTCCATGCGGGTGTTGCGGATGCGTTCGGGGGAGGGTTGCCAGAGTATTTCGGACATAGGTGAGTCTCTCTCGTTCCCACGCTCCGCGTGGGAATGCAGCCCGGGACGCTCCGCGTCCCAAGAGCGGACGCAGAGCGTCCAATGAGGCATTCCCACGCGGAGCGTGGGAACGATCAAATCGTCGTTTATTGGGCCAGCCAGCCGCCGTCGATATTCCACGCCGCGCCCCGCACCTGGCTGCCGGCTTCGCTGCACAGGAACAGCACCAGCTCACCCAATTGCGGTGGCGTCACGAACTCCAGGGACGGTTGCTTCTCCGCCAGCAAATCCTGCTGCGCCTGCTGTGGGTCAACCCCGGTGGCGATGCGATCATCAATCTGCTTCTGCACCAGCGGCGTCAGCACCCAGCCCGGGCAGATGGCATTACAGGTGACGTTACTCTGGGCGGTTTCCAGGCCCACTACCTTGGTCAGGCCGATCACGCCATGCTTGGCCGCGACGTAAGCCGCCTTGCCCACCGAACCCACCAGCCCATGCACCGACGCGATATTGACGATCCGCCCCCAACCCTTGGCTTTCATGCCCGGCAGGCTCAAACGCGTGCTATGGAACACCGACGACAGGTTGATCGCAATGATCGAATCCCAGCGCTCCACCGGAAACTCATCCACCGGCGCCACATGCTGGATCCCGGCGTTGTTCACCAGGATGTCGATGCCGCCAAACTCGCGCTCCGCGTAGGCAATCATCTCGGCGATCTGTGCCGGGTCGCTGACGTCCGCCGGGTGATGCCCGACCTTGCCGCCGAAGGCCTGCACCTGGGCGATCACCGCGCTGGCGTCGCCGAAGCCGTTGAGGATCAGGTTGGCGCCGGCCTTGGCCAGGCTCAAGGCGATGCCCAGGCCGATGCCGCTGGTGGAGCCGGTGACCAGGGCGGTCTTGCCGTTCAATGTCGTCATATCAACCTCACACAATGCCGGTGGCGTAGAAAGTACCAATCACCACGAACACCGCGAGGGTCTTGATGATCGTGATGCCGAAAATATCTTTATAGGCTTCGCGGTGAGTCAGCCCGGTGACCGCCAGCAGCGTGATCACGGCGCCGTTGTGGGGCAGGGTGTCCATGCCGCCGCTGGCCATGGCCGCGACCCGGTGCAGTACTTCAAGGGGGATATTGGCCGCATGGGCCGCTGAAATAAAGCTCTCCGACATGGCCGCCAGCGCGATGCTCATGCCGCCCGAGGCGGAACCGGTGATACCGGCCAGCAGGGTCACGGTAATCGCTTCGTTGACCAGTGGGTTGGGAATGCCCTTGAGCCAGTCCGCCAGCACCAGGAAGCCCGGCAACGAGGCGATCACCGCACCAAAACCGTATTCCGAAGCGGTGTTCATCGCCGCCAGCAATGCACCGCTGACCGCGCTCTTGCTGCCCTCGGCGAGCTTGCTGCGAATCGCCGAGAAACCGAACACCAGCACCACGATGATCCCCACCAGCAACGCCGCCTGCACCGCCCAGATCGCCGTGAGCTTGGCGACTTCGGTCTGCACCGGCGCGCTCATGCCCGGCAGGCTGAGGGTGTGGGTCTTGCCGTACCACAGCGGAATCCAGTGGGTGAACAGCAGGTTCATGATGCCCACCAGCAACAGCGGCGACAGGGCGATCCATGGGTTGGGCAGCTTGATGTCTTCGGCGGTCTCTGGCTCGTTGCGCAGGTTGGTGCCATAGCCTTCACCGGCCCGCTGGGCCTTGTTGCGCTGGCGGGCCAGGTACAGCATGCCGACGCAGAACACGAAGATTGTGCCGATCAGGCCCAGCCACGGCGCAGCCCAGGCGGTGGTGTTGAAGAAAGTACTGGGGATGATGTTCTGGATCTGCGGCGTGCCGGGCAGGGCGTCCATGGTGAACGAGAATGCGCCAAGGGCGATGGTCGCCGGCAACAGGCGCTTGGGGATATTGCTCTGGCGGAACATCTCGGCGGCAAACGGGTACACCGCGAACACCACCACAAACAGCGACACGCCGCCGTAAGTCAGCAGGGCGCACACCAGCACGATTACGAGCATCGCCTGGCGGGTGCCGAGCAACCGGATCGCGGCGGCGACGATGGAGCGCGAGAAGCCGGAGATTTCAATCAGCTTGCCGAACACCGCGCCGAGCAGGAACACCGGGAAATACAGCTTGAGGAAGCCGACCATCTTCTCCATGAACACCCCGGTGAAGGCGGGGGCGACGGCGGAAGGGTCGGTAAGCAGAACAGCGCCGAGGGCGGCGATGGGGGCAAACAGGATGACGCTGTAGCCACGGTAGGCGGCCAGCATCAGCAGCGCCAGGGCTGCGAGGGCAATGATCACACTCATGGTGTGTCTCCATCTGATTGTTATTTTTGTGGGGTGAGGCGGTGGGGAAGGGCTATAGCGAGATGTGTGCCAAGTGGTTAACTTGTTGAAATATATAGAGAAATTATTGATCTATGAGTGTGTTCTCAAGTTTTGTCCCGAATTTGAGACTGTTGGAGATCAAATGTGGGAGCGGGCTTGCTCGCGAATGCGGTGTATCAGGCAGTAATTCAGGCACTGACACACCGCATTCGCGAGCAAGCCCGCTCCCACAGTGGATTTTCTCTGTATTTGGAATTATGTCTCTGTTTTGAGACTAGACGATGCCCAGCGCGACCATTTTCTTGTACAAGGTCGACCGGCCAAGCCCGAGCCGCTTCGCCGCCTCCACCACATTCCCCTCACACTGCTTCAACGCCGCCCCAATCACCTGCCGATCAAACCGTTCCCTGGCCGCACTGAAACTCTCGCCCTCAACGGTCTCTACCGAACTGTGTTCCACCGGGCTGAACGTACCAATTGCCGCGCGGATTTCACGGGCATCCAGCACCAGGTCATCACTCAACAGCGCCGCCCGCTCCAGTACATTGCGCAGCTCGCGGATATTCCCCGGCCAGGCATGCTGCGCCAATAGCGCCAGCGCTTCCCGGTCCAGCTCGTGCTGGCTGCGCAACTCCTCCAGGATCGCCTCACTCAACGCCGGCAAATCATCCAGCCGCGCGCGCAACGGCGGTACCTGGATCGGCAGCACATTCAGGCGGTAATACAGGTCCGCCCGAAATTCCCCGCGCTTGATCGCCGCTTCCAGGTCCATCGACGTGGCGGCAATCACCCGCACATCACTGTGGATCATCTCGTTGGAGCCCACGGGCTCGAACTCTTTCTCCTGCAACACCCGCAGCAGCTTGCTTTGCAGCGGCAGGGGCATGTCGCCGATCTCATCGAGAAACAGCGTGCCGCCCTGGGCAATCTGCAATTTGCCGGGACGGCCCTTGCGGTCGGCGCCGGTAAACGCGCCCGGTGCCGTGCCAAAGAATTCGGCTTCCAGCAAATCATGGGGAATCGCTGCGCTGTTGATACTCACAAAGGCTTTGTGCGCCCGAGGCGATGCACCGTGAATCGCCTGGGCCAGCAGTTCCTTGCCGGTCCCGGTTTCCCCCAGCAGTAACACCGGCGAGTCCGCGCTGGCACTGCGCCGCGCCCGGCGTTTGACTTCCAGGCTGGCCGCGCTGGTGCCGATAAAGTGCGCGAAGTTGTACTTGCTTTGCCGTGACCTCAGCAACGACCGGGTGGACGCCAGTTCCTGCTGCATGCTCAGGTAGCGCTCGATCAGCGGCGACAGGTTGCGCAGTTCATCAAACAACGCAAACCCGATTGCGCCGATCACCTTGCCCGCGTCGTCATGGATCGGCAGGCGCATCACCACCAGCGGGCCTTTGGGCGTGTCCTGGATATCCAGCAATATCGGCTGGTCGTTACGTACCACCTGGCGTAGCAGGCTGTTCGAAATTACCTGCTCGCACGGCTGGCCGATGGCCTCGTCGGCGCTTTTCAGGCCGAAGCGCTTGGCGTAACGCTCGTTCATCCAGACGATGTTGGCGTCACCGTCGACAATCACCGTGCCTTCGCTGGACTGCTCGATGATCTCGAACAACGACTGGATCGCCAGGCCACGAACGTATTGGTAATCCTTGAGGCTGCCGCTGGTGCTCATGGATGTGCCGCCGCGAGGAGTTCCTGGGTGTAGGGATGTTGAGGCGCGGCAAATACTTCGTCGCTCGGCCCGCGCTCCACCACCTTGCCGTCCTTGATCACGATCATGTCGTGGGCCAGGGCCCGCACCACTGCCAGGTCGTGGCTGATAAACAGGTAGGTCAGGCCGTACTTTTCTTGCAGCTCAAGGAGCAAGGCGACCACCTGTTTCTGCACGGTGCGGTCCAGCGCCGAGGTGGGTTCGTCCAGCAGGATCAGCGCCGGTTTGAGCACCAGGGCACGGGCGATGGCGATGCGTTGGCGCTGGCCGCCGGAAAATTCATGGGGGTAGCGATGGCGGCTGGCGGGGTCCAGGCCGACGTCTTCCAGCACGCGGATCACTTGGGCTTCGCGGTCCTTGAGGCTGCACGGGGCATGCACTTCGAGGCCTTCGCTGATGATCTGCGCCACCGACATCCGCGGGCTGAGGCTGCCGAACGGGTCCTGGAATACCACCTGCATCTGCTTGCGCCACGGCTGCATCTGTTTTTGCGTCAGGCCTTCGAGAGCCTCGCCCTGGAAGCGAATCGCGCCGCTGGAATCCAGCAGCCGCAGAATCGCCTGGCCCAGTGTGGATTTGCCCGAGCCGGACTCGCCGACGATCCCCAAGGTCTTGCCGCGCTGCACCGTCAGGCTGATGCCGTCCACTGCTTGCAGGTACTGCTTGCGCCGGAACAGTCCGCCGCCCAGCGGGAACTGCACGCTCAGGTCATCCACCTGCAACACCGTCTCCCGCGCCTGGTGATTCAAGACGATGCCTGCCGGTTCAGCATCCAGCAGCAGGCGGCTGTAAGGGTGTTTGGGGGCGCAGAACAGGGTTTCGCAATCCGCCTGCTCGACAATCTCCCCGGCCTTCATCACGCACACCCGTTGGGCAATGCTGCGCACCAGATTGAGGTCGTGGCTGATCAGCAGCAGCGACATGCCCAGGCGTTGTTGCAAGGACTTGAGCAGCAGCAGGATCTTGCGCTGCACCGTCACATCCAGCGCGGTGGTCGGTTCGTCGGCGATCAACAGTTCCGGCTCGCAGGCCAGGGCCATGGCGATCATCACCCGCTGGCGCTGGCCGCCGGAGAGTTGATGGGGGTAGGCCTTGAGGCGTTCCTGGGGCTTCTGGATGCCCACCAGTTCCAGCAATTCAAGGATCCGCGCCTGGGCTTGCTTGCCACCCAGGCCCTTGTGCAGCAGCAGGGTTTCGCCGATTTGCTTCTCGATGCTGTGCAGCGGATTCAGGGACGTCATCGGCTCCTGGAAGATCATCGCAATCCGGTTGCCCCGCAGCTTTTGCAGGGTGGCGGGTGAGGCGCCGAGCAGTTCCTGGCCGCGATAACGCACTGAACCGGTGGTTTCGGTGCCGGCTTCGGGGAGCAATTGCAGGATCGAATGGGCGGTCACCGACTTGCCCGACCCCGACTCGCCCACCAGCGCCAGGCACTCGCCGGGGCGCACGTCCAGGCAGAGGTTGCGCACCACGGTCTGGCCGTTGAAGGCGACGCTCAGATCGCGAATCTCGATCAGGTTTTCAGTCATCTCAGGGCCCTTCATGAGCGTGGGTCGAAGGCGTCACGCAACGCCTCGCCGATAAATACCAGCAACGACAAAATCAGCGCCAGGGTGAAAAATGCAGTCAGCCCCAGCCATGGCGCTTGCAGGTTCTGCTTGCCCTGGGCGATCAGCTCGCCCAGTGACGCGCTGCCGGCGGGCATGCCGAAGCCGAGGAAATCCAGGGCGCTCAAGGTAGAAATCGCCCCGGTCAAAATGAATGGCAAGTAGCTGAGGGTGGCGGTCATTGCGTTCGGCAGGATATGCCGGCGGATGATCTTGCCGTCCCCCAGGCCCAATGCCCGCGCGGCCTTGACGTACTCCAGGTTGCGCCCCCGCAGGAACTCGGCGCGCACCACGTCCACCAGGGCCAGCCACGAAAACAGCGCCATGATCCCCAGCAACCACCAAAAATTCGGCTCGACAAACCCCGACAGGATGATCAGCAAATACAGCACCGGCAGGCCGGACCACACTTCCAATATTCGTTGCCCGAGCAAGTCGACCCAGCCGCCGTAGTAACCCTGCAACGCCCCGGCGGCGATGCCGATGGCGGCGCTGATGGCGGTGAGGGCCAGGGCAAACAGGATCGATACCCGTGCACCGAAGATCACCCGCGCCAGTACGTCGCGGGATTGGTCGTCGGTGCCCAGCCAGTTCACGCTCGATGGCGGGCTGGGGGCAGGGCGGGTCAGTTCGTAGTTGGGGGTGTCGTCGCTGAACGGGATCGGCGGGAACAGCATCCAGCCGCCGTCCTTCTTGATCAGGTTCTGCACGTATTCACTGCGGTAGTCCGCCTGGAACGGCAGTTGCCCGCCGAACTCCTGCTCGGTGTAGCGCTTGAATACCGGGAAATACAGTTCGTTCTGGTAGCTGAGCACCAAGGGTTTGTCATTGGCGATCAACTCGCCGCCGAGGGTCAGGATAAACAGGCCGATAAACAGCCACAGCGACCACCAGCCGCGACGGTTTTTCTTGAAGCGTTCGAAGCGCCGACGGGCCACGGGGGAGAGCTTGAGCATCAGGCGTTCCTCGCGGCGAAGTCGATACGCGGGTCCACCAGGGTGTAGCAGAGGTCACCGATGAGTTTTATCAAAAGGCCAAACAGTGTGAAGATAAACAACGAGCCGAACACCACCGGATAGTCCCGTGAAACGGCCGCTTCGTAGCTCATGCGGCCCAGGCCATCGAGGGAGAAAATCACCTCGATCAGCAGCGAACCGGCAAAGAACACCGCGATAAACGCCTGGGGAATTCCCGAAATCACCAGCAGCATGGCATTGCGAAACACATGCCCGTACAGCACCCGGCGTTCACTCAAGCCTTTGGCTCGGGCGGTGACCACGTACTGGCGGGTGATTTCATTGAGGAACGAGTTTTTGGTGAGGATGGTCAAGGTGGCGAAACCGCCGATCACCAGGGCGCTGACCGGCAGTACCAGGTGCCAGAAGTAGTCGGCGATCTTGCCCACGGCGCTCAACTGGTCGAAGTTTTCCGAGACCAGTCCGCGCACCGGGAACCAGTTCAGCGAAGTGCCGCCGGCGAAGACCACGATCAGGAACATCGCAAACAGAAACGCCGGCATCGCATACCCAATCACGATCGCGGTGCTGCTCCACACATCGAAACTGCTGCCATGGCGCACCGCCTTGCGAATCCCCAGCGGGATCGACACCAAGTAGGTGATCAAGGTGGCCCACAGGCCGAGGGAAATGGTCACCGGCATCTTTTCCAGGATCAGGTCGGTCACGCTTTTGCCGCGGAAGAAACTGTTGCCGAAATCCAGTTGGGCGTAGCTCTTGAGCATCAGCCACAGGCGTTCCGGCGCGGGCTTGTCGAAGCCGTATTGTTTTTCGATGTCCTTGATCAGCTTCGGGTCCAGGCCACGGCTGGCCCGTGAACCGCTGCTGAGGCTTTCGGCAGACGAGCCGCCGACGCCACCGCCCCCGATGCCTTGCAGGTGAGCGATGGCCTGTTCCACCGGCCCGCCGGGCGCGGCCTGCACGATAACGAAGTTCACCAGCAGGATAATCACCAGGGTGGGAATGATCAGCAGCAAGCGCCGCACGATATAGGCAAACATCAGCGGGCTCCCGGGCGTTTGGTCAATTCGGCTTTCATCTGTTCATTGGTCAGCGGCGTGGGGCTGATTTCCCACCAGGTTTCCAGGGCCTCATCGGTCTTGGCTTCCACGGCCGGGCGGCCGAAGCGGTTCCACCACGCGGCGGAGGTGCCCGGCGGGTAGTAGTTGGGAATCCACAGGTAATTCCATTGCAGCACGCGGTCCAGGGCGTGGGCGTAACTGAGCATCTGCGACTGGGTGTTGGCCTTGACCAGGCCGTTGATCAGGCTGTCCACGGCTGGGTCCTTGAGGACCATGTAGTTGTTGGCGCCGGTATCAAACGCGGCGGCCGAGCCAAAGTAGTTGTACAACTCCATCCCCGGCGAGGTGGTGACCGGGAAACCGGTGACGATCATGTCGTAGTCCCGGGCCATCAGGCGGTTGACGTATTGCGAGGAGTCGATACGGCGGATATTGAGGGTGATGCCGATTTGCGCGAGGTTGCGTTTGTAGGGCAACAACAGGCGCTCAAGGCCGTTCTGGGCGTTGAGGAAGGTGAACTCCAGCGGCTCGCCTTCGGCATTTACCAGCTTGTCGCCGTCGGGTTTCCAACCAGCCTGTTCCAGCAGGGCCAGGGCTTGCAGCTGCTTGTCGCGGATCATCCCGGTGCCGTCAGTGGTGGGGGCCTTGAACACCTGGGTGAAGACTTCGTCGGGAATCTGCCCGCGCAAAGGTTCCAGAATCGCCAGCTCCTGGGCGTCCGGCAGTTGGGTCGCCGCCAGTGGGCTGTTGGAGAAGAAGCTTTGCTGGCGGATGTACATGTTGCGCATCATCTGCCGGTTGGCCCATTCGAAGTCCCACAACATGGCCAGGGCCTGGCGCACGCGGCGGTCCTTGAACATCGGCTTTTGCACGTTGAACACGTAGCCCTGGGCCGGTTGCGGCGCCTCTTTGGCCAGGTGCGCGCGCTGCAGGCGACCATCGTCGAGGGCCGGGCCGTTGTAGCCGATGGAGTAGCCGGTGGCGGAGAATTCGCGGTTGAAGTCGTAGGCTCCGCCCCGCAGGACCTGGCGCGCCACTTCGGTGTCGCCGAAGTATTCCAGGCTCAGGTGATCGAAGTTGTACAGACCACGGCTGATGGGCAGGTCCTTGCCCCACCAGTTCGGGTCACGCTTGAAGGTGATGGTGTTGCCGGCATCCACCTTGCTGATGGTGTAGGGGCCGCTGCCGAGGGGAATCTCGTAGCCGCCGCCGTCGGCGAAGTTGCGGGTCTTCCACCAATGCTCGGGGAACACCGGCAGGGTGGCGACATCCAGGGGCAAGGTGCGGTTTTCGTTGCTGGAGAAGTCGAAGCGCACCTGGCGCGGGCCTTCGACTTCGACGTGTTTGACGTCGGCGAACAGCGTGCGGTAGCGCAGGCTGCCCTGGGTCATCAGCAGGTCGAAGGTGTAGCGCACGTCTTCGGCGGTGATCGGCTGGCCATCGGCGAAACGCGCCTTGGGGTTCAGGTAAAAACGCAGGGACAGACCGTCGTCTGACCGCTCCATCTTTTCCGCCACCAGGCCGTAGACCGTGTAGGGCTCATCCAGGGAACGCTGGGCCAGGGGCGAATACAGCCAACCGTCGACCTGGCTGACACCGATGCCTTTGTCGCCATAGGGCAGCACGTGGTCGTAGCGCCCGATTTCGATCGCCGAACGCCGCAAGCTGCCGCCCTTGGGGGCATTGGGGTTGGCGTAGTCGAAATGGGTGAAGCCGGGCTGGTATTTGGCCGGTTCGCCGTACACGGTCAGTGCCGATTGCGGCGCGGCGATCACGGCGGTGCTGGCCAGCAACAGGGCCAGGGTGGAGCAAAGCAGGGTAGAAAAAGCGACTCGCATTATCAGCCTTGGGCGCCGGGTGAAGAGGTAAAGGGATTTGTACGCTATGCGCGTACGCCTCGCCAGTCTTCACACTGTCACAGATGCACAACGGCCCACCAAAAGGCGGGCCGCTGTTTTAAACATAGGTGCGGACAGGATCAGTCCTGACGGCTGGTCACTTCCAGCAGGTGATAACCGAACTGGGTTTTCACGGGGCCTTGCACGGTGTTGACTGGGGCGCTGAATACGACGGTATCGAATTCTTTGACCATTTGGCCCGGGCCGAACGAGCCCAGGTCGCCGCCTTGACGGCTGGACGGGCAGGACGAGTTGGCTTTGGCAACTTCGGCGAAATCAGCGCCGGCTTCGATTTGCGCTTTCAGTTCGTTGCACTTGTCTTCGCTGGAAACCAGGATGTGACGGGCGGTGGCTTTGGCCATGAGGGATAACTCCTTGGGTAAAAACGGTGAGCGTACCGGATTCAGGTGGTTATTTCCTGGCAAAGTTCCCCTGGGTTGCATGGACGGTTCAGGATCGGGCCATTACGCCGCTGTGGGTCAGCCAGTCGATAAACAGCGCAAACAGCTCCGCCTGGGAATTGATTTCAAGCTTGGTATACAGATGCTTGCGGTGCATGCGCACGGTTTCCGGGGAAATGCCCAGCACTTGGGCGGTGGATTTTACCGAGTGCCCGCGCAGGATCAGGTGGGCGATCTCCCGTTCGCGCACGGTCAATACGCCGCTGCCAAAATGCATGAACGCCGCTTCAATCTGCTGATGCACCTGGGTCTGGGTGAAAGCCTCGTCGCTGATCACCTTGCACAGCCCGCCGGTGGTGCCGAAGCGCCGCAGCAGTTCACGCACGATGGGTTGGGCGGTTCGTTGCAGCGCCAGTTGCTCATCGCTGAACTGGCCGGCACTCAGCCCCTGGAACATGCACAGGGAAATCTTGCTGTTGGGGCACAGGTCAACGATGTAGTAGCTCTCCTGGGCGCCGCCGCTGCGCAGGTAGTAGGTCTTGTAGTATTCGCTGTTGAAGAAATCGTCCGGGGCGATTTGCGCCAGGTGGTAGAAGCCTTCGGCCAGGCCCTTGTCTACCGCGAGGCAGAATGGGTCCAGCAGGTAGCCCCGGGAAAAGTAGCGGTTGATGATTTCTTCATAGTGCGGCCGGGGAATGCCTTGCTGGTAGAGCAAGTGTGGCGCCTGGCCCTGGCGCTCCAGGCTGATCATCATCGATTCGATAGGGGTCAGCGCACTGAGGGCGCAGGCCAGGTGTTCAAGGAAGGTCGCTTCGTCGACGTTGGCGAAGGCGTGGGCCAGCGCGCTGTTCCAGGCTTCAAGCACCTGGAAGGACGGGGCAGGGCAGTGATCGGCGTTCTGGCTCATGCCGGCCAGTATACCCGCCGGCCAGGGCCCCGGCAAAAGCACCGGGGCGCCCAGGCTCATCGGCCTTGATACTCGCCGCTTTGGCGCAGCTCTTCGGCGGTGTCGAGGATGCACTGGCGCAGGATCTCCACCACTTCATCCACTTGGGCATGGGTGATAATCAGCGGCGGCGACATCACATTCAGGTGGCCGATGGGCCGTACCAGCAAGCCTCTGGCCTGGGCCCGCAGGTGGATCTTCTCGCCGATGTTCACCGCGTCCGGCAGCAGCGCCTTGGTGTGTTTGTCGGCGACAAATTCAATGCAGGCCATCAAGCGCTGGCAGCGTACGTCGCCCACCAACGGCAGGCTGGCCAGGGTTTGCAGGCGCTGTTCGAGGTACACGCCGACGTCTTCGACATGGGCCAGCAGGTGTTCCCGCTCGATGATCTCGATGTTCTTCAGCGCCGCCACGCAACTCACCGGATGGCCGCTGTAGGTGAAGCCATGGGTAAAGCAGCGGCCCTTGCCCGGCTCGCCGATCACTTGCCAGATGCGGTCCGAGAAAATACAGGCGCCCAGCGGCAGGTAGCCGGAAGTCAGGCCCTTGGCGGTGGTGATGATGTCCGGCTGCATGTCGAACACCTCCTGGGAGGCGAAGAATTTGCCCAGCCGACCGAAGGACGTCACCACTTCATCCGCCACGTAGAGCAGGTCATAACGTTGGCAGACTTCCCACATGCGCCGGTGATAACCCTTGGGCGGGATGATCACGCCACCCGAGCCCATGATCGGTTCGGCAAAGAACGCGGCCACTTTGTCGGCACCGATGGTCAGGATCTTGTCTTCGAACTCATCCACCAGGAAGTCGAGGAACTGCGCCTCGCTCATGCCTTCCGGCGCCCGGTAGTAGTTTGGGCAGGAGATGTGGTGGAACAGGTCGCTCATGAAGTCGAATTCCGGCGCGCGGTCGGCGGCCTTGTTGCCGATGGACATCGTCAGGAACGTCGAGCCGTGGTACGCACTGAGGCGCGAGATGATGTGTTTCTTCCCATGCTTGCCGCGACTGTTCTGATAGAACTGCACCAGGCGATAGGCGGTATCGACAGCCGTGGAACCGCCGGTGGTCAGGAACACATGGTCGAGGTCGCCGGGGGCCAGGCTGGCGAGCTTGGCGCACAGTTCAATGGCGGTGACGTTGGCCATGTCGCAGAACGGGTTGGAGTAGGCCAACTGGCGCACCTGGTTGGCGATGGCGTCGGCCATTTCTTCGCGGCCCAGGCCGATATTCGTGCACCACATGCCGCCGACGGCATCCAGGTAACGGTTGCCGGCGGTGTCGTAGATGTAGGCGCCGTCACCGGCCGCAATGTTCAGCGAGCCTTGTTCACGGTGTTCGTCGAACATATGGAAGCCGTGCATGTAATGGGCCTTGTCGGCGGCGTCCAATTGCTCGTGGTCGAACTGGGCGAAAAAAGCAGGATTTGGCAGGGTCATGGCATTTACCTTCAATGGCTGGGTTTCACTTGCCGGTCTTCACGGCGTTCCAGGTACGGGTGATCAGGCGCACGGCGGCTTGGGACTGGCTTTTCTGGGTGAACAAGCGCTGCATCGTCGCCAGGTCCGGGTAGATGGCCGGGTTGTCGCGTATGTCCGCATTTACAAAGGGCTTGGACGCCAGGTTGCTGTTGGCGTAGTGAATGGTGTTGCTGACGCCGGCGATGACTTCCGGTTGCAGGAGGAATTCGATGAATTTGTGGGCATTCGCCACATGGGGCGCGTCGCTCGGGATGTAGAAGTTATCGAACCAGATCAGCGAACCTTCCTTGGGGATGAAGTAACCCAGGTTGACCTTGGCCCCGGCTTCCGCGGCCCGGGCCTGGGACGTGGCGTAGTCGCCGGACCAGGTCGTGGCCATGCATAGCTCGCCGTTGGCCAGGCCGTTGATAAAACCGCTGGAATCGAATTTGCGGATGTACGGGCGTACGGCCATCAGTACATCCTGGGCGGCCTTGAGGTCTTTGGGCGCCACACTGTTGGGGTCCAGGCCGAGATAGGTCAGGGCCAGCGGGATCATGTCGGTGGGGGAGTCCATGAACGTAATGCCGCAGTCGGCAAAGCGCGAAACGATCTTGGGATCGAAGATCATCGCCAGGGAGCCGATAGGCGCATCCGGCATGCGCTCCTTGATCTTGTCGATGTTGTAGGTCACGCCGTTGCTGCCCCACGTGTAGGGCGCCGAATAGGTCACGCCCGGATCATGGGTTTCCAGGCTTTTCAGCACCTGAGGGTCAAGGTTGGTCCAGTCGGGCAGCAGCGTTTTGTTGAGGGGCTGGAAGGCCTGGGCTTTGATCAGCAGCGGCACCAGTGACGCGTTGAGCACCACCAAGTCATAACCCGAGCGCCCGGAGAGCAGCTTGCCCTGCACGGTTTCGTAGGAGTCGTAGGTGTCGTAGACCACCTTGATGCCGGTGGCTTTCTCGAAGTCGGCGAGGGTGTGTTCCCCGATGTAATCGGCCCAGTTGTAGATGCGCAAGGTGTTGCCCGGGTCGTCAGCGGCCTGGCTGAGGGACGTGGATGCAAGCAAGACAGCGCTGAACAGGGCGATAACGGCTTTATGCATGGCGGACCCACCTTGATGTTGTGCTTATTGTCAGGCCGAGGGGCTGATTGCACTTTCAGGCAGGTGGCGGGTGGGGCGCCATACCCCGTTCGGGTAGGAGGCGGTCAGGGCAGGACGATGTAGTCGTTTCGCGTGACGACCGGGCGGTGGACGCCCTGTTCCAGGTGGACGTAGCGCCCGTCTACCAGGTCGATGGGCAGGCAGTCATCGATATCCAGCACACCGTCGGTATGAGATTGCGTCCAGTGCGTGAGCATCTGCCGTTTGCCTTGGGCCGCAGCTTCCCTGGCCGTGTGTGCAACCACCAGCAGGTAGTGGTGGGCTTCGCCAAAGATGTTCGATTCGTAACCGCCCAGGTTGATGAAGTACAGGCGTGGCGCACCGGCGTTAGGTGCCAGGTGGCTGAGCTGGACTTTCCAGCCGTCGACGCCGTCCACCGTCATCCAGGAATCGATATGCACACCTTTCTGGCTGCCAAACCAGCCTTCGCGCAGTTGCGGGTAGGCGGCTTCCAGGGTGTCGGCCACGGCGAACACCACATCATGCACTTCGATTTTCGCCCGGGGGTGCTTGCCCCCCAGCATGACCACAAACAGCATTGGGCGCCCTTTCTATGGCTGGCATGGAAAGGGCCACCTTCCTTCGATTGAACCCTTTTGTCCAGTCGGTGCCACACTGTTAATTCGCGAATTCATCAGGAGGTTGTCATGCGCACCATTGATCTGGCCGGCGTTCCCGTCCCTGTCATCGGCCAGGGGACCTGGCGGATGGGCGAAAATCCCGGGCAACGCAGCGCCGAGGTAGCGGCGTTGCAATTGGGCATTGATGAGGGCATGACCCTGATCGATACCGCTGAAATGTATGGCGAAGGCGGCGCCGAGGAAGTCGTCGGCGAAGCGATTCGCGGCAAGCGCGACCAGGTGTTCCTGGTCAGCAAGGTGTACCCGCACAATGCCAGCCGCAAGGGTGTCCCACAGGCATGCGAGGCCAGTCTCCAGCGCCTGGGCACCGACTACATCGATCTGTATCTGTTGCACTGGCGTGGGCAATATCCCCTTGAAGAAACGGTGGAAGCCTTCGAACGCTTGCGGGAGGCGGGCAAGATCGGTCGTTGGGGCGTGTCCAACTTTGATGTGGCCGACCTGCAGGAACTGGCGTCCCCGGCCTGCGCCACCAATCAGGTGCTCTACAACATTGAAGAGCGCGGTATCGAATTCGACCTGCTGCCGTGGTGGCAGCAACATAATTTGCCACTGATGGCCTACTGTCCCATCGCCCAGGGTGGCGAGCTGTTGGCCAGCCCGACCCTCAAGCAAATTGCCCATCGCCACGAGGTCACTCCCGCCCAGGTTTCCCTGGCCTGGGTCTTGCGCCAGGACGGTGTGATCGCCATTCCCAAGGCCGTGACGCCCGAGCATGTGCGGCTCAATGCCGCGGCGGCAAAGCTGGTGCTGGATGAGCACGACCTGGACGCGATTGACCGGGTGTTTGGTGCGCCGAAGCGCAAGCATCCGTTGGCGATGGTCTAGTAGCCGACAGAAACGGCGCCGTCCATGGCGTTGCCGTTTCTGTTTCGGTGGGTGCTTAGCCGGCTACCGGGCTGCGCCAGTCATCAGAGCCCGAGGTGCCGCATACCTTATGGGTCCAGAGGATTTTCCGGTAAGCGAAATACACATCCTCCAGGTGTGTGAAGTGCGAATTGTTCGGGTCCTGGCAGTTGGGCATCCGTGACTGGATGTCCACCAGAATCGCGTCCTCCAGCTCGATGGTGAAGTAGTGCTCCTGGGTGCCGACTGAAGAGGTGCGGTACCACTCAAGGCGGCACTTGACCATTTCCCCGGAGGTCAATGCGTTGAACAGCAGGGGCGAAGATTTATCGAATACCTTGCTGATCATCAGGGGCTTGTGCACGCGCTGGCCGGTGGGCTGGCCGGATTGTGGGTCACGGGGAATGATCACCTGATGCTGGAACCCCTGCACCAGAATCTGGTTTTCGTGGCCTTCCTGATAAATGTTGCCGACCGAGTCCTGGGTGAACGTGCCTGCCGTAATCAAGCCTTGCTTGGTGCCGGTGATGGAGAGATACGCGGGTGTTGGCATAACTGGTTTCCTTGCCTGATAAATGAGGTCGCCCCAGTCGGCTGATCTGCCGGCTGGGTAATGCTCGATATCAAGAAGCGTGCCTGAAAGTTCAAGAGTCAATAAAGTCGGGGGATTAGGGTTTTATTGGTTTGTTTTTTCAGGCGTATTGCTGGTTTGGAACAGAAGTTAGTTGTATTTGTTTGCGCGGGGGTGTGCAGTTAGTTGCAGCATGCCGATAGGTGGCATATCCGCAGGGTTTACATGAATTATAAGCATGCGTGTTGTTCTGATTGCGCAAATTGTTGCGCATCGGAGAATTTTTTATTTTTGTAGGAAATTCCTTAACAGCTGTTTCGTGACTTGAACAATGCTTTTTGCATGGATAAGGTTTGTGTTCTTTCCGCCGGGAAGATGAACTTAAATAGTATTCTGACGTGCGCTTAAAGTGTCGTTAGTTGGCTGAACATGTCCAGTAAGTAAAGTGCAGCCCATGATGGTTTATTCAGACAGGCTTTCCGATTATTACCTGAAACTTGCGCAGGCACCCAACTCGACAGTGAGTTATGCGGGCGCCGATATGCGTTTTTCCACTGAGTATGAGGCGCTTGAAACCGAACTGGGCAAGACGCATTCCCTACACGGTAACAGCCAGCCTGAATGGCAATGGGTCGTGGAAAAAAGTGAGGCTCTGTTACGCCAACAGTCCAAGGACTTGCGGGTCGCTGTCTGGTTGACCTGGGCATTGCATCAGCGTGAGTCCTTTCCCGGATTGCTCGCAGGTCTCGGATTGCTGCGCTATCTCTGTGAGCATCATTGGGCGGTCGTGTACCCGGTCAAACTGCGTACCCGCAGTGCCGCATTTGGCTGGCTTGTTCCGCGCCTTGAGCAGGCGCTTGGGCAACATCTTTCGTTCAAGGACCAGCGCTCCCTGTTCCACTGCATGCTCGAACACCTGACCCGGCTGGATGAACTATTGACCCAACACCTCGGCGAAGACGCGCCATCGTTACTGCCGCTTCGCAGGCGGCTCTCGGACGGGTTGCAGCAGGCCACCGAGCGTGATTCCCCGCCCAGCGGTATCGCAGGGGTAAGCGACCAGGTCAGGCAGGTGGCGACTCAACAGCTGGTCCCCGAGCCTGTGGTGGATAACGAAAAGGACGCCCATAAGCTGCTGCGTGCGCTGCAGGAAAATGCCCGGCCTTTGTCTGCCTGGTGGCAGCGCCAGAATGCCACTGACCTGCGCGCGCTGCGTCTGAACCGAACGTTGACCTGGCTGACGATCACCAGCCTCCCGGACTGTGACAACGAACAGGTCACGCCTTTGCGGGGACCGGCGCCAGACAAACTCAAGCGTTACCAGGAGCGCTTTGCCCAAGGGCAACACGCCGACCTGTTGTTGGAGCTTGAGGCCAGCCTGGCCTGCGCACCTTTCTGGTTTGACGGCTTGTACAGGGTGTGGGAGTGCCTGCAGACACTTCAGGCCGATTTGGCCATGACCGAGTTGGAAGTGCACTTCGCCTTGTTGCTCCAGCGTTTGCCTGGGCTCGTGCAGTTGCGCTTTCACGATGGAACGCCATTTGCTGACTCCGTTACCCGGGGCTGGATCAACACTCAGGTTGTCCGCCATTTGCAAGGTCCGGTGCCAGCCAGGTCGGCACTTGATGCCCAGGCCGCGCCTTGGGACAAAGCGTTGCATGACGTCATGCCCGTGCTGCGCAAGGACGGGTTCAAGGCGGCCGTTCGGTCGCTCAAGCAAGGCATGCAAAGCGCTGTAGGTGAGCGTGCCCGATTTCATTGGCGGCTTGGCCTCGCCAGGTTGTCTGTGCTGGCGGGCAAGCATGACCTTGCCAAAGTCCAGCTTGACCACCTGGACCACGAACTGCAGCAGTCAGGCTTGCAACGCTGGGAGCCTGAATTGGCGGTTGAGGTGCTGCAACTCTTGCATGGCTGTTGTGACGTGTTTCCGCAAAGCCACTCTGTGCGTGAGCGCAAGGAAGATGTCCATCGCAGGCTGTGCCACTTCGATCTTGAAGCGGTACTTGAATAGGCTTTCGAGCCACCCGAAAAAGGAGAAACACCATGGCGAAAGAAGGTTCGGTAGCCCCCAAGGAGCGCATCAATATCACGTTCAAACCCGCCGTCGGTACTGCGCAGGAAGAGCTGGAGCTGCCGTTGAAACTGCTGGTACTTGGCGATTTCACCCAGCGTGAAGACCCGCGCCAACTCGAAGACCGCAAGCCCGTAGGGATCGACAAGAACACCTTTGACGAGGTGTTGGCCAAGCAAGCCTTGAGCTTGACCTTAAGCGTCCCCAATCGGCTCCAGGACTCTGCCGAGCTGGATGAGCTGGCGATCCAGGTCAGGATCAATTCGATGAAGGACTTCAACCCTGCGCACCTGGTTGAGCAAATACCCGAGCTGAAAAAACTCATGGAGCTGCGTGATGCACTCGTGGCGCTCAAGGGCCCGTTGGGCAACACACCGAGCTTTCGAAAGGCGATTGAAAACGCGCTTGCCGATGACGAGTCCCGCACCCGGGTATTGGCTGAATTGGGGCTGGGCAGCTCCGCCGCATGACTCCCTCAGTAAAAGGACACTGACACTATGACTACCAGCCAAAGCCCGTTGCATGCTCGCGCAATGGATGAATGCAGCATTCTCGACAACATCATTGCCCAGACCCGTCTCAGCGCCGACGATGAGGCCTATGGCATCGCAAAGCGCGGGGTCTCGGCATTTATCGAGGAGCTGATCAAACCGCAGAACAGGGGAGAGCCGGTCAAGAAGCGCTTGGTTGACCGGATGATTGCCGAGATTGACGCCAGACTCAGCCAGCAAATGGATGAAATCCTCCACCATCCCGATTTCCAGTCATTGGAGTCATCATGGCGCGGCCTGCAGTTGTTGGTTGATCGCACCGATTTTCGTGAAAACATCAAGATCGAACTGCTGAGCGTCTCTCGCCAGGACCTGCTGGATGACTTCGAGGACTCGCCGGAGGTTACCCGGTCCGGCCTCTACAAGCATATTTACAGTGCCGAATACGGTCAGTTCGGCGGTCAGCCCGTCGGGGCAATCATCGCCAATTATTTCCTTTCCCCCAGTGCGCCCGACGTCAGGTTGATGCAGTACGTTTCCAGCGTGGCCTGCATGGCCCATGCACCCTTTATCGCGGCGGCTGGCCCAGGCTTCTTTGGCCTGGAGAGCTTTACCGGCCTACCTGACCTCAAGGACCTGAAAGACCACTTCGAAGGGCCGCAGTTTGCCAAATGGCAGAGCTTTCGCCAGAGCGAAGATGCCCGTTACATCGGTCTCACCGTGCCGCGCTTTCTGCTGCGTACGCCTTACGATCCCATTGATTCCCCGGTCAAGACCTTCGCCTACCAGGAAAATGTAGCCAACAGCCACGAACACTATCTGTGGGGCAACACGGCGTATGCCTTTGCCACCCGCTTGACGGACAGCTTCGCCCGGTTTCGCTGGTGTCCGAACATTATCGGCCCGCAAAGCGGTGGTGCGGTGGAGGACTTGCCGCTGCATCACTTTCACAGCATGGGCGAGATCGAAACCAAGATTCCCACCGAGGTGCTGGTATCCGACCGGCGGGAATACGAGCTGGCGCAAGAGGGCTTCATCGCCTTGACCATGCGCAAGGGCAGCGACAACGCGGCGTTCTTTTCCGCCAGCTCGGTGCAGAAACCCAAGTCCTTTGGCATCAGTGCCGAGGGCAAGGTCGCGGAGCTGAACTACCGGCTCGGCACCCAGTTGCCCTACATGATGATCGTCAATCGGCTGGCTCACTACCTCAAGGTACTGCAGCGCGAACAGCTGGGCTCGTGGAAGGAACGCACCGACCTTGAGCTGGAGCTCAACAAATGGATTCGCCAATACGTAGCCGATCAGGATAACCCCAGCGCCGAAGTGCGTGGACGACGCCCGCTCCGGGCAGCACGCATTGTGGTCAGCGACGTCGACGGGGAGCCCGGTTGGTACCGCGTCAACCTGAGCGTTCGGCCGCACTTCAAGTACATGGGGGCGGACTTCACATTGTCTCTCGTTGGCAAGCTCGACAAAGAATGAGCCGCCGCCACGTGATTACCCAAAACCGCAGCCTGTTCGAGCGCCTGGATTCCGGCGAGGGGCGTAGCCCGCAGGGCTGTGCCGTGGCGTCCGTGGCAAACCACCTGGCGAAAATGCTCAGCACCCGTGTGGGTAGCGTACAGACGCTACCGGACTACGGGTTGCCTGATCTGAATGACATGCGCCTCAGTCTGCATGACGCGTTGAGCCAGGCCCGTTTCCTGATTGAGCGTTCCATCCAGGCCTATGAACCACGTCTGAAGGATGTATGTGTCAGGGCGATACCTCAGGACCGTGACCCGTTGACCCTGGCTTTTTCCATCGAAGGCGCAATGGAGGTCGACGGCCTGACGCAAATAGTCGCTTTCTGCGCAAGCCTGGCTCCCGGCGCACAGGTTGAGGTCAAACCGGATGTCGTTTAACCGCTATTACCAGGGCGAGCTGAGTGCGCTGCGACAGTTGGGGCGACGCTTCTGCGAGCGTAACCCGGCACTCGCACCGTTTCTTGGGGACGCCGGCAATGACCCGGATGTGGAACGGTTGCTGGAGGGCTTTGCGTTTCTCACCGGGCGTTTGCGTCAGAAGCTCGATGACCAACTGCCGGAGTTGAGTCACTCGTTGATGCATTTGCTGTGGCCCAACTACATGCGACCGCTGCCGGCGTTCAGCATGCTGCAGTTTGACCCGCTCAAGCGAGCAGGGCCTGCCATCAGGGTCGAGCGGGATACACCGGTGGAAAGCATTGCGATCAACGGTGAGCGTTGCCGCTTTCGTACCTGTTACCCGACACAGGTTTTACCGCTGCAATTGGCCGCCTTGGAGTACTCGGTACAGGGCGAGGGCGCTTTGCTGTGCCTGCGTCTGGAACTGACGGCCGAGGGTAACTTCAGTGAGTTGGCACTGGGCTGCCTGCGTCTGCATCTCGCGGGAGAGCAGCCCATCAGCCAGGCGCTCTACCTTGGCCTTTTGCGTCAATTGGACGGGTTTGAGTTACTGCCTTTGGACGGGAATGGGCAGCCGGCTATCGGCGCTGACGGCTTGGCTATCTCATTGCGTCTGTCCAGTAGCGAGATCAGTCCAGTGGGCTTTGCCGAGGAAGAGGCACTGATTCCTTATCCGTTGAATACCTTTCGCGGCTATCGCCATTTGCAGGAGTATTTCGCCTTTCCCGAAAAATACCTGTTTGTCGATGTGGGTGGTCTCGACGTGCTCAACGGGTTGCCTTTTGACCTGCTCAAGCAGGTACATGGCCTGGCGCTGCGCTTCAACATGCGTGGTCGCGGCCTTGAGCGACTGACGCCGACCCTGGACAACGTGAAGTTGTATTGCACGCCCATCGTCAATCTGTTCAAGCACGATAGCGTGCCAATACGCCTTGACGGCAGGCAGGACGAATACCTGCTGTTGCCGGGCGAATACACCCGGGGCAACTGCGGCATATTTTCCGTCGACAAAGTCACAGGATGGCGGCCGGGAGGCCTGGGTTATCAGGAGTACGTACCGTTCGAGTCGTTTGAACATGATTTTGGCAGCGGGTCGCCCAGCTATGGCGTTCGCCTGCGACCTTCACTGCAACATACCGGAATGGACACATGGCTGAGTTTCGACCAACGCCGGGGGCATGACCAGGAGACCCTGTCGGTTGAGCTGACCTGTACCAACCACAACCTGCCGCGCCTGTTACAGGTGGGAGATATCAACCAGACCTGCGAGCAGACGCCCGAATTTCTGACGTTTCGCAACCTCACAGCCGCAACGCCCAGTTTTTCGCCCCCTCTGGACAGCGACTTCCTGTGGCGACTGATCAGCAATATGTCGCTCAACTATTTGTCATTGACCGATATCAACGCCTTGAGAGTGATCCTCGAAACCTACGACCTGCCGCGTTATCACGACCGCCAGGTGGAGAAGGTCAGCCGCAGAAGGCTCGGTGCACTCCAGTCGATCAGTCACCAGCCGGTGGACCGATTGCACCGAGGCCTGCCATTTCGCGGCTTGCGGGTTGATCTCACCATCGATCCAGAAGGCTACCTGGGGGGGCGAAGCGAAGTGGAACACGGTGCCTTGTTGCTCGCCTTGTTGCGCAATCCGTTGCAGCACGCGGGCAGCCGTTATCAGGCGGTGTTGAGCAAGCTTGATGCACAGCGCGTGCTCGGTTTTCTCTTGAGCGAAAACCCTCGGACGCCTCCATCTGAAGGGGGGAGTTCATTACTGGAGCGCTTTACTCATGACCTGACTCGCCAGGCTCGTGACGGAAAACTCGACCCCGTACTCTGTCGCGATAACGAAATCCGGCAAATGATCGATACCCTTGCGCGGCGGCGCAAGAACAACCCCATTCTGGTGGGCGAGGCGGGAGTCGGAAAAACCGCGATAGTCGAGGGCCTGGCCCTGAAAATCGTGAGCGCGCAAGTGCCAAAGGTGCTCAGGGACGTACGTCTGCTGACCCTGGATATGGGCTTGCTGCAAGCCGGTGCCAGTATCAAGGGTGAGTTCGAGCGCCGTTTGAAAGGCTTGATCGACGAGGTCAACGTCTCGCTGCAACCGATCATTCTGTTTATCGACGAGGCCCACACCTTGGTAGGCGCAGGCGGCCAGGCTGGCAGCTCCGATGCTGCCAACCGAGGCTGAAAATGGTCGCAGCAGCCTGGTGCTGGAGCGGGGCAGCGAACGGCCGTTGGGCCTCGAGAAAAATGCCGGGGCCTGGTCGCTGTTCCGCTTGTTCGACCTGATGCAAAGCGAAGCCTCCAGCGGGCAGGATGTATTGATCCTCAAGGCCGACCTGGCAGGCTTGCGCGCCAACTATCTGCTGACCAGCCGGCGTACTCCCAACCCGTTTCAGATGACGCAGTGGCGTACTTTTCGCCTGCCGGAGCAGTTGTGAACCGAGGCCCGGATCGCTGGCGCAGCGCTGGCCGTACGGACCGTGGCAAGCTCAGGTCGCGCAACGAGGATGCCTTTCTCGACTGTCCTCGGCAGGGCTGCTGGGCCGTGGCAGACGGGATGGGCGGGCATCAGGCCGGGGATGTCGCCAGCCAACTGGTGGTCGATAGCCTGGCGTTATTGCCTGGCCAGGGGAGCCTGGACGAACGGGTCGAGGCGACCCGCCGTTGCCTGCAATGGCTCAATCGGCGTTTGGGTGAGGAGTTGACGGTCACCGACCATGGCGGTGATCGCACCATGGGGAGCACGGTCGTGGCATTGCTGCTTCAGGGCGATCGCGCCGCGTGTATCTGGGCCGGTGACAGTCGTTGTTATCTGTGGCGAGCGCAGACGCTGTACCAGCTGTCGCGAGATCATTCGCTGTTCGAGCAGTTGATTGACCAGCGGGTGAGCCTGGAGCAGGCCAGGGCGCATCCCGATGCACGGGCGTTGACCCGCGCCATCGGCTCGCGGGAACCGTTGAGGCCGCAGGTATTGGAACTCGGGACCTTGGCAGGGGATGTCTTTCTGCTGTGCAGTGACGGCCTGTACCAGGCGCTTAGCCACGGCGAGCTGGGGCAGGCGTTGAGCCTGGGTGACCCACGGCGGGTCCTGGACCAACTGTTCGCAGGCGTATTGCGCGGTGCCGCCCGCGATAACCTGACCGCTGTGGTCGTGCAGTCATGAGCGACGTGACCCACTTTGCCTTTGCCAAGGCCACGACAAATCCACCGCGTGACGGCGTCCCCGAATTACTCGCCGGGCGATACCTTATCGAGCGCGTGCTGGGTGCCGGCGGCATGGGCGTGGTTTATCGCGCCCGGGACCTGCTGTACGAACAGTTTGGTGAGTCGCGTTCCAGTGTGGCGATCAAGGTGCTGGGTGAAACCATCCGTGAATCTGCGGATGCCCACGTGCTGCTGTACAACGAGTTCGCCCTGACTCGCAGCCTCCGCCATGAGCAGGTGGTGCGTGTATTTTCGTTTGAAGTGGACGCCCCCGGTCAGATCGCCTTCTTCACTATGGAGTTGCTTCAGGGCATGACCCTGGACCGGTTGCTGCTGGAATGCCCTGAAGGTTTACCCTGGCGAGAGTTGCAAGGCATCGCCGTGCAATTGCTTGATGCGTTGCGTCATAGCCATCAACAGGGTGTGCTGCACGGCGATGTGAAACCCTCCAATGTCATGGTGGGAGAGGGCGGGTTGCGTTTGTTCGATTTCGGTCTGGGGCAGGCGTGCGGACAGGCCCCGGCGGGGTCCCCAGGCTTGAGTCGCAGTCGTTTCAATGCCTGGACACCGATGTACGCCGCGCCAGAGTTGCTGGCTGGCGGTGCGCTGTCGGCCAGTGCCGATCTGTATGCAGTGGCCTGTGTGCTTTACGAATTGGCACAAGGCCGGCGCCACTCCAGTGACCGATCGGCCCGGCCCGGGCAATTGCCTCGCCATTGCTGGCGAGCGTTACGCACGGCGTTGGCGATCGAACCTGAACGCAGGACAATCACCCTGGATGAGTTACGTGCGGCGATCGGCGATACCCGCCAGGGCTTGAGCCGCTGGTTCTAACCGGGCAAGTCATGCAACTGGCAATATTCCGCCCAGCTCAGGCCCGCCATTTGCGCCACTTCCTTGTGCACTTCAAGGCGCTGGGCCTCGAACTCCGCGGGTGAATGCGCCGTCAGTTTCAGCGTCAGCTCCCAGGCAAACAGGCCCTGTTGCTCGGCTTCTGCCTCGAAGGCTTCATGCAGGCGCTCGGCGCGGTACTGCTCCATGGTTTCCCCCTTGGCCTGCGCTGCCAAGGGGTTCAACGTATTCAGTTCTGCGGCCAGGGCCGGGTGTTCGCTCAAGAATCGGTCCAGGGCTAGCTGGTGGTTTTCGCCGGGTTGGGACAAAGGTTAACTCCACGATAAGCGAGACGGTCAGTCTGGCTTGGTCATCAAAAATGTCGCCATGGCCTCATAGGCTGGCAACGTCACCCCATCATTGGCAGCATTGCCCGCCACCGGATGGGAGGCATAACGAACAATCACCATCTCGGCCTTGGGGTCGATGTAGATGCTCTGGCCATGCACCCCACGGGCCATGAAGGCACCGTCGGAATTGTGGGTTACCCACCACATGTTGCGATAGCTCCAGCCCTTCAATTGGCCATAACCGGCCTGGGCGAACGCCTGCTTGTCGCCGCCTTGGCGAATAGCCTTGACCACGCTTTCGGGCACGATCTGCTGGCCGTTGAACTGCCCGCCGTTGCGCAGCATTTCAGCAAAGCGGGCCAGGTCCCGTAGCCCGGTGTTCAGGCCACCACCGGCAAACGGTGTGCCGATGGAATCGACGGTGAAGTAGGCGTCCTGTTCGGTGCCGAGCCGGCTCCAGATGCGTTCGCTGAGCAGTTGCGCCACATTGCGCCCGGTCGCGCGGGCGATCACCCAGCCCAGCACGTCGGTATTGACGGTCTTGTAGCCGAAGGCGCGCCCGTGTTCGCCGCGCTGTTTTACGGTTTGCAGGAACTCGTAGTAGCTGCGCGGCCCGGTGTAGTCCTTGGGTTTGGGCAGCGGGTTGCCGGCCTGGGCGTGGGCCCAGACTTCGGCGTTGGGGTCGGCATAGTCTTCGCTGTAGTCCAGGGCGGTGGTCATGTCCAGCACCTGGCGCAGGGTGGCACTGCCAAAGGCGGAACGGCCCAGTTCGGGCACGTAGTCGACGATCTTTTTCTGTGGGTCGAGGGTGCCATCGGCCACCAGCATCGCGCCCAGGGTGCCGATCACCGATTTGGTGACCGACATGGCCGCGTGTTGGCCGTCGTCCTTGAGCACCCCGAAGTAACGCTCATACACCACCGTGCCGCGATGCATCACCACGATGCCATCGGTGTAGGTGGCGTCCAGGGTCTGGCGCCAGCTCAACGGCTGGGTGGAACCCACGGGCTGCACGGGGATTGCATCGAGTCCCGGATCGAGTTTGCGTGGCAACGCCAGCGGCGCACCCAGCCCGCGGGAGACGTTCACCGTGGGCATCAATTGGCGAAAGTGGGCGACGCTCCAGCGCATGGCCGGGAAGCGGAAATAGCTGCCGTCTTCAAAGCGTACGGTGCGATCTGCCGGCGGCGGTGCGCCGACCATCCATTGCAGCTTGGCCGGGTCGCTGGCTTGGGCATCCGGGAAGGTCGGGCTGGCGGCGTTGGCCAAGGGGCTGATGAGGCCGAGAAGCGCGCAAGTGAGCAGGGGGGGAATTCGCAGCATCAGTCGAGTCCGTTCGAGGGCGTGTCGTTTTTTACAACAGCCAGTGCGCCGAAGGATGGGCCAACCGGAGACAATCGACAAGCAGCAGGGCCAAGGGGCGAATCTGAATAATTGCGCCGCTGGCGGCAAAAGCCTTTCGTTCGCGGTATCAGGACGTGTAGCGTTACCTTGTCGATAAAGGCAACGGCTCAGGTGTTTTTGCGACCTTGGCATCAGGGACCGAGTGCTATGTGCAGAGGGACAGGTGATGGCGCAAACACTGTTCAAGCTTTTCTTCACCCAACGGCTGGCGGCCTTGGCCAGCACCGAGTCGTTGCGGGCCATACGTGAGGGGTTGTTGTGGATCCTGCCCTGCCTGCTGGTGTCGGCCGGTTTCCTGATCCTGTCCGAATGCGCCCGTGTGCTGGGTTTCGACCCTCAATGGGTGGCCTTCCTCGCGGGTCTGCACAACCAGATCAGCTCGGTGATCCCGCTGCTGGTGGCCGCCTCCATCGGTTACATGCTTGCGATCCAGCACCGCCTGCCGCAGCTACCGGTGGCGTTCCTGTGCCTGGCCCACGTGGTGATCGCCACCTTTGTGCTGCGGGATTTCCCCCGTGCTTCGGCGACCTTCGTGCTGTTCATCGCCATCGCCTCGCCGTTG
The DNA here is from genome assembly GCF_000313235.1 of Pseudomonas sp. PAMC 26793. NCBI lineage: Bacteria > Pseudomonadati > Pseudomonadota > Gammaproteobacteria > Pseudomonadales > Pseudomonadaceae > Pseudomonas > Pseudomonas sp. PAMC 26793. The sequence continues at coordinate 66,621 of NZ_AMXG01000054.1, forward strand.
ATCAATGTGCCCGCCATCGCCTGGCTGCATCGGCGTCGCTGGACCCGGTTGATCAACGAAGACCTGGTGGGGCACAACCTCAAGGGCACCATCAACATGGTGGTGCCGGGGGCGATCACGGCGCTCGTGCTGGTACTCTTGCTGTCGTTGCTGTTGCAGATTCCACAGGTGGCGCAGCTTCAGGGGCCGCAGGTACTCGATGCACTGGAAACGCCCTATGGCAGCGGTCTGTTTGTGACCCTGATGAATTCACTGCTGTGGTTTTTCGGGATCCATGGGGTCTACGCCATGCAGCCGTTGTTTGATGTCCTGGATCAGGCTGTCGCGCTCAACAACGCTGCAGTGGCGGCGGGCGAGCCGGTCAAGTATTTACTGAACGGCGGCTTGCTGGGCAGCTTCGCGTTTATCGGTGGCTCGGGTGGCGCATTGTGCCTGCTGCTGGCGATCCTGCTGTTTTCCAAGAGCCGTTCCATGCGATTGGTGGCGATGGCCAGCCTGCCGCTGTCGTTGTTCAATGTCAGTGAAGTGTTGTTGTTTGGCTTGCCGATCATCCTCAACCCGCGCCTGTTCATTCCCTTTCTGGTGGTGCCGGCCTTCAACGCGATGCTGGCGCTGATGGTGGTGCAGATTGGCTGGGTGTCGCCTGCGGTGGTGAGTGTGCCGTTCACCGCGCCGGTATTGCTAAACGCCTATTTGAGCACCCACGGCGACCTCGCGGCGGTGTTACTGCAGGTGGTGTTGCTGGGGGTTGGCATGCTGATTTACGCGCCCTATGTGCGGGCGATCAATCGCCAGGCCACGGAAGGCGGCACGGTGTATTTGAAGTCGCTGGACATGACTTTTCGCGGCCTGGAAGAAAAGGGCCGATTGCTGGAACTGGACCCGGTGATGGCGTCCCACAAGGCTCAGGCACGCCAGGTCAGCGAGTTGAGCCATATCCAGCAGATCAGCGACTACGAGTTCTACCTCGAATTCCAACCTCAGATTTCCACCCTGACCGGGCTGTGCACCGGTTGCGAAGCGTTGATGCGCGCGCGGGATGCCGAGGGTACGGTGCATTCACCGTGGGAGTTCCTGCAATGGCTGGCTAACGCCAGGTTGATGCCCGATGTGGATGTGTGGGTGGCGTCCCAGGCTGTGCGCCAGTATCAAACGTGGCGAAAGGTCGGTTTTACCTTGCCGATGACGATCAATATCTCCAGCGCCACACTGACCACCCCGGCCTATGGTGACCGACTGGTGGAGATACTGGCCCAGGCCCACGGGCAGGTGTCGGTGGAGATCACCGAGGATGCGTTGGTGGGGGATATTCAGGGCACCCGGCAGATGATCGAGAAGCTGCAGGCGATTGGTGCCAAGGTGTACATCGATGACTTCGGCACCGGGTTTTCAGCGCTGAGTTATCTGCATCAGTTCCCGGTGGACTTCATCAAGATCGATCGCAGTTTTGTAGTGGCCCAACATGATCCGAAGGGCGCCCAGGTGTTGACCGGGATGCTCAGGTTTTGCGAGGCGTTGAACCTCGGGGTGGTGGTCGAAGGGGTGGAAACCGCCGAGCAACTGGCGTTTTTGCAGTCAGGCTCGGAGTTGATTATCCAGGGCTGGTATTTCAGCAAGGCGCTGCCGGGAGACGAACTGGAGCGGTTTGTGCGCGGACGCTACACGCAGATGCAACCTAACGCTCCAGAACCCCTCTGAAGGTCGCACTCAAGGCTCGCAATGTCTCACGGGAGCGGCCGTCGCTGATCCGGCTATGCAGCACGATTTCACTGACGGGCAACGCCGGTAATCCGTACTGTTCACTCACGTCCACAGCGCCCGCGGGCGCCACCCGCCGGGCCAGCGCCGCCACCCCCAGGCCGGCGCTGACCGCCGCACCGACTGCCATCACGCCGCCGCCGACGAACACTTCGGTCCAGTCAATCCGCGCTTCATCCAACGCCCGCACCGCCAGTTGGCGCACACCGCAGGGCGAGGCCATGGTAGCCATGCGTAGCGGCGTATCGGGGGTGTGTTGCCAGGTTGGTGCGGCGAACCAGCCAAAGCGCTCCACCACCAACACTTCGCCGTCCTGGCGGTCGCCTTCATTGCGCACGATCACCGCGTCCAGTTCGTTGCGGTCGAACGCCGCCACCAGGTCCCGGGACGAAGCAATCCGCACCTCCAGGATCACCAGCGGGTCATAGGCGGCCAGGCGGCTGAGCCACAGTGGCAGGTCCGGCCCGGCCACGTGGTCGCTGATGCCGATCACCAGCCTTCGTGGTGCGCCGTTGCCCATGTCACCCAACGCCCGTTCGTGGGCATTGAGCAGCGCGCGAGCGGCGACGATGAACTGCTCGCCCTGGGGCGACAACCGCACATGGCGGGGTGTGCGCACCAGCAGGCGGTAACCGAGGCGGTCTTCCAGGCGCTTGAGCTTGAGGCTGATGGCTGCCTGCGAGGTCTCCAGGGCCTGGGCTGCGCGGGTGAAACTGGCGAAATCCGCCACCAGGACAAAGGCCTGCACGGTGTCGATGTCCAGCGGCTTGAGTGCGTCGCTCATTTCGATTCCTTATCACACCTATATTCGATGATATCTTGCTGAAATCATGGGCGCTGCGCAAGCTGGCCACTCATCTGAACAGGAGCGCCATGATGTTTGCCAAACAGTATTCACACCGCTTGCCAGCTGATTACGACATGGGTGTCATCCGCGAGCGCGCCGCCCGCCTGGGGCCGCAGTGGGATCACGCGGAGGGTTTGTTGTTCAAGGCGTTTATCGCTCAGGAACGGGGGCAGGGGCCGGGCGTGGGCAACCTGTATTCGTCGGTTTATCTGTGGTCCGATCCTTTGCAGGCGGCGGACTTTTTACTCGGCGAGCGCTTTGAGAAGGTCCTCGACAGTTTTGGCCGGCCGCACATTGAGTCTTGGTTACCGCTGGATGTGCAGCGAGGGCCGGCGCAGAACGCCTTGAGCCTGTACCGGGAAGAGTGGGCGCTGGAGCCAAGTGCGGACCGTGGGCAAATCCTGGCAACCGAAAAAGCCCGCAATCAGCAGCTTGCCGACAGCCGCGATCATTTTGCGGTGTTTCTGGCGCTGGATGTGCAGGCGTGGAAGCTGGTACGGATTACCTTGTCGGGCAAGGCGCTGGATGTGAACCATCCGGGCAACGGCTACGAGGTGTTCTACCTGGCGCGGCCCGGGGTGTGAATGCCGGTAGCCGCCGATCCTTCGGCGGCTACCGGTTTCCTGTGTGCGGATCGTTGTAAGCTATTGAACTATTTTCGCCAGAGCGATTTGTCATGCAGGCCACCCGGTTGACCCTGATTGCCCACGCCAGCACCCGCGCCCGGAAACGCGCACGCTTTGCGCTGGATGAGTCGGTGGAGATGGACTGGCAGCAGGCGGCGTTGTCCCAGGCACCGCGCTTCAAGCGTGCGCCCCTTGTGCTGTGCGGCCCCGAGGCGCGGACCCGGCAGACGGCGGCGCTGTTTGCCGCCGAGGCTCGGGTTGAAACAGCCCTGCGCGATTGTGATTTCGGCCGCTGGCAAGGGTTGGCGATCGATGAGGTTCAACAGGCCGAGCCCGAAGCGCTCCAGGCCTGGTTGACCGACAGCACCTGCGCGCCCCATGGCGGCGAATCGGTGATGCAGTTGTGTGAGCGGGTCGGGCAGTGGTTGCAGTCCCTTGAGCAAACGCCGGGGCATGTGCTGGCGGTGACGCATCCATTTGTTATCCGAGCCGCGCTGCTGCACGTCATGCAATCGCCGCCCTCGCTGTTCAACCTGATCGACGTGGAGCCGCTCTCATCCACTGAGCTGCGATTCAACGGCCATTGGCGCCTGCGCCTGGAAACTCACGCCTGACGCCCCGAACATGGCAAAATCCGCTCCCCGCACCGAGAACACCCATGAAGACTTTCCCATGAAACGCATCCTGATCATCGGCATTGGCGCCGGCAACCCCGACTACATCACGATGCAGGCGGTCAAGGCGCTCAACCGCACCGACGTGTTTTTCCTGATGGACAAGGGCCGGAGCAAGGACAAGCTGATCGACCTGCGCCGGGAAATCTGCGAGACCTACATCACCGACCACGCCTACCGCTTTGTCGAGGCCGATTGCCCCGAGCGGGTGCGTGGCGATATCGACTACACCACCGCCGTGAAGGACCTGAACCGCGACAAGCAGCAGACCTTCGAGCGGATGATCAATGAAGAAATGGCCGACGGCGAAGTGGGCGCATTCCTGGCCTGGGGTGACCCGGCGCTTTACGACAGCACCATCCGTATCCTGCAGGCGATTCTGGCCAGCGGCAGCTGCGAGTTCGAGTTTGAGGTGATCCCCGGGATCACCAGCGTCCAAGCGTTGGCGGCCCAGCACAAAGTGCCGCTGAACCGCATCGGTCGCTCCATCGAAATCACCACCGGGCGCCGGTTGGCGGCGGGGCAGGCGAGTGATGCCGACACCCTGGTTGTCATGCTCGACGCCGAAGATTCCTACCGCACCGTGGCCGATCAGGACCTGGATATCTACTGGGGCGCCTACCTGGGCACACCGGACGAAATCCTGATCAGCGGCAAGGTGGCCGAAGTGGCCGAAGAGATCGAACGGGTGCGCAAGGCGGCGCGCCAGGCCAATGGCTGGATCATGGATACCTATTTGTTGCGCAAACCCTAGAGGTTGATGCCCATGCTCAAACTGATTGCCCTGACATTGGCGCTGTTTACCGGCGCCGCACAGGCCGAAGACCTATTGCACACCGACCTGGCCCTGCCTTACCTGGAACAGACCCAAAGCGATGCACGCAACGAGCCCCTGGTGATCTTCCTGCACGGTTATGGCAGTGACGAGGCCGACCTGTTCGGGCTCAAGGACCGCTTGCCATCGACCTGGACCTACCTGTCTGCACGGGCACCGATGCCGGTGGAGGGCGGTGGTTACCGTTGGTTTCGCAAGAAACCGGGCGACGGCGATTTTGATGGCGAGACCGCCGACTTGCAGAGTAGCGGCAAGCTGATCGAAGACTTCGTCGCCCAGGCCACCACCAAGTATCACACCCAAAGTGAGCGGGTGTTTCTGGTGGGGTTCAGCCAGGGCGCGATCATGTCGTACGAAGTCGGGCTAAGGCATCCCGAAACCCTGCGCGGGATTGCGGCGTTGAGCGGCAGCCTGCTGCCGGTACTCAAGGCTGAGCTCAAACCGGACGCGCGACTGGGCAAGCTGGCGATTTTCATCGGGCACGGGACGTTGGACCAGGCGCTGCCTTACTACTCGGCAACGCGGGCCAACGAGGTGTTGCAGGGGCTTGGCCTCACACCGGAATTCCACGGTTACCCGGGGATGATTCATACCGTCGGTGAGGCGGAGTTGCTGGACTTGAAGCAGTGGCTGGAAAAGAGCCTGCGCTGAGTCCGGTGATGTGAACGCGGTCAAAATGTGGGAGCGGGCTTGCTCGCGAAAGCGGTGGGTCAGTTAATACATGTGCTGACTGAAACACCGCTTTCGCGAGCAAGCCCGCTCCCACATTGGATTTTCATTGCCAGATTAAAACCGGTTATTTACCGCCAGTAATCTGCTTCACCAACAGCGCATGGCCTTTCTCGTCATCCGCCCGGGAAATGGCCTGCACCACCAACTGGTGGCTGCCGGAGCCCGTGAGGAAGGTGGAGCTCAGCGTCTTGCCCCCGCCCATGGTCGCAGTGCTGTCGACCTGGCGCAGGGCCAGGCCCTTGACGGTGAGTTTCTTTTCGGCGCCTTTCTTGAAGTCCGGCAGGGCCGCGCTTTGTTCCTTGACGAAATCCGCCACGGCACCGTCGAGGAACTGCGGGTCGTTGTCCTTGATCAGGCCGGCGACACTCGGTTTTTCGACGACGAAGATCACGCTTTTGGTGGCCTGGTCGCTGTACATCGTGCCGCTGGCGCCCGCCGTGCCGTGTTCGGCATCACCGGCCGGCAGTGGGTCGGCCTGGTAGGACTTGGGCAGGTTGAAGCTGAACTTGCCGTCCAGGGTGGAGATGGTCTGGGTGGCGGTTTTCTGCGCCGCAGGCTTGCTGGCGGCGAGGACTTGGCTGGCGCCGAAGCCGGCGGCCAGCGCGAGGGCCAAGAGGGCTGCGGTCTTGCTGAGGGTGGCCATGAAGCTCTCCAGGGATGAACGAAATTGCGCCGTATTCTGTCAGAAATTTCGCAAGATCGTTCATCTCCGTCCTTACACCTTGTCGGACTCTTCCTCGAGCCGGTCCATCTCAAACAGCCGCGCCAATTCTGTCCGGGCTTCCTGGGCCGATTGCATCACCTTGGCCGCGTCGTCATATACCGCGTGCTGGGCTGCCAGCAGTTGCAGGTCGTGGTTTTTGAAACGGCTGATGCGCGCATCCGCCTGGGCCTGGGTCAAACCAAGGCCCACCAGGGTGCGGCGGCTCATTTCCAGGCTGGAGTAAAACGTCTCGCGCACCGGTGACGCGTCGAGGTCCACCAGGCGATGTACGTGCTGGCGGTTACGGGCGCGGGCGATGATCTTCATGTGCGGGTAGAGGCTGCGCACCAGCTCGGCGGTCTTGATATTGATTTCGGGGTCGTCCATGGCGATCACGAAGAATTCAGCCTGGTCGACTTTCGCCGCGTGGAGGATTTCCGGGCGCTGGGGGTCGCCGTAGAACACCGGCATGCCGCCGAAGCTGCGGGTCAGCTCGATGGTTTCCACTGAGGTGTCGAGGGCGATAAACGAGATGTTTTGCGCCCGCAGGATCCGCGCCACGATCTGCCCCATACGGCCCATCCCGGCGATCACCACCCGGGGTGCATCGCTTTCGATGGCGCGGTATTCCTCGGGCACTTCCACCGGCTTGACCTTGGGCTTGAACAGCTTCGGGCAGAGCAACAGCAGCAATGGGGTCACGGCCATGGACAGGGTGATGGTCAGCACCAGGATGTCGTAGAGGTGCGGTTCGAACAGGCCCTGGTCGCGGCCGATCTTGAACACCACGAAGGCGAATTCACCACCGGCCGCCAGCACCACGCCCAGGCGCAGCGCGCTTTCACGGTTCAGGTCACCGGCCAGTCGGCCCACGCAAAACAGCAGCGGCAATTTGATGGCGATCAGCAGCAGGGTCAGGCCCAGCACGATCACCGGCGCACTGAACAACAGGCTGATATTGGCGCCCATGCCCACGCTGATAAAAAACAGACCCAGCAGCAGGCCCTTGAACGGTTCGATCTGCGATTCCAGCTCGTGCCGGTATTCGGAGTCTGCCAGCAGCAGCCCGGCGAGGAAGGCGCCGAGGGCCATGGATACACCTACCAGCTCCATCAGCCATGCCGTGCCGATCACTACCAGCAACGCGGTGGCCGTGGACACTTCCCGCAGCCCGGTCTTGGCAACGATGCGAAACACCGGCCGCAGCAGATAGCGCCCGCCGATGATCACCACGGCGATGCTGCCCAGTACTTCCAGGCCGTGCTGCAGGCCTTGGGAGGTGGTGGCGGGGTGATCGCTGCCGGCGAGCAGCGGCACCATGGCGATCAGCGGGATGGCCGCGATGTCCTGGAACAACAGGATTGCAAAGGCCAGGCGCCCATGGGGCTGGTTAAGCTCCTTGCGCTCGGCCAGGCTCTGCAGGCCGAAGGCGGTGGAGGAGAGCGCCAGGCCAAGGCCCAGCACAATTGCACTGTTCCATGACTGGCCAAACAGGAACAGCGCTACCACGCCAATCACCGTGCCCGTCAGCAACACCTGCGCCAGGCCGACACCGAACACCGCCTTACGCATCACCCACAAACGCTTCGGTGACAACTCCAGGCCAATGATGAACAGCAGCAACACCACCCCCAGTTCGGAGAACTGGCTGACGCTTTGCGGGTTGCCCACCAGCCCCAGCACCGAGGGGCCGATGATCACGCCGGCCAGCAAATAACCCAACACGGCGCCCAACTGCAGGCGCTTGGCCAAGGGCACGGTCAGTACGGCGGCGAACAGGAATACAACCGCCGCTTGTAACAGGTTGCCTTCATGGGGCATTGGGGACTCCAGGATCGTTTTGCTGAATCAACAGGGCGTTATTAGAGCGCTTTTTTACAGGGTGGAATCTGAATTTTTACGCGGCTCAGGGCGTTCACCTCCGCGCTCATGGGATGTCTTCCAGTTTCTGCGCGGCACTCGCCAAAGTATTAATACCATTTATTTCAATGAGTTTTATGCACGCGGCTAACGTTGTGACAAACAGGATCAGTTGTCACCACGGTCAGGTATTTCGAAGTCGATGGGTGTTTGGATCTGTAGTGGGGGCTTCTACGCATTCATGGATGAAAGGCTTTGACCACAAGGAGTTTTACGTGGAAAGAAGACTGGCTGCTGCCGCTATACCTCGTATTTCTCCTCTTGATCTTGCTATTCGCCTCAGTATTACCGACCTGGTTCCAGGCCTGGCGAGCCCGGAGGCGATGGCTGATTGTTCGTCGGCAAGCCCCACGGCAGGCGCCACGGTCACCTGTGCCGGCGTGCCGAGTTTGCCGCTGTTTTTGAACACCTTTGCCAGCGCAGTTAATAACCTGACGGTTAACGTCAACGGTGGCCGCCTGAATGTCAGCGGCTCCCTGGCCAATGGCAACGTCGCGGTCAACAGCGGTGCGACGCTCACGGGCACTGGCAGCCATGGCGGTGCCGTCACCGTCGTCGGCGGCGGTAACAGTTTCTCCCTCGGTTTCTGATCAAGACCGAGTCTCTTCAACCGCCCGAAAGGGCGGTTTTTTTATGGGCGGATAATTGTGCGGGAATAACCTAAAAACATTTTTCCGGGGAAAACGGGAGGCTGTGCGCCCCTGAAGCTTCTACAGTTATGCACTTGAGTTTATATTCCGTGGATGGAATATTTGCATGAGTTGGGACGTTGAATATACGGACGAGTTTGGAGTCTGGTGGGGCGATCTGGATACGAAGGAACAGTCCTCGGTATCGGCCAGCGTGGACTTATCACGAATACGTCCCGCTGGCTGAGACGTCGTATGACGAACATTTGGAAACACTGCGTAAAGAGGGCCGTCACCATGGCTAAAAAATTCAGTGAGCTTCAGGCTCGCCTGACACCGCAAGCTCGGGCCGATGCAGAGCGCATCCTCCAGCAGCACCTGAAAGAAATGCCTTTGCATGAACTGCGCAAGGCGCAACAGATGAGCCAGGATACGTTGGCCAAAGCGCTGAATATCAATCAGGCGGCAGTCTCCAAAATAGAGCGTCGCACCGATATGTATATCAGCACGCTGCGTAACTACATTCGCGCCATGGGAGGGGAGCTGGAGATTGTCGCCACGTTTCCTGATGGCCAGGTAAAGATCGACAACTTTGCCAACTGAGTCATCCATGGTGCATTGAGGCGCTTGCTGCCCGGGCGGGCAGTTTTTCACATTTACCCCGGCAGTGCTTTGATACTATCGCCCTTCGTCGTCACCAGGAGTCACCGTCACATGCAACACCAGTGGGATGAAATGCACCGCACCCGCAAGCCCACGTTTGTCTTGTGTGGCGAGCCCCAAGGGGATGTGCTCAATCTCTACGTCCACGGTTATTCGGCGTTCTTCAACCAGCAGCAACTGGGCAATTTCTCCCGGCAGCTGGCAACCATCGAAGGCTCCACCAACCTGATGCTGTTCTGGCCGGCGGGGCATTTCCTGGAAAACCTGTTTGCACCGTTCAAGGATGTGATTGCCTCGATGCTCGGTGGCGGTAGTCTGGGCGCGGCGACCATCGGGGTGGGCAAGGCGATTGCCTATTTCCTCGACCATTACAAAAGTGTGGAGGCACGGGTGGATGAGGTCGCCAAAAGCCTGTTGCCCGAATTGGCCAACTACCTGCACGGCGAATCGATCAAGGTGCGCCAGATCAACCTGATCGGCCATTCCCTGGGCGCGCGGATTCTGGTCAAGAGCCTGTTGGCAAGCCCCGAAGTTGCCCGTGAATTACCGCTGAACAACCTGTTGCTGATGGGCGGCGCAATTTGCACGTCCAGCCCGTGGGACCTGGTGTCGGCGCCGCTCAAGGGGCGGGTGATCAACTGCCACTCCAGCAAGGATTGGGCCCTGGCCCTCAAGCCCGACACCGAGCGCTGCATCGGTCGTTATGCCATCCCGCTGACACCCGCGCTCAAGGCCAAGGTCGCCAATGTGCACCTGGCCACGTTTGACCATGCCGCTTACTGGCCGCAGTTGAAGGCGGTGGTGCAGTACACCGACCTCTTGCAGGAGCGCCGGGGCATGATCCGCGCCGATCAGCGCAGCCCTGAAGTGCGCTTTGCCGAAGAGGATGTCGACCTGTTCCCGCTGCTGGTGCAGGCGCGGCCGGAGGAGTTGAAGTTCTTTGCCGAGCTGATGGCGCAAAAGCGCAGTGCGTCGATCGACGCCACGGTGCGCGAACCCCTGAAGCTGGCCATCGAGTTGCAGCGCATGGGCGGCGACACCTTTATGAACCTGGCCCGGGGTCATGGCGTGAGCTATCGCGAAATCGCCCAGGACGTCGCGCAGCGGGTGGGTATCAAGTTTGATGAACCGATCGAGAAGGTGGCCCTGGCGGATCTGGAACTGCAGGTCGCCGAGCGGCTGATCGAGCAATACAAGGACAAGCTCAGCCAGGCCGATCGGCAAGTGTTCGAGGCGGAACTGCAGGCTGCCGCGCAAAAGGAGCAGGGCTTTTTCAATCGCTTCGATGTGGGGCGCTCAGCCACCACTGCACTGAGTGGCACCGCGTTGGCCGGGCTGACCGGGTTTATCCTGCGTCGAGGCGCGGCCACGGCAATTCCGGTGGTGGGACAGGCGCTGGCGGCGGCGATGCTGCTGGTGACCGGCGTGCGGGCGTTTTCTGGCCCCGCGTATTCCATCACGACCCTGGCGGTGCTGGTGATTGGGGTGATTCGCGAGCGCCTGGAGCGTGAGGCACTGAACCAGGAGATGGATCTGGTGGTCCAGGTGGTAGAGGCATTTGATCTGCCCCGGGAAACGGTGATGCGTACCGTCGCGTCTGACTGATAAGCTGCGTTCACGTCTTGTGTGAAAGCCTGGTACCCCGCGTGAAATTCAGCCTGCCCAAAATCGCTACCGCCCCGTTCTGCCCACCGGAAGTCGCCGGCTCCATCGTCGTTGATCCCCGTGCCTCCTTTTTCAAGCGCGCGCTGATGTTTGCCGGCCCCGGTTTGCTGATCTCCATCGGCTACATGGACCCGGGCAACTGGGCCACCGCCATCGAGGCCGGTTCGCGCTACGGCTACAACCTGTTGTTTGTGGTGTTGCTGGCGAGCCTGGCGGGGATGGCGGTGCAGTGTCTGTGCTCGCGGCTGGGCATCGCCACCGGCAAGGACCTCGCGCAGCTGAGCCGCGAGCGCTACAGCCGGCGTTCGTCGTTCGTGCAGTGGGTCCTCGCGGAAATCTCGATCATCGCCACCGACCTCGCCGAAGTCCTCGGCTGCGCCTTGGCGTTTCACCTGTTGTTGGGGGTGTCGCTGACCACCGGGATTGTCATCACTGCCTTCGATACGTTGCTGATCCTGGCCCTGCAAAATCGTGGTTTCCGCCGGCTGGAAGCGATCATGCTGGCGCTGGTGGCGACCATCGGCGTGTGTTTTTTCATCGAACTGGTGCTGATCAAGCCTTACTGGCCGGATGTGTTCCGCGGGTTCACCCCGTCGCTGTCCGCCATCAGTGATGCCGCACCGCTGTACCTGGCCATCGGAATTCTGGGGGCCACGGTGATGCCCCATAACCTGTACCTGCATACCTCTATCGTGCAAACCCGCCTGTTCGGCAAGGATTTGGCCAGTCGCCAGGACGCGGTGAAACTGGCGCGTATCGACACCATCGGTTCCCTGGCCCTGGCGCTGCTGGTCAATGCGGCGATCCTGATACTGGCCGCCGCCGCTTTCCACCAGACCGGCCACACCGACGTGGTGGAAATCCAGGACGCCTACCACCTGCTCGACCCACTGGTAGGTGGCGCCTTCGCCAGTGTGCTGTTCGGTGTTGCGCTGCTGGCTTCCGGCCAGAGCTCCACATTTACCGGCACCATCGCCGGGCAAGTGATTATGGAAGGTTATCTCAACCTGCGCATTCCCTGCTGGCAGCGACGCCTGATCACCCGTGGCCTGGCGCTGATCCCGGCGTTCCTCGGGGTGTGGCTGATGGGGGACGATGCCATCGGCAAGCTGCTGATCCTCAGCCAGGTGGTGTTGAGCCTGCAGTTGCCGTTTGCGTTGTACCCGCTGATCCGCATGACGGGTGACAAGCGCCTGATGGGGCCGTTCGTGAACAGTTTGCCAACGCGGCTGTTGGCTTGGAGTTTGTTTGTGGTGATCAGCGGGGCGAATGCCTGGCTGATCGGGCAGTGGTTGTTTTGAGCGAAGTGAATTACGTCAAAACGGCCAACGATGTGTATTTCGCCACTATCGGGTCGGCGGTCACTAACTTCATCGGCTCGATGATAGCCGTTGCAATGATGAGCCGATCAAATGGGTCCCTGTGATGGTGTTCAAGGTCCTTGACCGCGATGGCGTGCTCCGAGGTTATGGGCAGTTCCACGTAGCCGCTTTCCAGGCAGTATTCGCGAATTTCGTCCAGGTTGACGTTGAGCTTCCCGAGCCCGACCTTTATCGCCAGCTCCCAGAATGTGGCGGCGCTGACGTAAATTTCTGCTGCGTTCTCGATCAGCTTTCGGGCCTTTGCTGACAGTTTTGGATCATCGCTCAGGGCCCAGAGCAGGATGTGGGTATCCAGCAGTATTCTCATGGGTGGTTTCCCTCAAACGCATCCAGCATGTCGTCTGGCAATGGCGCATCAAAGTCATCCGGCACCACCAGTTTGCCCTTCATTGCACCGATTCGCCGGCCTGTCGGTTTCCCGACAGGGACAAGGCGAGCCATCGCGCGCCCGTGCTTGGCGATGGTGATGATTTGGCCGGCGGCGGCATCATCCACCAGTTTTGATAAATTATTTTTTGCTTCACCCAACGGTACGGTAATCATTTGGTCTTCCCGAGGTTTTGGCCAAATATAGCCAAAATTTCGTAAGCAGGCAAAGATCAACCGACTGCTGGTGGAGGGTGATTTTTGCGGGGCTGATTGAAGGTTTCCGAACGGGTAATGACTGGCATCCATGACGTCTCTCCTGAAGGAATTCGTCGAAGTCTGCCCGAGTGCAAGCGGTTTTCGACCCGTGTTTTGGAAAATCAGATCGGACTTACTTGAAGGGGGGCTTTTCCCGACAATGCGCGCCGAATAGTTTCCTACGGTTGTTCAACGGTCCCAGTAAGGCACTGCCCCAAAACACTCGACGAAGTAGTCGATCACCGTCCGCACCTTCAACGACAGTCGCCGACTGCCCGGCCACAGCGCCGCAATCTGTTGCGGCTCCAGGGTCGTCGCCACTTCATAGTCGGTCAGCACCGCCTGCAGTGTGCCGGCACGCAGCCCTTCGCCGATCAACCAGGATGGGAACACCACCAGCCCCAGGCCTTGCTCGGCGGCGTGGGTCAGGGTGTCGGCGTGGTTGCCGGTGATTGGGCCCTTGACGCTGTAGGACGTCCAGTCGTCCTGGTCGCGGCGGAAGAACCAGCGTTGTTGGCCGGTGACACCCTTGTAGGCCAGGCACTGGTGGTTCACCAGTTCGTCCGGATGCCGGGGCGTACCGAAACGTTCCAGATAGCCGGGGCTGGCCGCAAGGCGGAAGCGCTGCGGGGCGAAGATTCGCGCCTGCATGCCGGAATCGTTCAGCACGCCGATGCGAAACAGCAGGTCGGTGCCGTCTTGCAGCGGGTCGACGTAGGTGTCGGTTTGCTGGATATCCAGTTGCAGTTTCGGATAACGCCGGCACAACTCCCCGAGCCACGGCGATAGATGGCGCTGGCCAAATACCATCGGCGCATTGATACGCACCAGGCCGCTGGGTTCGCTTTCCTGTTCCTGCAATGCCTGGCCGGCGACTTCCAGTTGCTCCAGCATCAACCGCGCATGATGCCCAAGCAGGCGCCCGGCTTCGGTAGGGCTGACCGCACGGGTATGGCGGTACAGCAACTGTTGGCCAAGGGCCTGCTCCATCAACTGGATTTGCCGGGAAATGGAGGAGGGCGCCAGCCCTTCACGGCGTGCGACTTCGGAGAAACTGCCGTAGTCCAGTACTGCGACAAACAGGCGAAGCGCCTTGAAACTCAGTTCGTTCAGGCCCTGCATCATGACTCCATGCTGTGCGCGTTGCGCAAAGGTGTTGTCGGCATGCTCCCATTTATCGCACAGCAGTGCCACCGGATAATGCGCGTCATTGTTCCTCCCTTTAACGCGCAGGTGATGTATGCAGGCTTCTTCAATGGCGGGTGTGGCTCAGGCCAGGCCCAAGACGTTTCTTCGATTGCTGTTGCTGCCGCTGGTGATTTTCGCTGGCATGGGCTTGTCGGTGGAGGCCGGGTTGCTGGGCCCGTTGGGTGTGCAGGTGGGGCACTTGTGGGCGACCTTGAGCATCTTCGGCGTCGGCTCGGCGATCCTGTTTTTACTGTTGCTGTTCAGCGGCCCGCAAAAGGGCCCGGCGTTGACCGACCTGCCGCGCTGGCAATTGATCGGCGGCTTCCTGGGACCGATGTACGTGGTGGTGCTGACCCTGGCCACACCGCATATCGGCATCGCGATGACCATGATCGCGATCTTGTCGGGCCAGGTGGGCAAGAGCGTATTGATCGACCACTTCGGCTGGTTCGGCACCGCCCGCAAGCGGGTCAACGTTGAGCGCTGGATTGCATTGGCGTTGATCGTGGTGGCACTTGTTTTGATTGCACGAGGTTAAGGCGATGAATCTGATTCTGTTGTTGGTGTTGGTGGTGGCCGCCGGTGCGGTGTTGAGTGTGCAGGCCGCCATCAACGGCCGCCTCGGACAGGCGGTGGGTGTATTGCGCAGCAGTCTGCTGACGTTTGTGGTGGGCGCGGTCAGTACCGGGTTGTTGATTCTGTTCTTTGAGCCAGCCCATGCAGTCAGCCTGCTGGATGTGCCGAAGTGGCAGCTGACCGGCGCATTGTTCGGGGTGGTGTACATGATGGTGATGGTGGGCGCGGTACCGATTGTCGGCACCGCGGTGGCGACAGTGGCGGTGATTGTCGGGCAGTTGGGCATGGGCATGTTGATCGACAACTTCGGCTGGCTCGGCAACCCGGCGATCGAACTGTCCGGCAGCCGGATCGTGGCGATGCTTTGCCTGGCGCTGGCCCTGGTGTTCATGTATCGCAGCAACGCTCGTCGGGCTGACTGAAGGGCCTTTGAACCTTGAATGATTGCCTATAGTCACTGCTTGAGGTGCCGGCGTTCGCCGCATCTGGACGACCACGAAACAGGAGTCTGATCATGCAAGAGAAAACATGCGCCTGCCCCCACTGCAATTGTCAGTTGGGGAAAAACGCGGTGATGAAGGATGGCAAGGGGTATTGCTGCCAAGGCTGCGCCGAGCATCATGCCCATGGTGAGCCTTGTGCTTCGGCGACCGGGTGCGAGTGTGCCAAGTCCGCCCACGGCTAACGCGAACGACCTGTAGGAGCGAGCTTGCTCGCGAAAAACCTGAGAACCACACGGGGTACCAGGTACCCCGCGTTATCGTTAACGACCTTCGCGAGCAAGGTCGCTCCTACAGGTTTCAAGCGGTTTTCAGGCGGTGGGGCGTGCATCCGAGCGGCGCCACTGCACGTTTTCGATGCCGAATTTCTCGGCCTGGGGCTGGCTTGTTTTCTTCACCTGCTCCCGGGCGAAGCGCCCGATGCGCCCCACGCCGGCGTCGCAGCTCGCCCAATGCCAGGCTTCGGCGTTGTCGAGTTTTTCCAGACGGATGATGAACGACTTGGGCTGGCCATGCAGCGTGTAGTCGATCACGAAAAGTTTTGCGTTAGTCATGGATCCGTTAACCCTCCCTGTGTCCTTAAGTGACCCTCCTGACGCGGGAAAAATTCACTCGGATTATCCGCCGCAGGTCTTATCATGGCTTTCCAGCCTTGAACGATGTGCCCTCCATGGCCCTTGCCGCGCCGCCCGACCTCAGCAATCACGCCGTCCCCGTGCAACCCTTGGCGCGTACCTACCCACGCGGGTTGTACGTCGAGCCTCATCAGCACGATTGGGGCCAGTTGCTTTACGCCATGAGCGGCGTGATGTGGGTCGAGACACCCCAGGAAGCGCTGGTGGTGCCGCCCCAGCGCGCGGTGTGGCTGCCGCCGGGTGTCGAGCACGGGATTCGTGTGGTGTCGGACTTGCAGATGCGCAACATCTACCTGCGTCCGGCGCTGGCGGCGACCCTGGACAGCCAGGTGCAAGTGATCGAGGTCGGCGGGCTGCTGCGCGAACTGATCGTGGCGCTGGTGGAGCAGGGCGACCAGGGTGATCAGGCCTACTACGAGGCCGTGGTCGCTCTGGCCTTGCTGGAACTGCAACGGGCCCGGCGCTCGCCGATCCGCATTGCCTTGCCCGTGGGCGCCGATCGACGCCTGACGAGTGCCTGCCAGGCGGTGATGGCGTCGCCTTCCCTGGACATCCCTTTCGAACAGCACGCCGAAGCGGCCGGTGCCAGCGTACGTACCCTGGCCCGGCTGTTTCAGAACAGTCTGGGCATGGGCTTTGCCGAGTGGCGCCGCCAGGTGCAGTTGGCCACCGCCGTGGCTGAGCTGATCCAGGGCCAGTCGGTCAGCGCTATCGCCCGTTCCCTGGGGTATTCGCCGAGCAGTTTCAGCGACATGTTTCGCCGCGAGCTGGGCATGGCGCCGTCGCAGTACCCGGTCTAAGGCTTGGCCGAAATCCTGAAGCACTTGGCCGATGCTTCGGATTTGGCTTCCCTACACTGACCGCATCAACCCTTGCTGCGGAGTGTTCCATGAATTACCTGATTTCCTTGGCCATCGGCCTGTTGGTCGGCGTGATTTACGGTGCCCTGGACTTTCGCTCGCCCGCGCCTCCCGCCATCGCCCTGGTCGGGCTGATGGGCATGTTGATGGGCGAGAAGCTCTGGCCCATGGGCCGGCAGATGGTCAGCACCTGGTTCTCCTGAAACCCTTTTTAACCTCGATGGATATTGGCCATGAAAGCACTGCAATTTTCCGCCACCGGCGATCTCGCTGCCCTCGCTTACGTCGACGTCGCCACCCCGGTGCCGGCAGCCGGTGAAGTTCTGGTGCAGATCAAGGCGGCCGGGTTGAACCCCAGCGATGTGAAGAACGTACTCGGGCGTTTTCCCTACACCACGTTGCCACGCATCTCCGGGCGGGACTTTGCCGGGGTGGTGGTGGACGGTCCGCAGGCGCTGGTGGGCCAGGAAGTCTGGGGCACCGGTCGCGACCTGGGCTTTTTCGCTGACGGTTCCCACGCCCAGTACCTCACCGTGTCGGCCAAGGGCGTGGCGCACAAGCCCAGCCATTTGAGCTTTGCCCAGGCCGCCAGCCTCGGTGTGCCGTACACCACGGCGTGGGACGCCCTTGAGCGCAGTGGTGTAACTAAAGGCACGCGTTTGCTGGTGATTGGAGCCAATGGTGCCGTAGGCAGTGCGGCTTTGGCCCTGGCGAAAATCCGTGGGGCCCAGGTGCTCGGGGCCGTGCGTCGGCCGGAACAGGTCGAGGCCTTGCGCGATCAGGGGTTCGAGGGGCTGTTGCTGGGCCAGCCGGAAGCGCTGGGAGGGCAGGTCAACGCGCTGTTCGGTACGGGCGCCGATGTGATCTTTGACACCACCGGCTTCTGGCTGCCGGCCGCGGTGGCGGCCCTGGCACCTTTTGGCCGTATCGCAATCATTGCCGCGCCGGTGGACGGGCACGTGCAACTGCCGGCCCTGGCGCTGTACCGCAAGGGAGGTTCAGTGGTGGGGATCAATTCGTTGCTCTACAACTGCGAGCAATGCGCCGTGATGCTGGAGCAATTCGGGCGGTTCTTCGATGAGGATTTGTTGCCGTTGCCGACCGGTTTGCGTGAAGTGACGCTGGCCGATGGTGTGCAGTGCTTTGAGGCAGTGAACCAGGGCAGTGCAGACAAGATTATCTTCCTGCCCTGATCCGCTCATTGTGGGGGCGGGCTTGTGTGGGAGCGCGCTTGCTCGCGAAAGCGGTGGATCAGTGCCGAATGTATTGGCTGACACACCGTATTCGCGAGCAAGCCCGCTCCCACATTTGATCTTTATTCAGGCTTCGGGAACGCCTTTTTCCCACGCCGACCAGTTCTTCAGAATCGCCTGCACCAGTGGATTACCGGTGCGGTACAGGTTCTCCAGCGCCGGCACAAAACCGCCCTGGTCCGCGTACTTCAACAGGTTGTCCACTTCGCTGTAGCCCGGGTACGGCCGATCAAAGTCGGAACCGGCCCGCACCACCGCCAACCGCTTGATATCCACCAACCCTTCACGGCTGGCGCGCAGCAACGCTTCGTAGGTGGAGTTGTCTTCCTGCTGGGTGGTGCAGTACACGCCCTTGTTGTCCGTCAGCAACTTGGTCCAGACTTCGGCGCGCTCACTCAGGCGCGTCCCGGAGAACCAGGTATTGCCCGCCAGGGTGTCGCACTGGGTGACCTGCGGCGGCTGATTGGCCGGCGCATACGGATAGTGTTTGCGCCAGGCCGTGGACTCCTTGCTTTCACTGAGCTCGACTTTCTGCGACAGCGCAAACGCTTTGGCTTGCAGCTTGGGATTGAGCTCGAACACTTCGGTCTTGTAGTCCAGTGGCGGCTTCTCGTTCGGCCCCTTGGTATTGATGCCGATATAGCCGGTCGGCCAATCCTTCGGCGCGTCCCGTGAATCCAGTTCCCACTGGGTACCGAATTCCACCAGGTAATGCGCCCACGCGGCGGTGCCGATGGTGCCGTGGTGCGGGTTGATCCCGGCAATCCCGGCAATCAGGAAGTAGCTCTGGCGCAGATCGAATTTGGGCGACAACGCCAGTGCCAGGGTCGAGGCGGCGGCGTTGGTCTGGCCCATGCCGGTCACCAGCAGGCACACGTCCTGGGTGTTGCAGCGGATCATCGGATATTCGGCTGACAAGCCCGGCACGCGAACTTCCTGCTTGAGCTCCAGGCGGTCGATCCAGTTCTGCGCCTCGGGGGCGAACATGGTGATCAGCATCACCTTGGGCTTGATCGGTGCCGGCGCATCGGCCAGTACAACCTGCGGCAACAGCGCCCCGGCGGCCAGGCCGATGGCGATTGAAAGGCGGGTAAAGGTCTTCATCTACTGCTCCTTGTTCACACTCAGAATTGATAGCCCACGCCGGCGTAGTAACCCCAGCCGTTGGAGCGGGCGCGGAAATTACCGTCGCCAAAGTTCAGCTCGCTGCCGTCTTCCCAGTTACCGCCGTTGTGGAAATAACGGCCGACCAGGGTGAAGCGCAGGTGGGTGAACGAATACAACAGCACGTTTGTTGCAACCAGGGCGTTGGCGGTGCGCGCGGGGTTGTCTTTGTGCAGGTCCGAGCCGAAATCGTAGTTGGTGAAACCGATATAGGTCAGCGAGGCCCCGTTGTCGAAGTTGCCAATGGGCACGATGTATTTCATCTGCGCACGGTAGCCGTCCCACGAATACTCGTTGCTGGCGCCGTAGTTTTCCCACTGGTAACGGCCATAGAAGTTGGCCGACAGGTTGACCCGCGAGTGGGTCTCGATGTCGGTGCCCAGGCCGCTGTACAAGGTGTTGGCGCGGTTGTCCTTGTTGCTGCCGTGGTCGTAGATCCAGTCGAACGCTACATACCATTCCTTGAACGGGCCGATGGCCAGGCTGCGGCCGGCCAGGTAGTCGATGGAGATACGCGGCTCGTGCTCCATGAACACTGGGGAACCGTGGTCCCACGCGCCTTTGTCATTGCTGTTGCCGATGCCGAAGATCTTCGGGATGTCGACGTAGCCATACAGTTCGAACGGGCCCTTGCGGCCGAAATATTCGTACTCCAGGTACACGTCATCGGCGGGTTTGGGGCCAAAGCTGATGTCTTTGCTGCCGATCACCGTCAGGTCCTGGTTGAACCAGTCCGACAGGTACACGCCTTTTTTCGAGGGGCTGGCTTCCGGGGCCAGGGTTTCGCCCTGTGCTGAGTCATCGGAGGGCTTTTCTTGCGCCAAAATGGGTGCGCTGAGTACTCCCGTAACGGCAGCCAGTAGCAGGGAAACAGCAAAAGGGGTGGCCGACGCGGGCCGTCTGGAAGTGGGTTGCATTGAAAATCCCTGTTCTTACGCGGTTGTGGCCCGATTCCTCGGGTTGAGGTGAACCCGGTGTCCAGGTTCGTTCCGCAAACGTTTGCACAGGTTGTACCAATTTGTGTCAATTGCATGAAGGAATTGAGAAAAGTGGGAAATAGTCGGCCTTTTGGTCAGAAATGTGCCTTGGTAAACGGCAGCGCCTGATCACCGTTGCGGTTGAACAGGTACATCGCGGTTTCCCGGCGATACTCGCTGGGCGTCTGGTTCATCTCGATGCGAAAGTGCCGGTTGAAATTGGAGAGGTTGGCGTAGCCCACTTCAAAGCAGATATCGGCCACTGACATTTCGCTCTGCAGCAACAAGCGACAGGCACGCTGCACCCGGAACTTGCGCATCAGGTCGATAAAACCGTGGCCGGTGACACGCTTGAAAAACCGCGAGAAGCCCGGCTCGCTCATGTCCAGTCGTTGGGCGATCACCGACAGCCGCAGGTCGCCGGTCAATTCCGTCATCAGGTAGTCGAAAGCCTTGTGGATGCGCTCCGAGCTGCGGGCGTCCAGGCTTGGCGTGTAACAGGCACTGGCCAGGCAATGGGCTTCCCCGGAGGGTGCCTGCATCAAGGTGTGCAGCAACTGGATGAACAGAATCAGGCGTGCCAGCCCTTGGGCAGGGCCGATGGATTCCAGCAATTGCGCGGCCTTCAGTGCCGTGTCGCCGGTGAACTCCAGGCCGCGCCGGGCCCTGTCAAACAGGCCTTGCAGGTCCCCCAGCTCAGGCAGCGTGTTGCGCAGGGCCAGCAGCGCGGCACCGTCGAATTGCAACACCACATCGCGCCCCGTCAGGTATTCGCCCGGTGCCAGGTCGCCGATCCAGTCGTGGGGCAGGTCGGGGCCGATGAGCGCGACATGGCCGGCGCCAAACGCACCGATATAGTCACCCGCCACCAGCTTGCCGCTGCCGTGGCGGATCAGGTGGATTTCAAATTCGGGGTGATGGTTCCAGCGGGCCAGCTCGAATGGATAGTCATGTTCGTACCAGCGAAAGCCATGCTCGGGCTCGGCCAGAATCACTTCCAGCTCGGCGGGGCGTTGCTCGAAAAGGGCGGATCGGCTGGCTGGCATGGGCTTGGCCCTTTTGGGCTTTTTGGAATGGCACCAAAATACGCCCTTTGGGCAAGTGGCCGCTACCCCGGGTTTTGCCCGCCACTGATACTTTTTTGATCCAGGCGGGCGCGGTTAAAAAAGTATCAGCCGGGCATCCGCCAGTCGTTTGTCCGGCCCAGGGCAAGCTGCTGTAATCGGGCCGTCAACAACAAAAACAATAAGTGGAAACCGCCATGTTCAAGATACCGAAAGCGCTGTTCCTGCTCTCCGGCCTCACACTCGCGATGGCCAGTCATGCGGCCGAAACCGTGACCATCGCCACCGTCAACAACAGCGACATGATCCGCATGCAACGCCTGTCCAAGGTGTTCGAACAGCAGCACCCCGAGGTGAAGCTCAACTGGGTGGTGCTCGAAGAAAACGTCCTGCGCCAACGCCTCACCACCGACATCGCGACCCAGGGTGGCCAATTCGACGTACTGACCATCGGCACCTATGAAACCCCGTTGTGGGGCGCCAAGCACTGGCTGGAACCGATTACGCCGCTGCCTGCCGATTACGACGTGGAAGACATCTTCCCCGCAGTGCGCCAGGGCCTGTCGGTGAACAACACCCTCTACGCCTTGCCGTTCTACGGCGAAAGCACCGTCACCTATTACCGCACCGACCTGTTCAAGCAGGCCGGCCTGGCGATGCCGGAACATCCGACCTGGACCCAACTGGGCGAGTTCGCCGCCAAGCTGAACCAGCCCGCCAAGGACCAATACGGCATGTGCCTGCGGGGCAAGGCCGGCTGGGGTGAAAACGTCGCGCTGCTGAGCACCATGGCCAATGCTTTTGGTGCGCGCTGGTTTGACGAGCAATGGAAACCCGAACTGACGAGCCCGGAATGGACCGCAGCAGCGAACTTCTACGTCAACACCCTGAAGAACTACGGCCCGCCGGGCGTCTCCAGCAATGGTTTCAACGAAACCCTGGCGCTGTTCAACAGCGGTAAATG
Organism: Pseudomonas sp. PAMC 26793; assembly: GCF_000313235.1. Classification (NCBI taxonomy): domain Bacteria; kingdom Pseudomonadati; phylum Pseudomonadota; class Gammaproteobacteria; order Pseudomonadales; family Pseudomonadaceae; genus Pseudomonas; species Pseudomonas sp. PAMC 26793. The sequence continues at coordinate 88,860 of NZ_AMXG01000054.1, forward strand.
CGCGATCTGGGTCGACGCCAGCGTGGCTGGCTCGTTTACCACCGACAAAACCCAAAGCAAAGTCGCCGACAGCGTGGGCTTTTCCGCCGCGCCTACCGAAGTCACCGACAAGGGCTCGTCGTGGCTGTACGCCTGGTCCCTGGCGATCCCGGCCACCTCCAAGCACAAGGACGCCGCCAAGGCCTTCATCACCTGGGCCACCTCCAAGGAATACATCCAACTGGTGGCGGACAAGGAGGGCATCACCAACGTACCGCCGGGCACGCGCCAGTCCACCTACAACGCGGCCTACCTGGCCGCCGCGCCTTTTGCCAAGGTGACCTTGCAGATGATGCAACACGCCGACCCCGCGCATCCGTCGGCCAAACCCGTGCCGTACGTGGGCATCCAATACGTGACGATCCCCGAGTTCCAGGCCATCGGCACCTCGGTGGGCAAGCTGTTTTCGGCGGCGCTCACCGGCGGCATGACGGTCGACAAGGCACTGGCCGAGGCGCAGTCCACCACCGAGCGCGAAATGAAACGCGCCGGCTACCCGAAATAATCACCTCAGGGACACTGCATTCATGAAACGACTGGAAGGTAAAAGCGCGCTGGTTACCGGCAGCGCCCGGGGCATTGGCCGGGCGTTTGCCCAGGCCTACATCAACGAAGGCGCCACCGTCGCCATCGCCGATATCAACCTGGAACGGGCCCGGGCTACCGCCACGGAGCTGGGCCCGAAGGCCTACGCAGTGGCGATGGACGTCACCGACCAGGCGTCCATCGACGCCGCGATTGCCGCCGTGGTGGCGCAGGCCGGCAAGCTCGATATCCTGATCAACAACGCTGCTCTGTTCGATCTGGCACCCATCACCGACATCACCCGCGACAGCTTCGACCGGCTGTTCTCGATCAACGTCGCCGGCACGCTGTTTACCTTGCAGGCGGCTGCCAGGCAGATGATCAAGCAGGGGCATGGCGGCAAGATCATCAACATGGCCAGCCAGGCCGGGCGCCGGGGTGAAGCGCTGGTGGCGGTGTACTGCGCGACCAAGGCGGCGGTGATCAGCCTCACGCAGTCGGCGGGGCTGAATCTGATCAAGCAAGGGATCAATGTGAATGCCATCGCACCGGGTGTGGTGGACGGCGAGCATTGGGACGGGGTGGACGCGATGTTTGCCAAACACGAAGGGCTGCCACTGGGCGAGAAGAAAAAGCGCGTGGGGGCCGAGGTGCCGTTTGGGCGGATGGGCACGGCGGAAGACCTCACCGGCATGGCGATTTTCCTCGCGTCCAAGGAGGCCGACTACGTGGTTGCCCAGACCTACAACGTCGACGGCGGCAACTGGATGAATTGAGCCGGACGCATCTCCTTGAACCACCGCAGATCAAAAAATGTGGGAGCGGGCTTGCTCGCGAAGGCGGAGTGTCAGTCGCCGGATATGCTGACTGATACACCGCATTCGCGAGCAAGCCCGCTCCCACAATGGATCTTCATTGCCCTGGGAAGGGGGCTTGGTCTTATTCGGCAAAGCTGCGATCAAAGAAGTACACCGCCCCAGGCTTCAGGTTCTCCACTGTCGCCTGCGGCCGTCCGCCTTCGCCATGCTTCTTGCGCCCCGTCTCCCGCAAGAAACCGGCCTCAGTCAACTTCAGCAACCGCTGGCGAATACTGGTCTTCAGCACCGGCCGCGCCAGCACCAGCGAAAAGATCGTCGTCGCCTCCGGCGCACTGAACTCATTGCCCAAAAACATCAACGGCAAGCTGCTGTACAGCGACTTGGAAAGCAGTCTTTCCTGCACCGCCGCCACAATCCCGTTGTGATCGAACGGCAACTTGACCGCGCCACCCGCCACCGCATCGAGCGAGAACCAGCGCTGATGCTCGGCCAGCGTCACTTCATCAGCCACGATCGCCAGGTAATAGGTCGACGACGACCAGCAGCGCGGATCGCGAAACGCATCACCCACCGTACCCACCTGCTCGCACCAGGCCAGCGCGAGGCCGACCTTGTCACTGGCTCGCAACCGTTCCACGGCATCCTGAAGGCTCAGATCTTGCACGCCGCCATTCACCACCACCCCCGGTAACGCCCAGTGCCCGGCGAAGGGCTCGGCTTCGCGCTGGTTGAGCAAGATCTTCAACTCCCCGGAGGCACGGCAATAGAACAGCACGCACAAGTCCACGGTGTGCAGGTAGGCGCTAAGGGGTGGGGCGTGGTCTGGCATGTCGGGTCCTGTTGGCAGCGGTGGGGCACAGTCTAACGGATCAAGCGGCGATGTCGTGTACTCGATCCTGCATAGGTAAATAAATGTTTCTTGCTATGAAAGTACATGACGTATACTTTTGTGTCCAGGCCACAGGAGAACACGACCATGACCGTCTCTAAAAACGCTATCGCCTCATTCGACGTCGACGCCCAGAAGAGCTTCACGCCATTGTGCCCCGATGAATTGCCGGTCGCCGGCGGTGATGAGATCGGCGCCGAGCTCAATTACATGGCCAGCCTTGCCGGGCGTCGTGTCGGCAGCAAGGACGCCCACACCCCGCACGCGCCCTGGGTGGTGCAACACCACAGCGACATGCTGAAACCCACTGGGCTGGTGCATGCCGACGTCACCTGGGTCGCCCACTGTGTGCCGGGCACCGAGGGTTTCACCCTGCTGGACGAATTGCCCACACCCTATGACTACGACTACTTCATCTGGAAAGGCGTCGAGCCCGACCTGCACCCCTACGGGGCCTGCTACCACGACCTCCACGACAAGCTCTCCACCGGCGTCATCGAATACCTCTACTCCCAGGGCATCCGGCGCGTGATCGTCGGCGGCCTGGCCCTGGACTACTGCGTCAAGATCACCGCCTTGCAACTGCTGCAGGCTGGTTTCGAAGTGATCCTGCACCTGCCGGCGTGCCGTGGCATCAGCGAGGAGGGCGGTGTGCAGGCGGTCAACCACCTGCAACAAGTCGGTGTTGTGATTACCCGCAATCGGGAAGAACTGGCCGCAATGGCCGCGCGTTAAGGAGTACCTCATGGAAAGTGCATACGACTACGAAAACGGCGTGATCCAGGGCCTGCTGGACACCGATTACTACACCTTCACCATGATGCAGGCCGTGTTGCACCAGCACCCCAACGTCGATGTGGAATACCAGTTCATCGTCCGCTCCAACGAGAAACTCGGGCACCTGATTCCCGAGCTGCGGGCCGAGCTGGAAAAACTCGCCGGCCTCAACATGCGCGAAGGTGAACTGCGCTTTCTGTTCAACCAACGCCGGGAATACCTGACCCCGGATTTCGAGCGCTTCCTGGGCCTGTTCCGCTTCAACCTGCGCTATATCCACGTCAGTGAAGTCGACGGCCAACTGAACATCCGCGTGGTTGGCCCGATGCTGCACTGCATCATGTTCGAACAGCCGGTATTGGCCCTGGTCAGCGAACTGCGCAACCGCGCCAAATACCCCGACGTGACCCTCGAAGACGTCACCCGCAAGCTCTACCAGAAGTTCGACTGGCTGGAGAAAAACCTCACCCGCGACGAGCTGGCCGACCTGCGCGTCTCGGACTTCTCCACCCGCCGCCGGCTGTCGTTCAAGGCCCAGCGCGAAGTGTTGGACATCATGCGCCGTGACTTTCCCGGCCAGTTCATCGGCACCAGCAACGCGCACCTGGCCTACGAATTCGACTTGCCGCTGATCGGCACCATGGCCCACCAATGGCTGATGGTGCACCAGCAACTGGGCCGGCTGCGGGAAAGCCAGAACGCAGCGCTGGAAAACTGGGTGCGCGAATACCGTGGGCGCTTGGGTATCGCCCTGACCGACTGCATCAGCACCGACTTTTTCCTCAAGGATTTCGACCTGTACTTTGCCAAGCTGTACGACGGTTTGCGCCAGGACTCCGGTGACCCGATCGTGTGGGCCGACAAGGTCCTGGCCCGCTACAAGGCACTGGGCATCGACCCGATGACCAAGGACCTGATGTTCTCCGACGGCCTGAACTTCGAAAAATGCCTGCCGATCCTGCGGCACGTGCGGGGCAAGGCCAAATTCGGCTTTGGCATGGGCACCAGCCTGGCCTGTGATGTCGACGGAGTGGAGCCGCTGAGCATCGTGATGAAACTGGTGCGGGTGCATGGCGAGCCGGTGGTGAAATTCTCCGATGACCCGATCAAGAACGTCTGCGAAGACGCCTCGTTCCTGCAGTACGCGGCGCAGGTGTTCAACGTCAGCAACGTCAATCCGCAATTTGGGGGGTGACATGGACACTCAGGCAAGTATCGCACACGCACTGAATATCAACCGGCTGCTCGGCAAGGGTGGCGAGGGCGCTGAGCTACAGCGGCGTATCGACTTCATCAAGGGCACTTTGCGCCAGTCCGGCTGCCACGCGTTGGTGCTGGGCATCAGCGGAGGCGTCGACTCACTCACCGCCGGGCGCCTGTGCCAACTGGCGGCGGAGCAACTGCGCAACGAGAACTACGAGGCGCGTTTTATCGCGATGCGCCTGCCCTATAAAACCCAGGCGGACGAACGCGACGCCCAGGCCTCCCTGGAATTTATCGCACCGGACCAGATCGAGACGCTGAACATTGCTGCCTGCGTCGACGGGCTGATGGGCAGCCTGTCTGCCGGGCAGGCCAGTGCTGAACGCATCGACTTTATCAAGGGCAACGTCAAGGCCCGGGCGCGGATGATGGCGCAGTACGCCGTGGCGAACCTGCACAATGGCCTGGTGGTGGGCACCGACCACGGTGCAGAGGCGTTGATGGGGTTTTTCACCAAGTTCGGTGACGGCGCCTGTGACCTGGCGCCGCTGTCCGGATTGACCAAGACCCAGGTGCGCCTGCTGGCCAGCGCCCTTGGCGGGCCACGGCACTTGGTGGCCAAAGCACCGACCGCTGACCTGGAAGAGCTGGCCCCGGGCAAGCTGGATGAGCTGGCCTACGGTTGCAGTTATGACGAGATCGATCGCTACCTGATGGGCGAGTCGGTCAGTGAGCGGGTGAGGGCGATTGTCGAAAGCGCCTACCTCAAGACGGCTCACAAACGTGCGTTGCCGTTCGTGCCCGACTAGAGACGGCGCAGGAAGGATTTGACGATTTTCTGGGTGGCCTGGGTGGTGTCCAGGTCATCCAGGCGACTGTAGGGATGCCACTGGCATTCCTTGATTTCACTCAGGGGCCGGGCTTCGTCGATATTGACCACCGACGCCTCGAACACATGGTGCAGCGTGTCGCTGGCCTTCATTTCCTGCAATAACAGCAAACCGTCCACGTTCAGACCGGTTTCCTCTTCCAGTTCCCGCGCGGCCGCGCCCACTGGCCGCTCGTCGCGCTCGACCGTGCCGCCGGGCAGTGCCCATTTCGATCGGGCTTTACGCACGAACAGGATGTGCCCGTCGTTCTCGCAAATCACCGTGGCCCTTATTTTCATCGTCTGTGCCCCCGCAGTTGGATGATTGTCATAAAAGTGTAATGCAATTGTCATGCTCAGTCTTTCTCCGGCAGGGTGGAGAGGGGGCCGGAAAACACCGATACTGCCCCATCGAAAAAACTCACCTGAAGGAGATGCAGATGAACACCGTACGCTGGGGCATGATCGGCTGTGGCAGTGTCACTGAACTCAAGAGTGGACCCGCCTTCTACAAAGCGCCAGGTTCGGCGCTGGTGGCGGTGATGGGGCGGCGCGAGGAAGCCGTGTGCGATTATGCGGCACGCCATGGCATTGCGCGGTTCTACACCGACGCCCAGGCGCTGATTGACGACCCGGAAGTGGACGCGGTCTACATCGCCACGCCGCCCGACAGCCACCTCGAATACAGCCTGATGGTGGCCGCTGCCGGCAAGCATTGCTGCGTCGAAAAGCCGATGTCGCTGAACGCCGAGCAAAGCGCGCTGATGCAACGCACCTTCGAACAGGCCGGGCTGCACCTGTTCGTCTCCTACTACCGGCGTTCCCTGCCGCGCTTCCAGCAGGTGCGGGACTGGCTGCAAGACGGGCGCATCGGCGAGTTGCGCCACCTGACCTGGACCTTGTGCAAGCCGCCGTCTGAAGACGATGCCAGCAGTGCCAATTGGCGCACCGACCCGCTGATTGCCGGCGGCGGCTATTTTGCCGACCTGGCCAGCCACGGTTTTGACCTGTTCCAGTACCTGGTCGGGGATATCGTCGATGTGGCCGGGTTTACCGCGCGCCAGGCCGGGCGTTATGCCGCCGAGGACGCCGTCACCGCCTGTTGGACCTTCGCCTCGGGCGCGCTGGGCATGGGCTGCTGGAACTTTGTCGCCGACCGTCGCGAGGACCTGGTGGAACTGATCGGCAGCAAGGGCCGCATCACCTTCTCGGTGTTCGACGAGGCACCGTTGCGGCTCGAAGCCGATGTGAATGAGACGCTGGAGGTGCCCAATCATGCGCATATCCAGTGGCATCACGTACTGGGGATGAATGCGCATATTCGCGGCGAGAGCAAGCACCCGGCGCTGGCGATCGAGGCGTTGAAGACCGATCGGGTCATGGACCGGGTGCTACAACGTAACCCCAACCTGGCTGTCTAGCAGTGCTTTAATTTTTTCTTTTTAAGGAATGAACGGATGAAAGTGAAAGCAGCCTGGATTGCGTTGTTGTGGGTGCTGGCAAGTGCCGCTATGGCGGCGCCGCGGGCCCAGGGGCAGGCCGGGGAGTTTGATTTTTACGTGCTGTCGTTGTCCTGGTCGCCAACCTTCTGCCTGACGCACCCGGACGACCAGCAATGTTCGGGCAAGGGCTACGGGTTTGTGCTGCATGGGTTGTGGCCACAGTACGCGAAGGGCGGCTGGCCGGCGTCGTGTGAGCCGCAGTCGCGCTTGTCGGATGCGGACTTCGCCCGGGGCAGGACGATGTTCCCGTCGCCCAAACTGCTCAGGCATGAATGGGCCAAGCACGGTACCTGCAGTGGGCTTGAGGCGTCAGCCTACCTGGACAAGACCGACGCGGCACTGGGCGTGGTCAAGATCCCGCAGCAGCTTGAGCCCTTCAATGTCCCCAGCGGCCTGGGCGCGCGGGACATCGAAGCGCTGTTTCGCGAGAGCAACCCGGCCATGGGCAACCACGGCCTTGCAGTGATCTGTAAGGGCGCGGTGCTGACCGAAGTGCGGGTGTGCCTGACCAAGGACCTGGCATTCGCCGGCTGCCCGCGTAGCGTCAAGAGCCAGTGTCGGGATGGCGACATTCGCATCCCGACCCAGCGTTAAGCGGATTCAAGCGGGCCCATAACCGTTTTGGGCCTGCTCGATCTCTTCCACCAAACGGTCAATGCCCGCCAGGCGCGCCCGGTTGTCGTGGTCCCAGGGATGAAACCCGGGCTTGAAGTAATGCAACCAGGGCAGCGCCATACGCGGGAACACACCCTTGGGCCCGTAGAGAAACTTGAGCATCCGCCAGAAACCCTTCAAATGCCCGCCTGAACGCCGGTCGGCAAACAACAGGCGCAGATGGAAATCGAGAATCGTCAGCCAGAACAGCGCGGTGGTGGCCAGCATGGTCCCGGTGCGTAGCAAATAACGCTTGGGCCCGGGCTTGATCACGCTGTTCCACACATCAAAGGCCACCGCCTTGTGCTCGGTTTCTTCCAGGGCATGCCAGTACCACATCTGTTGGTAACCCTTGACCGAGTCACCGAACCGCGAGGGGTCGCTGAGGAGGATTTCCGCCAGCATCGCGGTGTAATGCTCCAGGGCAATGGTCACCGCCAGGTTGAAGGAGGCGGGCATGTATTTCTTTTGCGCGTCGAGGATCATCTTCAGCCGACGGTCCAGGGTATGCGCCGGCAGTCCGGCGGCTTGCAGCAGGTCGTTGTAGGCCACGTGCTCGCGGCTGTGCATGGCTTCCTGGCCGATGAAACCCTGGATTTCCTTCTTCAGTTCCGGGTCTTCGATGCGCTGGCGGTAGTGGCGCACGCTGTCCATGAAGAACAGTTCACCCTGGGGAAACAGCAGCGACAGCGCGTTGAAAAAGTGCGTGATGAACGGGCCTTGTTCATGCCAGTTCTTGATGCGTTCGGCCGGCAGGGCAAAACGGAGGTCGCGGCGAATCGGTAGCATGGTCGGTACTCCAGTTCAGAGACGGTGCTCTTCGTTGGTTTCAAGGACGGGCGAGGGCGCACTGCGTTGTTTCGGTGCCATGCGTTTGCTGGCGAACACCACCAGCGCTTGATAGGCGGCCGGCAGGCAGCGGGCGAGCAGGTCCAGGAAGTAGGCGTCGCGGCCGATCAGCACGCGGCGTTTGTTTTTGCGGACGCCGTTCAGGATCACTTTGGCGGCCTGGTCGGCGTCGGTGATGAACAGCTTTTCGAAGTCGGCTCGGGCCTGTTGTTCGCTGTGGATCAGAAAGCCGGTCATGTTGGCGTCGATCCGGCTGCTGCGGCAGATGTCGGTGCGGATCCCCCCGGGGTGCACGCAGGTGGCCGAGACGCCACTTTTCTGTAAGTCGAGTTCCTGGCGCAGGGACTCGGTAAAACCGCGCACGGCAAACTTGGTGGCGTTATAGCCGCTCATGCCCGGCTGGGCGAACAGACCGAACACGCTGGAGGTATTGATCACATGGCCGTCGCCGCTGGCCTTGAGGTACGGCAAGAAGGCCTTGGTGCCATACACCACGCCCCAGAAGTTGATCCCGACGATCCATTCCAGGTCGGTGTAATCCACGCCTTCGACGGTGCTGGACAGCGCGACGCCGGCGTTGTTGAAGATCATATTGATCTGGCCATGCTCCGCGGCGCAGCGGGCTGCCCACTCTTCCACGGCCTGTCGGTCGGAAACGTCCAGCACCTGCGAGGTCACCAGCACTGGCGCAAGCACCTGGGCCTTGATCAGTGCGACGGTCTGCTCCAGGCCCTGGCTGTTTTTATCCGCCAGCGCCAAGTGGCAGCCTTCACGCGCCAACGCCAGGGCCAACGCGCGGCCCATGCCGGAAGCGGCGCCGGTGATGGCCGCCACGCGGCCGTTGAATGACTTCATGACAGGCTCCCTTCTGCGGTGGTGTGGGGATTTGCGGCCGGGCGCGGGGTGGAGGGTACCGGCACCAGGTTGGCGACGTAGTCCTTGAGGGCGAAGTGCCGGGTGACCTGCTTGAAGCGCCAGGTGGAGCCGGGCCACAGCGTGGTGTTCTTGCCGGTGCGTGGGTCCAGGTACCAGCTCTTGCAGCCGCCGGTGGACCAGATGGTGCCGTGGAGTTTTTCCTGCAGCCGGGCGTTATAGGCCAACTCTACCGTTGGCTTGACGTCCACCGTGGCGATGCGATGGCGCTGCATTTGTTGCAAGGCATCGAGGATGTAGGTGACCTGGGCCTCGATCATCAAAATCATCGAGTTATGCCCCAGCCCGGTGTTGGGGCCGACGATCAGGAACAGGTTCGGATAACCCGGCACCGTCGTGCCCAGGTAGGCATGGGCACCGTCTTGCCAGGTGTCCATCAGGTCGATGCCGTGGCGGCCGATGATGCAGTTGCGGGGCAGGGGATCGGTGGCCTGGAAACCGGTGCCGAAGATGATGCAATCGGCCGGGTGCTTGATGCCGTCGGCAGTGACGACCCCGTCGGCCTCAATGCGCTGCACATTGTCGGTCACCACCTGCACATTGCTGCGCGACAGGGCCGGGTAGTAGTCGTTGGAGATCAACACGCGCTTGCAGCCGATGGTGTAGTCCGGCGTCAGGGTCTTGCGCAGGGAAGGGCGGGCCACTTGTTTGTGCAGGTGGCGCACGGCGATTTTCTGCACCATTTTCATCAGGCGCGGGTGCAGGGCAAAGCCCACCACGCGGCCTTCCAGCGCCCAATAGAACGCACCGCGCACCAGGCGCTGGGTGAACGGCAGGTGTTTGAAAGCCCAGCGCTCGACGCGTGAAATCGGCCGGTCGGGCTTGGGCATGATCCACGGCGGGGTGCGCTGGAACAGGTCCAGATGGGCCACCTGTGGCGCGATCTGCGGCACGAACTGAATGGCACTGGCGCCAGTGCCGATCACCGCCACGCGTTTGCCCTTCAATGAGTACTCGTGGTCCCACTGCTGGGAGTGGAAGCGCTTGCCCTTGAAGCTGTCCAGGCCCGGAATGTCCGGCAGTGCCGGGCGCGACAAGCCGCCCATCCCGGACACCAGCACCCGCGCGCTGACCTGACGGCCATTGCTGAAGCTCAGGCTCCAGCGCTGTTGTGCCTCATCAAACACGGCCTTCTCCAGCCCCATGCCAAAGCGCAGGAACGGCGCCAGTTCGAAGCGTTGGGCGCACTGTTCCAGGTAGGCGCGAATCTCCGCCTGTGGCGCGAATTGCCGCGTCCAGTCCGGGTTGGGCGCAAAGGAAAACGAATAGACATGGGACTGCACGTCGCAAGCGCAGCCAGGGTAGTGGTTATCGCGCCAGGTGCCGCCGAGGGCGTCGGCCTGCTCGGCGACAAAGAAGTCGTTGAACCCGGCTTCCTTGAGTTTGATCGCCATGCACAGTCCGGCAAATCCGGAACCGATGATGGCGATGTCGATGGTGTCATGGGCATTCATAGGCTGTCCCTCGTGGGCCGGTGGCGCCTTACGGGTGTCGACATCGGATGTGCTCCTTGTTTTTGTTTTGGCTTTTTAGATAGAACACCATTGCAAAGGAAAATTGAATTATTTATTTTAAAAAAGATTTTAAATAATCTACCTGAAAATATCGTCTAGGCTACGACCCTGTTCCTCATGTGCGACTTATCCGACGGACGAGAGCTTTTACGCACGCAGTTAGGTCCAGGGGTGGACGATGGCTGAGGCCTTGATCAATACCGGTCGGGCCGCCAGCAACGCAGGGATGCAGAGGACCGAGCTATGGCTGTCGAGTGGGTTGTCGCTGCGGGTGTGTGTGTAGGGTTAAGCGTAGTGTTGTGGGGCTTCAGTGCCCGGATGACACGGCGTATAGAAGCCGCTGTTCCGATCAACGGGCGCTTCCTGGAGATCAACGGCGAGCGCTTTCATTATGTAGACGAGGGCAAGGGCCCGCCGCTGGTGATGATCCACGGGCTGATGGGCAGCAGTCGCAACCTGACGTATGCCTTGTCTGCCCAATTGCGTGAGCACTTTCGGGTGATCACCCTGGATCGTCCGGGTTCGGGCTATTCCACCCGGCATGCCGGGGCGGCCGCCGACCTGCCTGGCCAGGCCCGGCAAGTCGCGAGCTTTATCAAGACCCTGGACCTGGATAAGCCATTGGTGCTGGGGCATTCCCTCGGCGGGGCGATTTCCCTGGCGCTGGCGCTGGACCATCCCCACGCGGTGTCCGGATTGATCCTGGTGGCGCCGCTCACCCATCCCCAGCGCATGCTGCCGCTGGTGTTTATGTCGTTGGCGATACGCCCGGGATGGCTGCGACGCTTTATGTCGCACACCCTGACCATGCCGATCGGATTGCTGACCAAAGGCTCGGTGGTCAAAGGCGTGTTTGCTCCCGACCCTGCCCCGGAAGACTTCGCCACTCGCGGCGGCGGCTTGTTGGGCATGCGGCCCGACAACTTCTATGCCGCCTCCACCGAGATCAACCTGGTCAACGATTTCCTGCCGGACATGGTCAAGCGCTACCCGCAACTGACCCTGCCCATCGGGTTGATCTATGGCGCGCAAGACAAGGTGCTGGACTTCCGCAAGCACGGCCAGGCCCTGGCCAGCCGGGTGCCGGGCCTCAAGCTGCAGTTGGTGGAAGGGCGCGGGCATATGTTGCCGATCACTGCCCCTGAGCGTGTCGCGGCCCTGGTCGAGCAGGTGGCCAAGCGTGTCCGGCCACCGGAAAGCGCCACGATTTTGCACCCGCCATTTGCCGTGGCGAGCAAATAATGGTGCGACTGAACTCGCGGTTCCACGCCGTCAATGCTTGCCCTAGACACCTGACCAAAGGGCTGAAAAAGAGACTGCCCGGTCACGTTCAAAAGGGCTCAAGAAACTAGTTGACGACCTAACGATTCCGCGCTATTTATTTAAAAAAATTATTTCAATGTGTAATTTGAAACAATTTTTGAAATGCCTAAGAGCGAATAAAATAATGAAAAAAACGCCTTTTATCGCATGGTTGAATTCTCGGAGCAGTCATCGCTCCGTGTACCTGTCTCGTGTTGATTTTTGCTCCCTGCCCAGCTGCCTCGTACGGAGGTTGCCATGAATCAGACCCTGGCTGCCCCGAACGTCTGGACCGACGGCAAGCGCCACCTGTGGTGGCTCGGCATCATGCCTCTGGCAACCCCTTTGCTCTCTGGCGCCCTGGCCATCAGCACTGGTGTGCAACAACTGTGGTGGGTCGGCGTACTGGTGATCTTCGGCCTGATCCCATTGATCGACGGCCTGCTGGGTGAAGACGTCAGCAACCCGCCGGAATCCGCCGTCAGCAACCTCGAATCCCAAAGCTACTACCGCTGGATCGTCTATACCGGCGTGCTGTTTGTCATCTCCTCGGTGGTGATCACCGGGTGGCTGGCGGCAGGCGGTATCGACTGGATTATCAACGGCGGCCTGCTGCAAGCTACCGCCACCCTGGACCCATCGAGCTGGCTGGCCAAGACCGCCGCGTTCGTAACCGCTCGCACCCAACTGCACGGCGAAATTAGCTGGTTCACCTACCTGGGCATGGCGATGTCCACCGGCGCCGCCACCGGCATCGCCATCAACACCGCCCATGAACTGGGGCACAAGCCGCGCCTGCTGGAAGTCATCCTGGCCAAGATCACCCTGGCGCCGACCTTCTACGGGCACTTCTATACCGAACACAACCGTGGCCACCACGTACGCGTCGCCACCCCGGAAGACCCGGCTAGTTCGCGGTTGGGGGAGAGCTTCTGGGCCTTCCTGCCGCGCTCGGTATGGTTCAGCGCCCGCTCGGCGTGGAACCTGGAACGTGAGCGCCTGCGCAAACTCGGCCTGCCGGCCTGGCACTGGAAGAACGGCGTACTCAGCGCCTGGATGTACAGCGTGGTGTTGTGGGGCGCGATGATTGCGTGGCTGGGCGCGGCAGTGATTCCGTTCCTGATCATCCAGGGCATCTACGGTTTCTCGCTGCTGGAAGTGGTGAACTATGTCGAGCACTACGGCCTGAAACGCCAGAAGTTGCCCAACGGTCGTTATGAGCGTTGCTCGCCACGCCATTCCTGGAACAGTAATCGGATTGTGACCAATATCTTTCTGTTCCAACTACAGCGCCACTCTGACCATCATGCCAACCCAACCAGAAGTTATCAGTCCCTGCGTCACTTTGATGAATCGCCGCAACTGCCCTACGGTTATGCCAGCATGATTGTCTGGGCTTATGTGCCGTACTTGTGGCGACGACGCATGGATCACCGAGTCCTTAACCACTATGCCGGGGATATCACCCTGACCAATCTTCAACCGTCACAACGTTTGAAGTACCTGGAGAAGTACAGCAACACCACCAGACCCTTCTAACGTAAATCAGTCAGTTGTAGGGCGTACTCGGGATCTGTGTATCGCGCAAGTTCTCATCGCCCAGGCTTTACCGGTTTCGAGTACGGCTTAGTTGCAAGACAGTTGTTTGACCCGAACAAAAATAAAATTAAGGGAAGGACGTACACCATGCAAAACCCTGCCAAGTTCACGACGCACATTGTATTGGCCGCCCTGGGCCTGATTGTTTACCACCAGGCCCAGGCCGCCCGTATCGAACCCGCCGGCAGTGCGTTTACTGCCCAGGGGCCCATCAGCTTTTCCAAGGGCGCGCTGATCAGCGCGGACTGCACCATCAAGGTCGCCGGCAAAGTGGCGGCGGATGGCTCGTCGGTGAATGTCGACAAAGTTGAATTCGACGGCGGCCTCAAGTGCAGCCGGGTGGAAGCGATCAACTTGCCGTGGGTATTGGTGGCTAAAGATACCAAGAGCGGCTCGATGTCGAAGATTGCCGTCGATGTGCACGCCTTTGGGTTGGGCGGTAAATGCGGGCCTTCTACCGCCGATGGCACTTGGGATAACGCCACGGGCAAGTTAGAAGCGGCCAATGTGCCGATCGGCGAAGACTGCACGATTAAAACGGTGTCGATCAAGATGCCGCCGACTTTCAAAGTTGTTGAGTAACAGTTAGGCGTTGTAACGGTAATCGAATTGAAATTTGGCTGGAAAGGGAAGTTCTGCAGATTCACCGTGACCTCTCGATCATGGCCATTACCCCTGGCGAATTGACTCGCCATAACATGTGAGGAAAAACAATGAAAAGCTTGAAAACCCTCGTTTGTGTAGGTTCGTTTGCGTTGTGCTTCGGCGCAGCTTCGATGGCCAATGCGGCCTATACCATTGCTCCGGCGGGTTCGCCCTTCGCAACTACCGGCAGCATTACTGTGAAGTCGCCGGCGTCGCTGCAACAGCCTGTAACTTGCAATATTGCGTTTTCCGGCCAAGTGGCGGCTGATGGTACCTACGCTCAGATCAACAGTGCGACCGTCAATGGCAGCAACCCTCTGTGCGGTGTTCCAAAACTGCTGAACCTGCCATGGAAACTGCAAGTGACCGCCGGTGCCAACCCAAGTTACACCGGTACCGTGTCGGTGAACTTCTCGGTTGTCTCTAACTGTGCATCGGCCGCCGTGCCAATTGCAGTGACCTGGAACAACGGCTCCAACCTCCTGAGTATTGCGACACAACAGGCAGTTGGGTCTTGCACCATCACCGCTCTGACTGCAACACCGAACCCAGCATTCGTCATTTCGCCATAAGTACCGCTCCGCGCAAGACGTGATGATCACACGTTGAAATAAACAGGTGCCTCGTCAGAGGCACCTGTTGAGGTAAGCCCGATCGGGGTTAACGCCCGTGATGGAAAAAATAATAAGGAGTGGAGCATGAATAATAAGAAACAACAGGCTCAAGCGTTTCTCGGCCTGGCATTGTTGGGCGGGCTCATGGCCGCGGCAGGGTCGGTCCAGGCCGGCGGCTTCGCGACTCCGACCTATGGTGCCCAAGGCTGGGGCCGTGCCTTCGGGGGTGGCTCGCTGTTTCAAAACGATCCATCCGCGGCGTTCAACAACCCGGCGGCCATGGCCTTTATCGATCGTAACGTCGCCGAGCTCACCGTCAACTATGCGCGGATCAACATCAAATACAAAGGCACCGAAAAGGACTACGCCGGCAATGCGCCGCAGCTGGTAGACCCGGATACGCTGGCCGGCACGCCCAATGACAACAAAGGCGGGCAGGGCGGCTTCACCGCTTGGGTACCGACCGGATTTGCGGTGATGCCGATTGGCGATCGCTTCGCCTTTGGTCTGAGCCAGGTGGTTCCCATGGGTGCACGTACTACATGGGATTCCGACTGGATTGGACGAGATTTTGCCGTCGACACGCGCATTGAAACCGTTGGCCTGACGGGCGCGCTGTCGTTCAAGGTGAATGATCAGTTTTCCATTGGCGGCGGTGCAATTGTTCAACATACCAAAGGCTTCGTCAGCCAGAACATAGACCTGTATTCCGCCGCGGCCGTGTCTCCGATCGGACTTCAGTTTCCTTCCGGCGTAGGCCATTCGCTGATTCGCGTCAAGGTGGACAATACCTCCGTCGGCTGGTTTGGCGGCCTGGCCTGGAAGCCTACAGACAAAGATACCTTGGGCCTTGCCTACCACGCCAAGATCAAGAACAAGCTGGAGGGCAAATACAATATCTACGCTGACCCCTTGAGCCAGTCGCTGATCGAGGGCGGTCTCCCAGGCCTTGCCTACCCAGGTCTGGACCTGAAGCTCAACGGTGCCAACGCCAGCACACAACTTGATGTCCCGGCCAACGCCACCATCGACTGGGTTCACCAGTTCAGTGATCGTTTCAGCCTGGGTGCCAGTGTCATGTGGACCCAATGGTCGTCATTCAAAGCGCTGACCTTGAAGTCTGACGGCAACCAGATTGTGTCGATTCCTTATAACTACAAGGACGCCTGGATGGTCTCCCTCGGCGGTGACTATAAACTCACCAACGATCTCACTGTGCGCGCCGGTGTGGCCACGGACCAGACGCCAACCCGTAACTCCACCCGTGACCCACGCATCCCGGATGGTGACCGGATCTTCACATCCCTGGGCTTTGGCTACAAAGTTCGTGCAATTCCGGGGTTGGGTATCGACGGTTCCTACTCCCACCAATTCGTGGAAAAAGCCAAGCTGCAAACCCACAACCAGGATCGTCTGGGGGCAGCCACCCTGGATGGCAAGGCGGACGCCTATGGAGACGTAGTCAGTATGGCGATCTCCTACGAGTTCTGATCCACCGTTGTGGCGTGTGTCGGTGTCAGCCTGCAGTCAGCGCATCTTTCTGCACGTCTCACACTGGTATTGCATCGACGGGTCGCCCACGCGACCCGTTCCGATCCCTTTTCCACTGACCTGAACGGCTGATTCATTCAGCCGCTATTTTTTCGCCCAAGCATTAAATAAAAATTTCAAAACAAAATTTGAATTTATCTTTTCAAGTTTGTAGTGTGGCTTTACGTCACAGGTCATTCCGATCTGCTTGAGCGTTGGCCGTACCCTGAATCGAGTAGAGGTATCCCCATGGTTATCTGGTTATTGGCGGGACTCGCAGCAGCGATTGCCCTGGCGTATCGACAAGCCGCTGCCACCCTCTGGCTGGGTGGCGGCCTGGTCTGGCTGGCGGTCGGTTACCTGTTCAGCGTGGTGGCCGGTTTCGGCGCCAGTGTGGTGGCGGTGCTGGTGGTGTTGCCCGCGCTGCTGCTGACGATCAAACCCCTGCGCCGTGCGCTGTTGACCAGCAAGGCCCTGGGCCTTTTCCGCAGCATCATGCCGGCGATGTCCGACACCGAGCGCGCGGCCATCGAGTCCGGCACCGTGTGGTGGGACGCCGAGCTGTTCAGTGGCAAACCGCGCTGGGAGCGTTTGCTGCAAGCTGCACCGGCCAGCCTCAGCGCTGAAGAACAGGCCTTCCTCGATAATGAAGTGGAGACCCTGTGCGACATGTCCAACGACTGGGAAACCACCCAGGTCTGGCAAGACATGTCCCCCGAAGGCTGGCAGTACACCAAGGATGCCGGCTTCCTCGGCATGATCATTCCCAAGCAGTACGGCGGCAAAGGCTTCTCCCACTATGCGCATTCGCAGGTGGTGATGAAGCTCTCGACCCGTTGCTCGGCGGCGGCGATTTCGGTGATGGTGCCCAACTCCCTGGGCCCGGCGGAACTGCTGTTGCACTACGGCACCGACGCCCAGCGTAATTACTACCTGCCACGCCTGGCCCGTGGCGAAGACATCCCGTGCTTCGCCCTGACCAGCCCGTATGCCGGTTCCGACGCGGGGGCGATTCCAGACCTGGGCGTCGTCTGCAAGGGCCTGCACGAAGGCGAGGAAGTGCTGGGGTTCCGTGTGACCTGGGACAAGCGCTACATCACCCTCGGCCCAATCGCCACCGTGCTCGGCCTGGCATTCCGCGCCGAAGACCCGGACGGTTTGCTCGGCCAGCCCGGCTCCCTGGGCATCACCTGTGCGCTGATCCCGACTTCCCATCCGGGGGTGAACAGCGGCCGGCGTCACTGGCCACTCAACGCGGTATTCCAGAACGGCCCAACCACTGGCAAGGATGTGTTTATCCCGCTGGATTGGGTAATCGGTGGCCGCGAGCAAGTGGGCAACGGCTGGCGCATGCTGATGGAGTGCCTGGCGGCTGGCCGGGCGATTTCCCTGCCGTCGGCCAACGTCGGCCTGGGCAAGGTGGCCGTGCGCGGCACCACCGCTTATGCGGCGATGCGCAAACAATTCGGCCTGCCCATCGGCAAGTTCGAAGGCGTACAAGCACCATTGGCCCGCATGGCCGGGCATCTGTATGCCTGCGATGCGGTGCGCAAGGTGTCGGTGGCGTCACTGGATGCCGGTGAAAAGCCGTCGGTGATCTCGGCCATCGCCAAATATCACGTTACCGAACGTGCGCGGATCATCGTCAACGACGGCATGGACATCGTCGCCGGCAAGGGCATCTGCATGGGCCCCAACAATTTCCTCGCCCGGGCCTACCAGCAAAGCCCCATCGCCATCACGGTGGAAGGCGCGAACATCATGACCCGCTGCCTGATCATCTACGGCCAGGGCCTGATTCGTTGCCATCCCTATGTGTTCCGCGAGATGGAAGCGGCGCGCAACACCGACCGGCGCAAGGCCCTGGTGGATTTCGACAGCGCGATGTTCGGCCATCTGAGCTTTGTGCTGGCCAATACCGTACGCGCAGCGGTGCATTCGCTGACAGGCGGGCGCTTGATTTCCGTGCCTGGCAAAACCGATCCGGCGCTGGCGTCCTACTACCGCCAGGCCAATCGGCTGTCGGTGGTGCTGGCGTTGATCTCGGACATTTCCATGGGCGTGCTGGGCGGTGCCCTCAAGCGCAAGGAAAGTATCACCGGGCGGCTGGGAGACATTCTGTCCCAGCTGTACATCCTGTCCTGCGTGCTCAAGCGCTTTGAAGATGATGGCCGGCCCCAGGCAGATCTACCGCTGGTGCATTGGGCGGCTCAGGACGCCTTGCTGCGGGCCCATGAAGCCCTGGCTGAAGTGCTCGACAACTATCCGTCGAAAGCAGCGGCGGCGGTGGTGCGTGGCTTGACCTTTCCGTTTGGCATTCCCCTGCGCAAACCGTCGGATCGCCTGCTGGCGCAAGTGGCGGAACTGGTGCAAGTGCCGGGGGAAAGCCGTGACCGTTTGCTGGGCAATTCCTACATCCCTCGGCCGGAAATCGACAAGCTGGCTTATGGCGAACTGGCCTTGCGCCTGTTGCCACAGGTGGAACTGATCGAGGCGCGGCTCAAGGGTGCAATCAAGCAAGGCCTGATCGAACCGATGCCGATTTCCGGTACCGCGTTTACCCCGTGGCGGGTCAAGGCACGGGCGCTGGACCTGATCAGCGACGACGAGGACAGCTTGCTGGCGCGCTATGTGGAATATGGCGATCACGCGATCCAGGTGGACGACTTCCCGCAGGACTTCGGTTTGCTGGAAGCCTTGCAACAGCGCCAACAGGCGCTGGAACAGGCCGCCAAACCGAGCGCAAAACGCCGCGCCAATCAAAGCGAAAACGCGCCGGTCAACTGATTGGAACTGGAGGAACACAGTCAATGTGGGAGGCTGGCTTGCCTGCGATAGCGTTGGTTCAGTGCCAGATGCATTGGCTGATACACCGCAATCGCAGGCAAGCCAGCTCCCACAGGGATCGGGTTTCCATGGCAAGACAGTGTTGTGAGTGAATTTATCCATGAGTGACAGCTACCTCTCTTTCGTCAATTCCCCTTGGGGCCGCTGGCTGGCCCAGACGGCGGGCCTGCCACAACCCTTGGCGCTGCAACGCCATCGCAGCGGCCAACACGGCCTGGCCAACCCGGTGATCATGGCCGGGGCAGGGCGCCTGGCTGCTGAGATCCAGCGCATCTTCAGTGCCACCGACACCGTGCCCGCCACCGCCGCGACCCTCAAGGCGCCCTCTACAGTCAAAGTCCAGGGCGCGGTGTTCGACGCCAGTGCCATCGCCGACGTCAAGCAACTGGACGAGCTCTACGAATTCTTTCACGCCAACGCCAAGCGCCTGGGCCAACACGCCCGGGTGGTGGTGCTGGGCACCGCGCCGGAACTGTGCAAGGACTTGCCGCAGGCCGTCGCTCAACGCGCCCTTGAAGGGTTGGTGCGCTCACTGGCCAAGGAGCTGCGCCGGGCGATCACCGTGCAGTTGATCTACGTCGCACCGGGTGCCGAAGGTGCGCTGGAAAGCAGCCTGCGGTTCTTCCTGTCGCGGCGCTCGGCCTATGTCTCGGGGCAGGTGGTACGCCTTGAGAAACCGGTCGAAACCCAAGCCGAAATCAACTGGGACAAACCCCTCGGCGGCCGCCGCGCCCTGGTCACCGGCGCATCCCGTGGCATCGGCCTGGCAATCGCCCAGGTGCTGGCCCGTGACGGGGCGCAGGTGGTCTGCGTGGATGTGCCCCAGGCCCGGGAATCACTGCAACAAGCGGCCAGCTGTGTCGGTGGTACGGCCCTGGCGCTGGACATCACCGCCACCGACGCTGCGCAGCAGTTGCAAGACCATGTCAGCCAGCACGGCGCATTCGACGTGGTGGTGCACAACGCCGGCATCACCCGCGACAAGACCATCGCCAAGATGACCGAAGCGGCGTGGCGCAGCGTACTGGCGGTGAACCTGGAAGCGCCGCTGCACCTGAGCACGGCCTTGCTGGAAAGCCAAGGCCTGAACCCGGGTGGGCGGATCGTGTGTGTCTCGTCGATTTCCGGCATTGCCGGCAACCTCGGGCAGAGCAACTACGCCACGTCCAAGGCCGGTGTGATCGGCCTGGTCCAAGGCCTGGCACCGCAAGCGGCGGCGCAGCAGGTGACGGTGAATGCGGTGGCCCCCGGTTTTATCGAAACCCAGATGACCGCGAAGATCCCGCTGATGATTCGCGAAGCGGGGCGGCGGATGAATTCCATGTCCCAGGGCGGGGAACCCATCGACGTGGCGGAAACCATTGCCTGGCTGGCGCATCCGGCTTCCGGCGGGGTCAATGGCCAGGTGGTGCGGGTCTGCGGCCAAAGCCTGTTGGGAGCCTGACCTATGGACTATGTGACTCAGATTATTGACCCACCGCCCTCACGCTCGCGGCTGCTGCTGGACGGTGTCCTGGCCCTGCGCAAACCCAAGGTGGAAGGGGCGCCGATGTTACCGAAAGACCGTCTGGTGCGTTCGGCCGTCGAGCTGTCTGCCCAGGGGATCGCGGCCTACGGTCGGGCCTGTGGTTTCCGCCGCGAGCAAGGCGTACCGCTGTCCTATCCCCATGTGCTGGCGTTCCCGTTGCACCTGATGCTGTTGACCCGGCCGAGCTTCCCTTACCCCGCCAGCGGCATGGTGCATTTGGCCAATCGCATCCGTCAGCATCAACGGCTCGAGGAGGGCCAGGCCCTGCGGCTGGAGGTGTATTGCGAGCGCTGGGTCGCCCATCCCAAGGGCCAGGCTTTGAGCATCGCCACCCGTGCCTACAGCGCGGGCACCCTGGTGTGGGAGAGCGACAGCCTGTACCTGCGCCGTGACGTAAAAGCCCCGGTCGGCGAACCGTGGGACGACGTGCTGCCGTTGCAGGAGGCAGGTTTGCTGCGTACCCAACGCTGGGTGCTGCCGGCCGACCTGGGGCGGCGTTTCGCCAAGGTCTCGGGGGATTTCAATCCGATTCATACCTCGGTGATCGGCGCCAAACTCTTCGGCTTTCGCCGGGCCATCGCCCATGGCATGTGGACCCTTGGCCGCGCACTGGCCGCCCAGCAACCGCCGGGTGGATTGGACCAGGCCGAAGCCCACTGCGACTTCAAGTTGCCGATCTTCCTGCCTGGCCAGGTCGCCTTGTGGAACGTCCCGCCAACCGGCCCGCGCCGTGAGTTTGAAGTGCGCAATTTCGCCGGTGACAAACCCCATATGCGTGGGCTGTTTATCTGGAATGAGAACCCTCGATGAGTGACTACAGCTTCAACCCGGCCCCGACCCGCCGCGTGGCGATTATCGGCGGCAACCGCATTCCGTTCGCCCGTTCCAATACGGTGTATGCCCATGACAGCAATCAGGATTTGCTGGTCGCCGCCCTGCAAGGCCTGGTGGATCGCTACAACCTTCACGGCCTGCGCCTGGGCGAGTTTGCCGCCGGTGCGGTGATCAAGCATTCCCGGGATTTCAACCTGGCCCGGGAGAGCCTGCTGTCCACCACGCTGTCTCCCGAAACCCCGGCCTACGACCTGCAACAAGCCTGCGGCACGGGCCTGGAAGCGGCGTTGCTGGTGGCGAACAAGATCGCCCTCGGGCAGATCGAAGTGGGCATCGCCGGCGGCTCCGACACCACCTCCGATGCGCCCATCGGCATCAACGAGTCCCTGCGCCGCACCTTGCTTTCAGCCAACCGCGCCAAGGGTACCGGCGCCAAGTTGAAGGCCTTGATGGGCGTGCGTCCGTCGATGTTCTTCAAGCCGCTGCTGCCGCGCAATGGCGAACCGCGTACTGGCCTGTCCATGGGTGAACACTGTGAAGAAATGGCCAAGCGTTGGCAGATCAAGCGCCTGGCCCAGGACGAACTGACCCTCACCAGCCACCAACGGTTGGACGCGGCGTACAAGCAGGGGTTTTTCGAAGATTTGATCAGCCCGTATCGCGGCCTGGCCCGGGACAACAACCTGCGGGCCGACACCAGCCTGGAAAAACTCGCCGGCTTGTCACCGGCCTACGACCGCCAGAACGGCACGCTCACCGCTGGCAACTCCACGCCCCTGACTGACGGCGCCTCGGTGGTGCTGCTGGCCAGCGAGGAATGGGCCGCCGAACGTGGCTTGCCCGTATTGGCGTACCTGCGAACCGGCGAAACCGCAGCGGTGAATTTCGTCGACGGCACCGAAGGCCTGCTGATGGCCCCGGCCTACGCCGTGCCACGCATGCTCAAGCGCGAAGGCCTGACGTTTGCTGACTTCGACCTGTTCGAGATCCACGAAGCCTTCGCCGCCCAGGTGCTGTGCACCCTCAAGGCCTGGGAAGACCCGGAGTACTGCCGCGACCGACTGGGCCTCGACGCGCCGTTGGGCAGCATCGACCGCGCCAAAATGAACGTCAACGGCGGCTCCCTCGGCTGCGGTCACCCGTTCGCTGCCACTGGCGGCCGGCAGCTCGCAGCACTGGCCAAGGCCATCCACCAGCGGGGCGGCGGCCGAGGCTTGATTTCGATCTGCGCGGCGGGTGGGTTGGGCATTACCGCTATCGTCGAAAAGTAGTTCCGACCATAAAAACAACAAGGAGACTGCCATGAACGCTGTAAGCCTGGAACAGACCGAACGCCTCTGGTTGAACGCTTACCTGCCCGGCGTACCGGCAGACATCGACGCAGGCATCGAGGACTACCCGTCGTTGCGCGAGGTGTTCCTGGAGCACCTGCACAAATTCAGTGAGCGCGTGGCCTACGTCAGCATCGGCACCGAGATGACTTACGCTGACTGGGAAGTGCAGGGCATCGCCTTTGCCGCGTGGCTGCAAGCCCAGGGCGTGAAGAAGGGCGACCGGGTGGCGCTGATGATGCCCAACTGCTTGCAATACCCGATCTGCCTGCTGGGCACGATCCTCGCGGGTGCCGTGGTGGTCAACGTCAACCCGCTCTACACCGCCCGGGAGCTGCAGCATTTGCTCAAGGACAGCGGAGCGGAGACCCTTGTGATTTTCGAAAACTTCGCCCATACCCTGGAGAAGGTGGTCGCGGCCAGCACCGTCAAACGCGTGGTGATTGCCGCCATCGGCGACTTGCTTGGCACTTTCAAGGGCGCGGCGATGAACTTCATCCTGCGCAACGTGCAGAAGCAGGTCCCGCGCTTCAACCTGCCGGGCGCCGTGCGCTTCAACCAGGTGTTGAAACAGGGACGCGGCCAGACCCATTTGGCCGTGCCGATGAACCGCGAAGACCTGGCCTTCCTGCAATACACCGGCGGCACCACCGGCGACGCCAAGGGCGTGATGCTCAGCCATCGCAACATCATCGCCAACCTGTTGCAGGCCAAGGCGTGGGTGGGTGATCAACTGGACCAGAACCAGCAGGAAACCAACGTCACGCTGCTGCCGCTGTACCACATCTTTTCCCTCACCGTGAACTGCCTGATGTTCATGTGCCTGGGCGGGCGCAACATCCTGATCGCCAACCCACGGGACGTGAAGCGGGTGCAGATGATCCTGCGCAAGGAGCGTTTCAACGGGATTGCCGGAGTGAATACGCTGTTCAATGGCCTGCTGGAAAACAAGGAATTCTGCGCCCGGGACTTTTCCGACCTGCGCATGGTGATCGCCGGCGGCATGGCCACCCACACCGCTGTGGCCAAACGCTGGAAGGAAGTCACCGGCTTGCCGATCATCGAAGGCTACGGCCTCACCGAGTGCTCGCCGGTGGTGAGCATCAGCCCCATCGACATCTCACGCATGCGCGAGATGGAATTCACCGGCAGCATCGGCGTGCCGCTGCCCTCGACCTGGGTACGGTTTGTTCGTGAGGACGGTGAACTGGCGGAGGTGGGCGAGCAGGGCGAACTGCAAGTGCGCGGGCCGCAGGTGATGCAGGGGTACTGGAAGCGCCCGGCGGAAACCGCCGAGGTGCTGGATGCCGAAGGGTGGTTGTCCACCGGCGATATCGGGGTGATGAATGAGCAGGGCTTCATCCGCCTGGTAGACCGCAAGAAGGACATGATCCTGGTGTCCGGGTTTAACGTGTACCCCAACGAAATCGAAGACGTGGTGGCGTTGCATCCCGGCGTGGCGGAAGTGGCGGCGATTGGGGTGGAAGATGGCGTGACCGGCGAGCGGGTGAAAATCATCGTGGTGCGCAAGGACCCGAGTTTGACCCAGGAGCAGATTCTGGCCCATTGCCGGGAGTACCTGACGGGGTACAAGGTGCCACGGTATGTCGAGTTTCGTACGCAGGAGTTGCCCAAGACGACGGTGGGCAAGGTGCTGCGAAGGGCACTGCGCTAAGCCTTACGATCGTTCCCACGCTCTGCGTGGGAACGCCTCTTGTGACGCTCTGCGTCACGCTTTGGACGCGGAGCGTCCGGGGCTGCATTCCCACGCGGAGCGTGGGAACGATCGTCAGTCGTCGAACCCCACCTGCTCATGAATCTCATCGACCTTCAATTCCAGCCGATACGCCACGGCAATAAACAACGCCTGGCACAGGCACAGCGTCGCACTCAGTGACCTGAACGCAAACGACGAGCCCTCATTCACCAGCAACACCGTGCTCGCCCGCTTGGCCAGGGGCGACAGGTTGCTGTCGGTGATAATCAGCGTCTTGGCCTGATGGTGCTGGGCAATCCGCAAGCAGTGCTGGGTTTCCTTGCCGTACGGCGTAAAGCTGATGGCAATCACCAGGTCATTGGCCCGCACACTGCGCATCTGCTCGCGATAACTGCCGCCCAACCCCGACACCAGGTGAATCCGCTTGTTGGTGTGCTGCAGGTTGTACACCAGGTAATCCGCCACGGCGAACGAGCGGCGCACGCCCACCACGTAGATATTGTCGGCATTCACCACCAGGTCCACGGCCTTTTCAAAGGCCACGTCATCCAGCTCCAGCCCCAGGCGCTCGATGCCGGACAGCGTGGCATTCACGCACTCACGCGCCAGGTCGCCGCCGCTGGCTTTCTGCGACTTGTTGGCGATCATGCTGCGGATGCGTTGCTGGTAGTTCTGCACCGGCGTGGTCTTGTGGGTGTAGGCCTCGCGGAACAGCGCCTGCATTTCACTGAAGCCACTGAACCCGAAACGCTGGGAAAACCGCACGATGGCCGACGGGTGCACCTCGCATTCACGGGCGATGTCGCTGATGCGGTCGACCATGATCCGGTCGCTCTGCTGGCTCATGTAGCTGGCGATGCGCTTGAGCTGGCGCGGCAGGCTCTCGTATTCATCGGTGATCAGCTGCAACAACCGCTCGGCGTTCAGCGGCGGGCTGGCGAGTGCGTCTTCCGGGGCGCTCTGGGACATAGGGAATCCTTCTGGCTTGTTCTTATAGGGCGCGTTCAGTCGCCCCTGACAATAAGTCGATGTGCGCAAGTCTACAGGGTAGGCGCAAAAAAATACCTCGGCATCCCGCCCCACGGTACGGCTGAAACGATGCACCGTGGCTGGAACGCGCCGATGATGACGGATTGGAAAATATATTCTACGAAAAATATTTATAGAATAAATATTGATTGGTGTCGCCAGACGTTCTAGTCTGCTTGCACCAAGAGCGTATGCCGCCACCACGACGGCACACGCAGGCTGATAAAAATAACAGGAGCCAGCATGGGCCAGACTCGTTTTGCCAGTGGGCGTCAATTGGATCTGATTTGCCTGGGACGCCTGGGCGTCGACCTTTACGCACAACAAGTGGGTGCACGGCTGGAGGATGTCTCAAGCTTCGCCAAGTACCTCGGCGGTTCCTCCGCCAACATCGCGTTCGGCACCGCGCGGCTGGGGCTCAAGTCGGCGATGTTGAGCCGAGTGGGGGACGACCATATGGGGCGTTTCCTGCTGGAGTCCCTGGTCCGTGAAGGCTGCGATGTCAGCGGCATCAAGGTCGACCCGGAACGCCTCACAGCTCTGGTGCTGCTGGGCCTCAAGGACCGCGAAATCTTTCCCCTGGTGTTCTACCGCGAGAACTGCGCCGACATGGCCCTGCGCGCCGAAGACATCAGCGAAGCCTTCATTGCCTCCAGCAAGGCGCTGCTGATCACCGGCACTCACTTCTCCACCGACGGCGTGTACAAGGCCAGCATCCAGGCCCTGGACTACGCCGAGCGGTACAACGTCAAGCGCGTGCTCGACATCGACTACCGCCCGGTACTCTGGGGCCTGGCCGGCAAGGCCGACGGTGAAACCCGGTTTGTGGCTGACCAGAATGTCAGCCAGCACGTGCAGAAGATCCTCCCGCGCTTTGACCTGATTGTCGGCACCGAAGAAGAATTCCTGATTGCCGGTGGCAGTGAAGATTTGCTCACGGCACTGCGCACGGTGCGTGGCCTGACCTCCGCAACCCTGGTGGTCAAACTCGGCCCACGAGGTTGCACGGTGATTCACGGCGACATCCCGGCCCGCCTCGAAGATGGCGCGATCTACCCTGGCGTACGGGTGGAAGTGCTCAACGTCCTGGGCGCCGGTGATGCCTTTATGTCCGGCTTCCTCAGTGGCTGGCTTGAAGACGCCAGTGACGAGCGCTGCTGCCAGCTGGCCAATGCCTGCGGCGGCCTGGTGGTGTCGCGCCACGCCTGCGCACCGGCGATGCCGACCCGTGCCGAACTCGATTACCTGTTCAACAGCCCGGTGCCGATTACCCGCCCGGACCAGGACGCGGTGCTGCAACGCCTGCACCGGGTCAGCGTGCCACGCAAAGCCTGGAAGCAGCTGTTTGTGTTTGCCTTCGATCATCGCTGGCAGTTGGTGGAACTGGCCCAAAAAGGCGGCCAGGACCCGGCGCGCATCAGCGCCCTCAAGCAACTGTTTATCCAGGCCGTGGAACAGGTTGAAAGCAAACTGGCGGAGCAGGGCGTCGAAGCCGATGTCGGGATTCTGGCCGACCAACGCTTCGGCCAGGACGCGCTGAACGCCGCCAGCGGTCGCGGCTGGTGGATCGCCCGCCCCGTGGAAGTCCAGAACTCACGGCCGCTGGCCTTTGAACACGGCCGCTCAGTGGGCAGCAACCTGATTGCCTGGCCCCAGGAGCAAATCATCAAGTGCCTGGTGCAATTCCACCCTGACGACGAGCCGCTGCTGCGCCTGGAACAGGAAGCTCAACTCAAGAGCCTGTATCAGGCCTCCCTGGTCAGCGGCCATGAGTTGTTGCTGGAAATCGTGCCGCCCAAGGATCATCCGTCCACCTATCCCGACGTGCTCTACCGCAGCCTCAAGCGCCTGTACAACCTGGGTATCTACCCAGCGTGGTGGAAGATCGAGGCGCAGTCGGCGGCGGACTGGAAAAAGCTCGACGAACTGATCCAGGAACGCGATCCCTACTGCCGGGGCGTGGTGCTGCTGGGCCTGAACGCCTCCGCCGAATGCCTGGCCGATGGCTTCCGGCAAGCCAGCCAGAGCCAGACCTGCCGTGGTTTCGCCGTAGGCCGTACGATCTTCCAGGAGCCAAGCCGCGCCTGGCTGGCGGGGGAGATTGACGATCAAACCTTGATTGAGCAGGTGCAGTGCATCTTTGAGCAGTTGATTAATGCTTGGCGCAGTTCTCGAAGTTAAACACGCAATCAAATGTGGGAGCGGGCTTGCTCGCGAAAGCGGAGTGTCAGTCGACTGATACACCAACTGAACTACCGCCTTCGCGAGCAAGCCCGCTCCCACATAAAGCAGATCTCAGGCAACTCTGAAAAAACAATAATAGGTGCAGCCATGCCCGCTATCCGAATTGGCATCAACCCGATCTCCTGGAGCAACGACGACCTGCCGGCCCTGGGCGGCGAAACGCCGTTGAGCACGGCCCTCAGCGAAGGCAAGGACATCGGCTACGAAGGCTTTGAACTCAACGGTAAATTCCCCAAGGACGCCAAGGGCGTCGGTGATGTGCTGCGCCCGTATGACCTGGCGCTGGTCTCCGGCTGGTACTCCAGTCGCCTGGCCCGGCGCTCGGTGGCGGAAGAAATCGAAGCCATCGCCAGCCACGTCGAACTGCTGCGTGAAAACGGCGCCAGCGTGTTGGTGTATGGCGAAGTCGCCGACTCGATCCAGGGTTCGCCGGTGCGCCTGATGGAACGCCCGCGCTTCCACAGCGAGCAGGCCTGGCAGGAATACGCCGACAAACTCACCGAACTGGCGCGCTTCACCCTGTCCCAGGGCGTGCGCCTGGCGTACCACCACCATATGGGCGCCTACGTCGAATCCCCGGACGACATCGACCAACTGATGCGCCGCACCGGCCCGGAAGTCGGCCTGCTGTTCGACTCGGGCCACTGCTACATGGGTGGCGGCGAACCGATCGAAGTGCTGCGCAAACACATCGACCGCATCTGCCACGTGCACTTCAAGGATGTGCGCAAGCCGGTGGTGCAACTGGCGCGCAACCAGATGTGGAGCTTTCCGGACTGCATCGTCAACGGCACCTTCACCGTGCCCGGCGACGGTGATATCGACTTCGCCGCACTGCTGGACGTGCTGCTGGCCGCCAATTACAAGGGCTGGCTGGTGGTGGAGGCGGAACAGGATCCAGCCGTGGCGCCGAGCTACCTCTATGCGAAGAAGGGTTACGACACCCTGCGCGCACTGTTGAGCGAGAGGACTGGACAATGAGCCTGTTGGTCAAAAGCAGCAAGCGCGGGCAAACCATGGTCGCCCTGGAAGAAGGGCGCCTGGAATACGTGGGGTTTGCCGCCTACCGCCTGAGCCTGGGCGAAACCCTGCCGGTGACGGCCGGTGATAAAGAGCTGTGCCTGGTGCTGCTCAGCGGCCGGGTGACGATTCAGGGCGAAGGCTTCAACTGGGAAAACCTCGGTGATCGCCACTCGGTGTTTGAAGACAAATCCCCCTTTGCGGCCTACCTGCCACCGGGCACCGACGCCCAGGTCACCGCGTTGAGCGACGTGCAAATCGCCGTGTGTGCCGCTCCCGGCTCAACCGAAGCCGGCCTGGCGCCCCGTCTGATCCGCCCCGAGCAATGCAAACGCAGCGTACGCGGCAAGGGCGCCAACACCCGCTACGTGTGCGACATCCTGCCCGACAGCGAGCCTGCCCATTCGCTGCTGGTGGTGGAGGTGCGTACGCCGTCCGGTCACTCGTCGAGCTACCCGCCCCACAAGCACGACACCGACGATCTGCCGCACCAGAGCTTTCTCGAAGAAACCTATTACCACCAGATCAACCCGCCCCAGGGCTTTGTGTTCCAGCGCGTCTACACCGACGACCGCAGCATCGACCAGGCCATGGCCGTGGAAAACAGCGATTTGGTGGTGGTGCCCAAGGGTTATCACCCGGTCAGCGTGCCGTATGGCTACGAGTCCTACTACCTGAACGTGATGGCCGGCCCCAAGCGCGCCTGGCATTTCCATAACGACCCGCAGCACAGCTGGCTGCTGGATCTTTAAGCACTTTCGACGGAGAACACTAATGAGCAACGCCCCGGTAATCGGCCATTACATCAACGGCCAGGTGCAGGACAGCAGTAGCGAGCGCTTCAGCAATGTGTTCAACCCGGCCACCGGCGAAGTCCAGGCCCGTGTCGGGTTGGCCAGCCAGAAGACCGTCGATGAAGCCGTCGCGTCGGCACTCAAAGCCTTCCCGGCGTGGTCCGAGCAATCGTCCCTGCGCCGGTCGCGGGTGTTGTTCAAGTTCAAGGAACTGCTCGACCAGCACCATGACGAACTGGCGGAAATCATCAGTCGCGAACACGGCAAGGTGTTCTCCGACGCCAAGGGCGAAGTCACCCGAGGCATCGAGATCGTCGAGTACGCCTGTGGCGCCCCCAACCTGCTGAAAACCGATTTCAGCGACAACATCGGCGGCGGCATCGACAACTGGAACCTGCGCCAGCCACTGGGCGTGTGCGCCGGCATCACCCCGTTCAACTTCCCGGTGATGGTGCCGCTGTGGATGATCCCGCTGGCGTTGGCCACCGGTAACTGCTTCATCCTCAAGCCTTCCGAGCGCGACCCGTCCGCCAGTTTGCTGATGGCCCGCCTGCTGACCGAAGCCGGGCTGCCCGACGGCGTGTTCAACGTGGTGCAGGGCGACAAGAGCGCGGTTGACGGCCTGTTGCAGCACCCGGATATCGAGGCGATTTCGTTCGTCGGTTCCACCCCGATTGCCGAGTACATCCACCAGCAGGCCACCCAGCGCGGCAAGCGTGTGCAGGCATTGGGCGGCGCGAAGAACCATATGATCGTGATGCCGGACGCCGACCTGGACCAGGCGGCAGACGCCTTGATCGGCGCGGCTTATGGCTCGGCCGGCGAGCGCTGCATGGCGATCTCGATTGCCGTGGTGGTGGGCGATGTCGGCGACAAGCTGATCGAAAAACTGCTGCCGCGTATCGATCAGCTGAAGGTCGGCAACGGCCTGCAAAAAGACAGCGAGATGGGCCCGCTGGTCACCGCTGAGCACAAGGCCAAGGTTGAGGGTTTTATCGATCAGGGCGTGGCCCAAGGTGCGAAGCTGATCGTCGACGGTCGTGGCTTCAAGGTGCCGGGCGCGGAGGGTGGTTTCTTCGTCGGTGCAACCTTGTTCGATAACGTCACCACCGAGATGAGCATCTATCAGCAAGAGATCTTCGGGCCGGTGCTGGGCATCGTGCGGGTGGCGGATTTTGCCAGCGCCGTCGCCTTGATCAACGCCCATGAGTTCGGCAACGGCGTGTCGTGCTTTACCAGCGACGGCGGCATCGCCCGTGCCTTTGCCCGCACCATCAAGGTCGGCATGGTCGGCATCAACGTGCCGATTCCGGTGCCGATGGCCTGGCATTCGTTCGGTGGCTGGAAGCGCTCGCTGTTCGGCGACCACCACGCCTATGGCGAAGAAGGCATTCGTTTCTACAGCCGCTACAAAAGCGTGATGCAGCGCTGGCCTGACAGCATCGCCAAGGGCCCTGAATTCAGCATGCCAACCGCCAAGTAAATGTTTCGAGTGTGGAGCACAACAATAATGAAGTCGCCTCTACGTTTTGCCCTGAACCGCATGGTCGCCCCTAGCCTTTCCCTGCCGGATTTCATCCAGCTGGCGGTGACCCTGAAATGCGACGCCATCGAGATCCGCAACGACCTCAAGGGTATCGAAATTGAAGACGGCACCCCTGCCAGCCGCGTGCGCGAATTGTGCGCAGTGCATGGCATCACCGTGCTGTCGATCAACGCGCTGTACCCGTTTGATGTGTGGAATGACGAGCGCCGCGCCCAAGCCATCAAGTTGGCCGCCTATGCCCGCGAAAGCGGTGCGCAGGCGTTGGTGATGTGCCCGTTGAACGACCGCGCCGACCCGCGCAACGAAGCCCAGTGCGCAGCCGGTTTGCGTACGTCCTTGAGTGAACTGGCGCCGATCCTGCGGGAATACGGGATTCTCGGTTTTGTCGAGCCCCTGGGGTTTGAAGAGTGCTCCCTGCGCCGCAAGCGCGTGGCAGTGGATGCGATCAAGGCCATCGGTGGCCTGGATGTGTTCCGCGTGGTGCACGACACCTTCCACCACCACCTGGCCAGCGAACATGAGTTTTTCCCCGAGCTGACCGGGCTGGTGCACATCTCCGGTGTGGAAGACGCCGACGCGCCGCTGAACTCGATCCGCGACGGTCACCGCGTGCTGGTGGGCGAGGGCGATATCCTCGGCAATGCCGCGCAGATCGACACGCTGCTCAGCACCGGCTACAGCGGTTACTTGTCGTTCGAACCGTTCGCCGCAAGCGTGCACGGCCTGGCAGATATCAAGCAGGCGTTGGGGGCGAGTATCGCCCACCTGCAGAAACGATAAGGGGCACTCCATGACCACAACCCGATTGACCATGGCCCAGGCCCTGGTGAAGTTTCTGGATAACCAGTACATCGAAGTCGACGGTGTGCAGAGCAAATTTGTCGCCGGTATCTTCACGATTTTCGGCCACGGCAATGTGCTGGGCCTCGGCCAGGCCCTGGAACAGGACAGCGGCGACCTGGTGGTGCACCAGGGCCGCAACGAGCAAGGCATGGCCCATGCGGCGATCGGTTTTGCCAAGCAGCACTTGCGCCGCAAGATCTACGCCTGCAGCTCTTCGGTGGGGCCGGGTGCGGCGAATATGTTGACCGCCGCGGCGACCGCGACCGCCAACCGGATTCCGCTGCTGCTGTTGCCCGGTGATGTGTACGCCAGTCGCCAGCCCGATCCTGTGCTGCAACAGATCGAGCAGTTCCACGACTTGAGCATCAGCACCAACGACGCGTTTCGTTCCGTCAGCAAATACTGGGACCGCATCAATCGCCCGGAACAGCTGATGACGGCGGCGATCCACGCCATGCGCGTGCTCACCGACCCTGCGGAAACCGGCGCCGTGACCCTGGCCCTGCCGCAGGATGTACAGGGCGAAGCCTGGGATTACCCGGATTACTTCCTGCAAAAACGCGTGCACCGGATCGACCGGCGCCCGCCGACCGAAGCGATGCTGGGGGATGCCGTGGCGGTGTTCAAGGGCAAGCGCAAACCGTTGATCGTGTGTGGCGGCGGGGTCAAATACTCCGGCGCGAATGCCGCACTGCAAGCCTTTGCCGAGCGCTTTGACATTCCGTTCGCGGAAACCCAGGCGGGCAAGAGTGCGGTGGTTTCAAGCCATCCTCTGAACCTCGGCGGCCTGGGTGAAACCGGCTGCCTGGCGGCGAATCTGCTGGCGCCGGAAGCCGACCTGATCATCGGCATCGGCACGCGCTATACCGATTTCACCACCTCGTCGAAGTCGCTGTTCAAGCATCCCGAGGTGCAGTTTCTCAACCTGAATATCAGCCCCTGCGACGCACTGAAACTCGATGGCGTGCAGTTGCTGGCGGATGCCAAGGTCGGTCTGGAAGCTCTGGCTGAAGCCTTGGGCGACTACCGTTCCAGTTGGGGCGATCAACCACGGGATGCCAAGGCGCAGTTGGACGTCGAGGTCGATCGCATCTACCAGGCCGAATACCAGACTGAACACTTCGTCCCGGAAATCAACGACCACATGGACCCGGCGGTGCTGCGTGAGTTTATCGAACTGACCGGTTCCTGCCTGACCCAAAGCCGCGTACTCGGTGTGCTCAACGACACCCTGGCCGACGACGCGATCATCGTCGCCGCCGCCGGCAGCCTGCCGGGTGACTTGCAACGCAGCTGGCGCAGCAAGGGCGTGAACACCTACCACGTCGAATACGGTTATTCGTGCATGGGTTACGAGGTCAACGCCGCATTGGGCGTCAAGCTGGCCGAGCCCGAGCGCGAGGTGTACGCATTGGTGGGCGACGGTTCCTACATGATGCTGCACTCGGAGTTGGTCACCTCGATTCAAGAGCGGCGCAAGATCAACGTGGTGCTGCTGGATAACATGACCTTTGGTTGCATCAACAACCTGCAAATGAACAACGGCATGGACAGCTTCTGCACCGAGTTTCGCTTCCGCAATCCCGAGACCGGCAACCTCGACGGCGGTTTTGTGCCGGTGGACTTCGCCATGAGCGCGGCGGCCTATGGCTGCAAGACCTACAAGGTCAACACCGTTGAACAACTGCAGGCTGCGCTGGCTGATGCACGCACACAAACCGTGTCGACGCTGATCGATATCAAGGTGCTGCCCAAGACCATGATTCACGGGTACCTGTCCTGGTGGCGGGTGGGTGTGGCGCAGGTGTCCACCAGTGAGCGCACCAACGCGGTGGCCAAACAACTCAACGAACGCCTGGCCAAGGCCCGGCAGTACTAATAACAAGAGGAGTGTTTTCATGTCTTTGAAGTTGGGTGTTATCGGTACTGGCGCCATCGGCCAGGATCACATTCGTCGTTGCAGCCAGACCTTGCTCAACAGTCAGGTGGTGGCCGTGACCGACATCAACCTTGAGCAGGCTGCCAAGGTCGTCTCGGACCTGAAACTCACCGCCGAGGTCTACCCGGACGGCCACGCGCTGATCAACTCGCCGCAAGTCGAGGCGGTGCTGGTGACCTCCTGGGGCCCGAGCCACGAAGAATTTGTGTTGGCGGCGATTGCGGCCGGCAAACCCGTGTTCTGTGAGAAGCCGCTGGCGGTGACTGCCGAAGGCTGCCGCAAGATCGTCGAGGCCGAAGTGGCCCACGGCAAGCGCCTGGTGCAGGTGGGTTTCATGCGCCCGTATGACCAAGGCTATCGCGCCTTGAAAGCTGTGATCGACAGCGGCCAGATCGGCGAGCCGTTGATGCTGCACTGCGCGCACCGCAACCCTAGGGTGGGCGAAAACTACAAGACCGACATGGCGATCACCGACACCCTGATCCACGAGCTGGATGTGTTGCGCTGGTTGCTGGCCGATGACTATGTGTCGGTGCAAGTGGTGTTCCCGCGTAAATCGAGCAAGGCGCTGGCGCACTTGCGCGACCCGCAGATCGTGCTGCTGGAAACCGCCAAGGGCACGCGTATCGATGTGGAAGTGTTTGTGAACTGCCAGTACGGCTACGACATTCAGTGCGAAGTGGTGGGGGAGACCGGTATTGCGAAATTGCCGGAGCCGTCCCAGGTGCAGATGCGCAGCGAGGCCAAGCTGTCGAATGCAATTCTGATGGATTGGAAAGACCGGTTTATCGCGGCGTATGACGTCGAGTTGCAAGCGTTTATCGATGGCGTAAGGGCAGGGCAGGTCGGCGGGCCGTCGGCGTGGGATGGTTTTGCGGCGGCGGTGGCGGCGGATGCATGCATTGAGGCGCAGAGCAGTGGGCAGATTGTGAAAGTGGGCCTGCCACCCCGTCCGCATTTCTACGGCTAACCACAACCTTCACTGATGGAATGCAGTCAGTGTGGGAGCGGGCTTGTTCGCGAATGCGGTGTGTCAGTTAATGAATTTGGATACTGATCCACCGCATTCGCGAGCAAGCCCGCTCCCACATAAGGCGATCCGGGAGACTTCATATTATGCGCATCGCATTAGACCCCTGCATGTACCGCTGATGCTGGAGCGGGTTACCCCTTAGATCGTTGTGGCTTGCTCTGTGGCGAGGGAGCTTGCTCCCGCTGGGGTGCGAAGCGCCCCCAAAAGCTAGCGACTGCTACGCAGTCGAGCGGGAGCAAGCTCCCTCGCCACCATTAACCAAGGAGTATTTGTATGCGAATCGGACTGGTTGGATACGGCAAAGGCGGCCGTGTATTTCATGCACCCCTGATAGCCAGCCTGCCGGGGGCGACCTTTGTCGGCGTGGTGACGCGGTCACCCGAACGTCGCCAGCAACTGGCAACGGATCACCCCGGTGTGAAGGCCTTCGACAGTATCGGGCAGATCACCGAGGCCGGCGTCGACGTGCTGGTGATCTCCACCACCCTCAAGGGCCGTCCGGCCCTGGTGCTGGAGGCCATTGAACACGGTGTGGCCGTGGTCAGCGACAAACCCTTCGCCAGCAACGCCGAACAGGCCCAGGCCTTGATTACTGCCGCCGAACGCCAGGGTGTGCTGCTCAGCGTCTACCAGAACCGGCGCTGGGACTCGGACTTCCTGACCCTGCGCAAGCTGATCGATGCCGGCGCCCTGGGCACCATCACCCGCTTCGAATCCCGGGTGGAGCGCTACAACCCAGACTCCGTGGGCAATGCCAGCGGCGGCGGTTTCCTGCGGGACCTGGGCAGCCATCTGGTGGACCAAGCCATGCAGCTGTTTGGCCCGGTGGACCGGGTGTTCGCCCAGTTGTACTACACCGCCGATGAGCCCAACGTGGATCACGGCTTCTTTGTATCGCTGACCCACGCCAACGGGGTGATTTCGCACCTGTGGGGCAATGCCCTGCAAAACAGCCAGGCCCCGCGTTTTCGGGTAAATGGCACCGCCGGTTGTTACACCGTCGAAGGGCTGGACGGTCAGGAAGACGCGCTGCTGGCCGGCAAGACCCCAAAGACCGAAGGCGAGCACTGGGGCGCCGAAGAGCACCGACGCTGGGGCTGGTTCGAGCAAGGTCCGGATCGTGAGCGGGTACCGTCGGAAAAGGGCCGCTGGAATCAGTTCTACAGTCAGTTGCAAAACGCCGTGCACGGTCATGGCGAGTTGCCGGTGAACGTCCAGGATGCGCTGGCAACCACCCGCGTACTGGACGCGGCACGCCTCAGTTCCGAACGTCAGCAGGTGGTGGAAATGGCGGAGGTGGAGCCGCACAGATGAAAAATAGAATAAAATTCTAAAACAGGTTGATATGGAAATTATTTTCCAATAAAGTCATTCCAGGTTGCATAAAGTACGTTCGGACTCGATTCGGGCGACTCGACAAAAACAAGATCAAAACAACCAGGTACCGTCAGATGAAAATCTTCAACGCTGTACTGCGAGTTTTACGTCCTGCCCTCAAGCCTCGCGGTCTGCCCCGCGCCCGGCCGTTTTACTTTTCCCTCCTGAATGTCCTGTGCGTCGAAAGCAAGGGTTCCCTGGTGTGCTGCATTCCGGGGGCGCCGATCGTTCGACTGCCGACCGCTTCGCTCTGAAAAACGCAACGTCCACAAAACCAACAAGAAATTGGAGACAGACCGTTCATGAAGACCCCGATCCGTTTTACCGCGCTGGCCCTGTCCATGATGCTCGCCAGTGGTTTCGCCACGGCGGCCGATATCAAGGTGGGCGTGAGCATGTCGGCGTTCGATGACACCTTCCTGACTTACCTGCGTGAGGACATGGACAAGCAAGCCAAGTCCTACCCCAAGGGTGACGGCGTGCAGCTGCAGTTCGAAGACGCCCGCGCCGATGTGGTCAAGCAACTGAGCCAGGTCGAGAGCTTCATCAGCCAGAAAGTCGATGCCATCATCGTCAATCCGGTCGATACCGCATCGACCAAGAACATTATCACCGAAGCTACCAAGGCGGGGATTCCGCTGGTGTTCGTCAACCGGCGTCCCGACCAGAAAGAATTACCCAAGGGCGTGGTGGCGGTGACCTCCGATGACGTCGAGGCGGGTCGCCTGCAAATGCAGTACATCGCCGAAAAGCTCGGCGGCAAGGGCAAGATCGTGATCCTGCTGGGTGACCTGGCAAACAACTCCACCACCAACCGCACCAAGGGGGTGAAGGAAGTCCTGGCCAAATACCCAGGCATCACCATCGAGCAGGAACAGACCGGCATCTGGCTGCGTGACAAGGGCATGACCCTGGTCAACGACTGGCTGACCCAAGGCCGTGAATTCAACGCGGTGCTGGCCAAC
Source organism: Pseudomonas sp. PAMC 26793 (assembly GCF_000313235.1). Classification (NCBI taxonomy): domain Bacteria; kingdom Pseudomonadati; phylum Pseudomonadota; class Gammaproteobacteria; order Pseudomonadales; family Pseudomonadaceae; genus Pseudomonas; species Pseudomonas sp. PAMC 26793. Next base: position 126,168 of record NZ_AMXG01000054.1, read on the forward strand.
AACGACGAGATGGCCATCGGTGCGTCCATGGCGTTGAAGTCGGCGGGCACCAAGCCGGGCACCGTGTTGATCGCTGGGGTGGATGGCACACCGGACGGTTTGAACGCGATTACCAAGGGCGACATGGCCGCGTCGGCGTTCCAGGACGCCAATGGCCAGGCCGTGGGTTCGGTGGAAGCGGCGCGCAAGATGGCCAGGCACGAGCCGGTGGAGCAGAACGTGGTGATCCCGTTCAAGCTGATCACCCCGGACAACGTCAAAGACTTCAAGTAGCCCTTAATAACAACAATAAACCGGCAGGGCAGCCACGGCGGCCCTGCTGACGGAGTACCCGATATGTTTGCTCAAGCGACTGCTTCGCAAGCCCCGCTGCCGGGCCCTCAGCCCGACGGGCTGATCGAGCCCTACCTGCTGGAGATTTCCAATATCAGCAAAGGCTTTCCCGGCGTCGTGGCCCTGGCCGATGTGCAGCTGCGGGTGCGCCCCGGCTCGGTGCTGGCGCTGATGGGCGAGAACGGTGCGGGCAAGTCGACGCTAATGAAGATCATCGCTGGCATCTATCAGCCTGACGCTGGTGAAATCCGCTTGCGTGGCAAGCCGATCAAATTCGAAACGCCGTTGGCGGCGCAGAAGGCCGGGATCGCGATGATCCACCAGGAACTCAACCTGATGCCCCACATGAGCATCGCCGAGAACATCTGGATCGGCCGCGAACAGCTCAACGGCCTGCACATGGTCAACCACCGGGAAATGCACCGCTGCACCGCCGAACTGCTGGCGCGGTTGCGGATCAACCTCGACCCGGAAGAGCACGTCGGCAACCTGAGCATCGCCGAGCGGCAGATGGTCGAGATTGCCAAGGCAGTGTCCTATGACTCCGACATCCTGATCATGGATGAACCGACCTCAGCCATTACCGACAAGGAAGTGGCCCACCTGTTTTCGATCATTGCCGACCTCAAGTCCCAGGGCAAAGGCATCATCTACATCACCCATAAAATGAACGAAGTGTTCGCCATCGCCGATGAAGTGGCGGTGTTCCGCGATGGCGCCTATATCGGCCTGCAGCGGGCCGACAGCATGGACAGCGACAGCCTGATCTCGATGATGGTGGGGCGTGAGCTGAGCCAGCTGTTCCCGGTGCGGGACAAGCCCATCGGCGATCTGCTGCTGTCGGTGCGCGACCTGCGCCTGGACGGGGTGTTCCAGGGCGTGTCGTTTGACCTGCACGCCGGGGAGATTCTCGGTATCGCCGGGCTGATGGGCTCCGGGCGGACCAACGTGGCAGAAACCATTTTTGGCATCACCCCAAGCTCCGGCGGCGAAATCCAGCTGGACGGCAAGACCGTGCGCATCACCGACCCGCATATGGCCATCGAGAAGGGCTTCGCGCTGCTGACCGAAGACCGCAAGCTCAGCGGCCTGTTCCCCTGCCTGTCGGTGCTGGAAAACATGGAGATGGCCGTGCTGCCGCATTACTCCGGCAACGGTTTTATCCAGCAAAAAGCCCTGCGTGCCCTGTGCGAAGACATGTGCACCAAGCTGCGGGTGAAAACCCCGTCGCTGGAACAGTGCATCGACACCTTGTCCGGTGGCAACCAGCAAAAAGCCCTGTTGGCCCGCTGGCTGATGACCAACCCACGGCTGCTGATCCTCGATGAACCCACCCGCGGTATCGACGTGGGCGCCAAGGCCGAGATCTACCGGCTGATTTCCTACCTGGCCAGCGAAGGCATGGCCGTGATCATGATTTCCTCGGAGCTGCCCGAGGTGCTGGGCATGAGCGACCGGGTGATGGTGATGCACGAAGGCGACCTGATGGGCACCCTGGACCGCGCGGATGCGACCCAGGAAAAAGTCATGCAACTGGCTTCCGGTATGACGGCGGTCCACTAACGAACAGACGGCGCCGGCCCGTTGTGGCCGGCGCAACGCGATAAAAAAGGTGAGTGGTTATGAACGCGATACTGGAAAGCAAACCCGAGGAAAAGAAGCCCGCCGCGGCGCCGGTCAAGCACCGTCGACGCATGCCCACCGAGCTGAGCATCCTGCTGGTGCTGATAGGCATCGGCCTGGTGTTTGAGTTGTTCGGCTGGATCGTCCGCGACCAGAGCTTCCTGATGAACTCCCAGCGCCTGGTGTTGATGATCCTGCAAGTGTCGATCATCGGCCTGCTGGCGATTGGCGTGACCCAGGTGATCATCACCACCGGTATTGATCTGTCCTCGGGTTCGGTGCTGGCCTTGTCGGCGATGATCGCTGCCAGTCTGGCGCAGACTTCCGACTTTTCCCGTGCGGTGTTTCCGTCCCTGACGGACCTGCCGGTGTGGATACCGGTGGCGATGGGGCTGGGCGTGGGGCTGCTGGCGGGGGCCATCAACGGCAGCATTATTGCGGTCACCGGGATTCCACCGTTTATTGCGACCCTCGGCATGATGGTCTCGGCCCGTGGCCTGGCGCGTTACTACACCGAAGGCCAGCCGGTGAGCATGCTCTCGGACTCCTACACGGCCATCGGCCACGGCGCGATGCCGGTGGTGATCTTCCTGGTGGTGGCGGTGATCTTCCATATCGCCCTGCGCTACACCAAGTACGGCAAATACACCTACGCCATCGGCGGCAACATGCAGGCGGCGCGGACCTCGGGCATCAACGTAAAGCGCCACCTGATCATCGTCTACAGCATCGCTGGCTTGCTGGCGGGCCTGGCCGGTGTAGTGGCGTCGGCACGGGCAGCCACCGGGCAGGCGGGCATGGGCATGTCCTATGAGCTGGACGCGATTGCCGCCGCGGTGATCGGCGGCACCAGCCTGGCGGGCGGGGTAGGGCGCATCACCGGCACCGTGATCGGCGCGCTGATCCTCGGGGTGATGGCCAGCGGGTTTACCTTCGTCGGCGTGGATGCCTACATCCAGGACATCATCAAGGGCCTGATCATTGTGGTGGCGGTGGTAATCGACCAGTATCGCAACAAGCGCAAACTCAAGCGCTGACGCGGTCCTCAAGGCCGCATCGGTCAAAATGTGGGAGCGGGCTTGCTCGCGAAGACCGTGTATCAGTTAAACATTCAGTGACTGACACACTGCCTTCGCGAGCAAGCCCGCTCCCACATTTAACCGTTTGTCTTCTATATAGCTCCACAACACTGAATTTCTTGCTATAAACGCACTCCGATGACCGTTCGCCGAGCCCGTCCTGGTGCCTTTGCGGGTTATCTTGGAAAAAATGCCTGTCATTTCAGTTGCTGAGCCCTCAAGTCGGCCTTAGACTGCCGCCCCTCGTAAATTGAGTGCCGGGTGGCGCTTGAAATGGACGGCGCCTTTCCGAGACCTGCAGAGGTCGGCCGGAACGCTCCCTTATTCGCCTTAATGCACGTATTTTTTATAGAGAAATCAATGACAAAGGAAAAGTTGCTGGCCATGCCGGCGGATGACTACATGAATGCCGAGCAGCACGCTTTTTTCGAGAAGTTGTTGCAAGACATGAAAGTGGAACACCACGAGCGCATCGAGCAGAACCGCATCGCCATTGAAAGCCTGGACACCCCGGCTGACCCGGCTGATGCCGCGTCTGTCGAAGAAGAGCGCACCTGGCTGGTGAATGCCATCGACCGCGACCAGCGCATGCTGCCGCAACTTGAGCAGGCCCTGGGCCGTATCAAGGAAGACTCCTTCGGCTGGTGCGATGACAGCGGCGAGCCTATCGGCCTCAAGCGCCTGCTGATCAGCCCGACCACCAAGTACTGCATCGAAGCGCAAGAGCGCCACGAGCAAATCGACAAGCACCAGCGTCAAGCCTGATGCCGCCCGTGTAGGAGCGAGCTTGCTCGCGAAGGTCGTTAACGATAACGCGGGAAACCTGATACCCAACGGTGTTCTCAGGTTCTTCGCGAGCACGCTCGCTCCTACATAGATTTCGCCCGTATTACCCCTGTCTATTGATCTGCTGCAAGCCCCCCACTAAAGGCCCATGGATAATGGCTACGTAGTGGCGTCTAATGCAGTCACAATAACGACAAGCAGCGGGGTAACGAACATGGCTGGAGACGGATCTCTCATGGGCGCAGCAGTGTCACCCCCTCCGGTGACGCGACAGTTGCCCGGCTGGTTGACGCCGCTCCTGCAAAGTACCGCCCTGGTGCTGTTGCTGCTGGGCCTGGCGTTCGCCCAACTGTCGATTTACCTGTGCCTGCCGGTAGCGCTGCTACTGATCTGGCTACCCCGCCTGACACATCGCACCCCCAGCGCCGCACCTTCCGAAGCCACCGATGCGATCGGCGAGCTGACCCGCGACCTGTCCTACACCACCAGCCATAACGCATTGTCTGCTGCCGGCGTGGCCTATTCGGTCAAGCAACTGGCGGCCAGGCTGCAATCACAATTAGGCGCGGCGCAGCAGATCGTCAGCAGTGCCGAAGTGATGATCGGCACCGAGAAAGTCACCTCGGCGCTGAGCCGCCAGGCCCTCGGCGCTGCCAGCCAGGCTCATCAACGCAGTACCGAAGGGCGTGAGGTGCTGGCGCAATCCATCACCCGCATGCACCAGCTCAGCCAGCGTGCCAACGACAGTCGCCAGTTGATCGAGGCCTTGAGCCAGCGCAGCGAAGAAATCCAGCGTGTCGCCCTGGTGATTCAGTCGATTGCCAGCCAGACCAACCTGTTGGCCTTGAATGCGGCGATTGAAGCGGCGCGGGCCGGAGAGCATGGTCGTGGGTTTGCGGTCGTCGCCGACGAAGTGCGCGGCCTGGCCGGGCGAACCGCCACGGCGACCGATGAAGTCGGGGTGATGGTGGCGGATATCCAGCAGCGCACCGGCCAGGTGGTGGAGCAGATCCGGCAATTGTCGGCGGATTTGCAATCCGGTGTAGAGCAGGTGGAGCACGCCGGGGAGCAACTGGACAGCATCGCCACCCTGGCGGCGAACGTGGAGGGCCAGGTCAACGAGATCGCCCAAGGCACGGACACTAACCGCGACCAACTCGACAGCCTGTTCCATGCGGTGGAGCAGATGCGCAGCGACTTGACCGTCAGCGACCAGCAAACCCAACAGTTGGCAGCTGCCGCCGTACAAATGGAAGGGCAGGCCGAAACCATCAGCGAGCGCCTCGCCGAGGTCGGCCTGGACGACTATCACCAGCGTATCTATGACCTGGCCCGCGAGGGGGCGAGCCGGATCGCCGCGCAGTTTGAAGCCGACGTCCTGCAAAACCGCATCAGCCTCGATGATCTGTTCGACCGCAACTACACCCCCATTCCCAATACTCAACCCAGCAAGTACCACACGCGCTTTGATGGCTACACCGACCAGGTGCTGCCGGCGATCCAGGAAGCCTTGTTGCCTCGGCATGAAGGACTGGTGTTCGCGATTGCCTGCACGCCACAGGGTTATGTGCCGACCCACAACAAGGTGTTTTCCCAAACGTTGACCGGCGATGCCCAGGTGGACGCGGTACAGAACCGCACCAAGCGCAAGTTTGAAGACCGCACTGGGATCCGCTGCGGCAGCCACCAGCAGGCGGTGTTGTTGCAGACCTACACTCGCGATACCGGTGAGTTGATGCACGACTTGTCGGTGCCGATCACGGTCAATGGCCGGCATTGGGGTGGCTTGCGCCTGGGCTATAAACCCGAGGGGCGCTGACTCAGCGAGGCGATTGTTGCAGGTTATGCAAGGGAGCTATTCCGGGGATAGCTTTTTCCAACTGGAGGAAAACCGTAGCATGGCGAACATTGTTAGCTAGCTAACTAATTCTCTGGAGGCGTTCCATGCAAACCAAAGTCGATGTGGCTGTGATGATTGGCAGTGGCGTACCGCCCACCCTGCGTGCGTTGGGGCAGAAGGCCTGTTGGGTGGTGTTGCTTAACGGAGAGCAGCGCGGCACGGCGTTCGCCAGCCGCGATGAAGCCGAAGAGTGCAGGGCTGCCTGGGAGGCGCTGTTGCACCTGGAGCAGTCAGACAGCCTGCATTGAAAGGTCAGCGTGGCTGGTGCAGGCGCTGGTTCAACTCATCCACCGCAATTGCCCAAACGGCGTCTTCACGCAGTTCATCTTTAAGAAATTGGGCTTGTTGCGGTGACCAGAAATCCGCGTCAATCAGCTTTACGTCATTGGGCAGGGTGTGTTCGCCGATAAAGGCGTCAATCGCCTCGGGGGACGATTCCAGTCCAAGTTGTTCAAACAGGTCTTCGAGGGTGTAAGTCGGCGCTTCCATATCGTTCTCCATGCGGGCTGATCATCGTATGCATGGGAGGGTTGTGGCGGGGCAGAGTTCGATCGAATTTTCGCGCCGGGTAATCAGGAGGTCAGTGCACCTGAATCGACGGCGGCCTTAAGGGCTTTGGCGGCATCCTTGGCCGCCGTGTGGGCGGCGTCTACGGTTTTGAACCAGCGGTCCTTTTCTACCTGGTGGGTCGTCACGGTGGTCAGGGGAGCCTTGGCCCGCATCACAATCACGGCCTGGAACTCACCGTCTACTTCCCTGGCTTCGCCATGGATGAAAAATTCGCCAATATCAAATTCCGTCACGTATAGCCTTCCCTTGGAGGTGATTGCGCTGATGAAACCTGAACCGCAAGGGGACAAATCTCAATGGACGGACCAGTATGGCAGTTGTTAAGCGCTGGCGGCGCAGTAAAGTCAACCAGATGACGAAACGACAACCCAGGCGTTCAGCCTTGTGTGGCGCAGAGGATGGCTTCCAATTGCCTGGCCAGTTCGCAGGCCTCGCTATGGCCACTGCGAAAGCCTTTAACGCGCCCGCTGGGCACCTCAAGAATATGGAAGAAGTTCCTGCCGGCGGGCAACACCCGATAGAGCGCCGAATGCAGGCCACCGTCATGGGCGCATAGGGAGTAGAATTGGCCGTTATCCAGAAAAGATGAACCCGTGTTCGAGGGGGTGGCAATCGCTTGATGTCGTTGCATAATCAGCTCCTGTCGATTGAACTTGCGGACCCGTTTGCAGTATTTCGGGTGGTTTTAACCCGTGGTGCTGTTTTAGTATTGTCGTCGGCGTCTGGCGTTCGGTTCCATCCGAAGCATTTATTTCTGTGTTGGATGTCGGAAAATTGCATTTTTAAAAGGTTATTGTCTGAAGTGGGTCGGCCAGTGTTCTCTGGTCGTCAAACCTGTGATTTCCTGCAACGTCTGGCGACCTGCGTAAGGTGCGTCGGGCACGCCTGTACTAGTCTTATGGCTTGGCAGCGTGATCTTCTTCAGTTTTTTTCAGTGGATGTGTTGTGTGATCGTGCCGTTTCGGCCGTTTTTTTGTGCTGCCCGCTTGGGCGGACAGCACCCTTTTGATGTGGGGGCGTTTCCTTGGCAGTCAGTAATCTGGATATGCACGCGTTATTCGTGCTGGGTGATTTGCGCGCAAAGTTGGTCAAGCAGTTTCAATCCCGTTTCGTCTACATCACTGAGCAGACGCCTGAAGGTATCTACATCGCCGAGATCGATACCGAATCGGCGCTGGTGGTGGACGACAAGCCGCGCCTGGAACTCAAGGTCGGTGATCATTTCCGGGCCGCTGTATTGCCCAGCCGCGAAGGCGGCAAGTTCGAGCTGAAGTTTCGCGATATCAAGTTGACGGTGTATGGCCTGGGCGATTACGCCTTTGTGTCCTCGACCGAAGGCCAGGGCATCGTGTTCAAGGAAGGCCACAGTGTGATGTTGGTGTTCGCCGCCAATGAGCAACTGGTAGAAGGCTTGACCAAAACCCTGAAGGCCGTCACCGGCAAGGCCGCCAAATGGCGCAAGGGTGAACTCGTGACTTTCAAGGCCAGCGAGTAATGAGCCAGGGTAGGGCGCAATTCCACGAGCAGCACCTGCTCGATGCGCAAGCCAGGGCGGCTCAAATGTTTGCCCGCAAGTCCGAGTTGCAGGGCGCCTGGTTGAACTGGGTCGCCGGCCAGTTGTATGAACTCAAGCCCGCCGAATTCGCCAGCATGGTGCGCCGTGAGTTGCAGCGGCTGAACAATCCGCCGTAAAAGCTGCGACATGCCATGTTTGCCGGAACCTCTACTACAGTTGAGTTGACTTAAGTATTCAGAGGCTTCGCGGTGTAACAGCAAAGCCATTCGCTATTGCTGTAGGCATGAGGTGCAAAGCATGAAAGGAATTCGAGCGCTGTTGGCGGCCTCGCTGACGACCCTGAGTCTGTCGGCGGCGTCGCTGCCCGTATCGGCCGCCCAGGCGCCGATTCATTTTGCAGATCTGAACTGGGAAAGCGGCAGTCTGATCACCGAGGTGCTGCGGGTGATTGTCGAAAAGGGTTATGACCTGCCCACCGACACCTTGCCCGGCACCACCATTACCCTGGAAACCGCCCTGGCGAAAAACGACATCCAGGTGATCGGCGAAGAATGGGCCGGCCGCAGCCCGGTGTGGGTCAAGGCCGAGGCCGAAGGCAAAGTGGTGGGCCTTGGGGATATCGTCAAAGGCGCCACCGAGGGCTGGTGGGTGCCGGAGTACGTGGTCAAGGGCGACCCGGCCAAAGGCATCAAACCCCTGGCGCCGGACCTGCGCAGCGTGAAGGACCTGGCGCGCTACAAGGACGTGTTCAAGGACCCCGAAGCGCCGAGCAAGGGCCGTTTCCTCAACAGCCCGATTGGCTGGACCTCGGAAGTGGTCAACAAACAAAAGCTCAAGGCCTATGGGCTGGATGACAGCTACGTGAATTTCCGCAGTGGCTCGGGCGCTGCGCTGGACGCCGAGATTGCCTCGTCGATCCGCCGGGGCAAACCGGTGCTGTTCTATTACTGGTCACCTACGCCGCTGATGGGGCGCTACAAACTGATCCAGCTGGAAGAGCCGCCATTTGATGCCGAAGCGTGGAAGACGCTGACGGATGCGGACAATCCCGATCCGAAACCCACCTGTTCCCTGGCTTCCAAGCTGAGTATTGGTGTGTCCACACCGTTCCAGAAAGAGCATCCGCAGATCGCCGAGTTCTTTGCCAAGGTCGACTTTCCGATCGAACCGTTGAACAAGGCGTTGGCCGAGATGAGCGAGAAGCACAGCCAGCCACGTGAAGTTGCCCAGGCGTTCCTGAAGGATCATCCGGAGATCTGGAAGGCGTGGCTGACTGAGGATGTGGCGCAGAAGGTCGAAGCCAGCCTGAAGTAGGCAGATCGTTCCCACGCTCCGCGTGGGAATGCCGCCCGGGACGCTCTGCGTCCCTTTAAGGTCGTGACGCAGAGCGTCACTGGATGCATTCCCACGCAGAGCGTGGGAATGATCTTGTGGGGTTAGAACTTCGTCTGCACCGCCAGCTCAAACGTTCTCGGCGACCCGAGGTAATACGCCGGCGACACATGGGCAAACTCGGCATACACCTCATTCGTCAGGTTACGCACCCGGCCCGTCACGGAGGTGTGCTGATCCACCTTGTAGGTCAAAAACGTCCCAAACAAGGTATACGCCGGCACCGTCAGGGTGTTGGCATTGTCGGCATACACCGACGCCACATACCGTGCATCCACACCCCCTTGCCAATCCTCCGCAAAGTCATAAGTCAGCCACACATTGCCCACCTGCCTGGGCACATTGGTCGGCGTGTTGCCCTTGCGCGACACCACGGCGCCGCTGGCAGTTTTCTCGTTGAAGTCCTCGTACTCGGCATCGACCCAGGCGTAGTTGACCTCCAGCAATAGCTTGGGGGTAACCCGCAACGAACTGGCCAGCTCGATGCCCTTGGACGACTGCGCGCCCACCGGAATGCTGTTGGTCGGGTCCTGCGGGTCAGTGACGGTGAAGTCCTTGCGCTCGATCCTGTAGGCCGCGACGGTGGCCGAACCTCGACCGTCGAGGTAGTCAAACTTGCTGCCCACTTCCCACTGCTTGCCGGTGGACACATCGAACACCTGGGTGGTGCTGCTCGGCTGTTCGGCGGCGGTGCTGTATTGCACGTAGACATTGGCTTGTGGAATGAACTGATACGTCAGGCCGATGCGCCCGGTCACCGGTTCCCAGCTGCGCTTGACGTGCCGGGGATTGCTGGCGGTGATGTCCCGGTGGTTGGTGACTTCAAGGTCAATCGCGTCGTAGCGCAACCCGGTGAGCAGCGACAGTTTGTCGGTCAGGCCCAGGCGGTTTTCGACGAACAACGCCTTGGTGGTGACGGCGTTGGTCTTGTCCGGGTCGAAGCCGGGCTTGGTGCCGGGAAGGTCATAGAAATGCCCCGGATCGTAGTTGTTCGGGTCCACTGTGTTTTTGGCGGATACATTCAACGGGTTGTTGGTGGTGCTGTTGACCTTGTACTCAAAGCCGCCCGACCAGGTCGTGCTCAAGCCGAAGAACGTGTCGTCATGGCGCAGCTCGAACTGGTTGCCGTTCTGCTCACCCTGATGTCGCACTTGATAGGCCGTGGAGCGATTCACCGCGCTGTTATCGGCGTTGTACTGGTAGGTTTCCAGGTTGCGATAGTCGCGCTGGCTGTCGAGGTGATAGAGGGTATTTTTCAGGGTGGTGCTGTCGTTGATCCGGTAGTCGATGATCGACCGCACCCAGATCGTGCGTTGTTCATAACGGCCGTCGGCCACGTTGTAGTTGTTGAAACGGTTGTGCTTGTCGATCTTCAACTCGCCGGACTTCGGGTTGAGCACCGGCGTGCCCCAGTAGGGACTGTCTTCGTGTTCGTCCTGGTATTCCAGGGCCAGGGTGTGGGACAGGTTCGGGGTGAAGTCGCTCAGCAGGGAAAACGCCACGCTCCAGGCATCGCGCTGTTGGCGATCGATATAGGTGTGGTTGGTGTTGCGGCTCACGTCCAGGCGCGCGTAATGCTGGACCTCGGCGCCCGGCTCGGTCAGGGCGTGGTTCAGGCCGAAGGCCATCCCGGCGGTGTCGTAGCTGCCATACGTCAGTTGCCCCTCGGCAGCCTGTTCCTCACGGGTGGCCAGCTTGGTCACGTAGTTCAGCGAACCACCGACGGAACCGGCACCGTTGATCAGCGAAGAGGGGCCACCGACCAACTCGACCCGGTCATAAATCCACGCATCCACCGGGCGAGCCAGGCCGCCGGACACCGCAACGCCATTGAACATCTGGGTAATCTGGCTGCTGGTAAAACCCCGATAAGAGATAAAACCGCCAAACCCCGGCGGCGCACTGGCATTGACCCCGGGCAGGGTATTGGCCGCGTCCTGAAACGTCTTGGCGCCTCGGCGCTCGATGTCATTGCGATTGGCAATGCTGATGGACGCCGGAGTTTCCCGAACGCTCAGCCCCAGTCGCGAGGCCATGCCGCTGGACTGATCCAGGGCCAGGCCGGCATCGCCGGTTTGCTCGCCATCAATGGTGGTCGGTGCCAGCTCAATCGCCCAGGTGCTGACAGGCAGGCAGCCGAACAGGCCCGCCAAAAGGGGTAAATGTTTCATGGTTGAATCCTGAAAAACATGGCTTGAAAACAACCCACAGCCGTCCGCACTCCCGCTGGAGGCAGCCGCATGGGCAAATCAAAAAAGCGCAGGTATCAGGCGAAGGCGGGCGGGGCGCGCGGATTAGCCGCAGGCCAGGTGAAGCGGGCAGGAACGTCAGCGCTGGCAACGATGGCTGGCGGTGGCGCATGGGGTTGCGGCAGCACTGCCACATTGAGGCTGGAGTTGAGCGCCGGGCCCATGCCGCCGGTGGAGCACAGCGGGCAACCGAAGGCTTTCGAGAGCGTGGGCAGGGATTCATCGGTGGACTTGTAAGGCGCCGGCGCCTGGGTGCGCGGGTCCACCGTACAGAACTGGCCGCCGATGCCGTTGAGCTGCATCCCGACCATTTGCCCATGACCCATGCTGCAGGCGAACACATTGAACAGGACGCAGCAGTAGAGCATCCAGGCAATGAGCGAGCGGTCGGTACGGGCGAGTTTCATGGGGCGGCACTTTATCATCAGCCGCCGACGAATTGCCTGCAAAAAATCTCAAGAGGGCTATCCTCTTCCGGACTTTTCCAAGGATATCCAGCCATGAGCTTTTTTGTCGCGCGATGGATTGTCGGGGTTTTTGGCTTTATCAGCCTGGTGCATTTGTACTGGGCAGCCGGTGGCAAATTGGGTGTTACCGCGGCCATTCCGCAGCTGCCGGGTGAATTCGCCAGCGGGCCAAGGCCAGCGTTCAAGCCGTCGGCACTCGGGACGCTGCTGGTGGGCGTGGGGTTGGTGGCGATTGCGGTGTTGGTGTGTCTGCGGGCCGGGCTGTATTTCGAGCCGGTGTCCAACCATGCGCTGCAGTGGGGGATTAGTGCAGTAGCACTGGTGATGTTTGCCCGGGCGATTGGGGATTCGGAGCTGGTGGGGTTTTTCAAGAAGGTCGGCGGGTCGCGGTTTGCGCGGCTGGATACGTTTTTTTACTCGCCGCTGTGTCTGGTGTTGGGGGCAGGGTTGTTGGTGGTGGCGTGGAATTGATCGGCTTAAAAATAAATCCACAAAAACCACATAAACAACAAATCCAACTTGACACTCGCCCACCGCGAGGCGTTTATTGACGTACCCATCGGACCTTTCGTAGACGTCCCAGGATACTCAATGAACACAGATGCCTCGTCGTCCTTTATGCCCAGCGTGCTAGACGCGGCCGACCGTATCCGCCAAGGCACACTCACCCCCGTGCAACTGGTCGACCAAAGCCTCGAAGCCATCAAAACCCACAATCCCACACTGAATGCCTTCGGCGACGTCTACACCGAATCCGCGCGGGAGCAGGCTGAAATCCTGACCGCCGAAGCACAGGCCAACCAGTTTCGCGGCCCGCTCCACGGCATCCCCTTCGGCATCAAAGACTTGTTCTCCACCGCCAACCTGCGCACCACCCGCGGTTCGCTCACCGGCCTGGACAACGTCCCCACACAAGACGCCCCGATCATCCGCCGCCTCAAAGACGCCGGCGCGATCATCCTCGGCAAGACCGCCACCACCGAATTCGGCTGGACCGGCGCCAGCACCTCCCGGGTCTTCGGCAATGGCCGCAACCCGTGGAACCCCCAGCTCACTAGTGGCGGCTCCAGTTCCGGCTCGGCCATCGCGGTGGCGGCGCGCATGGTCCCGGCCACGCTGGGCTCCGACGGCGGCGGTTCGGTGCGTATCCCCGGTGCCTTCTGCGGTGCATTCGCCCTTAAAGGCTCCCTCGGGCGCATCCCCACCTGGCCCTGGTCCGCCACTGAGATGCTCAGCCACGCCGGCCCGATCACCCGCACGGTGCGCGACAGCGCGTTGCTCTTCGACATCCTCTCCGGCCCCGATCCATTGGATCACCAGGCCTTGCCCGCGCCCACCGAGTCCTACCTGGCGCGCTGCGACCAGCCGCTGGGCCCCTTGCGCGTGGCGTACTGCCCGACCTTGTTCGAGACGCCCGTGGACCCGGTGATTGCCGCCACCGTGGAAGCGGCGGTGCATTACCTCGCCGACGAGCTGCCGGTTACGGTCACCACCCTGACCCTGGACTGGCAAGACCCGCTGGCCACCTTCGAAACCCTGTGGGTTGGCGGGCGCGGGATCGCCTACGGCAAATCCCTGGCCGATCGCCTCGACCAACTGGACCCAGGCTTCGCCGCGCTGATCAAACGCTCCGCCGATTACGATTTGGCGGCCTATCTAAAAGCCGTGCAACAGCGCGCACTGTTCGCCAATCAGGTACACGCGTTATTTAACGACTACGACGTGCTGCTGATGCCGACGATGCCGATCCTGCCGTTCGCCGCCGACCGGGTTGCCCCCGAGGGCTGGCCAGGGGAGGAGGACGCAGTGCCCTGGGCACGCTGGACGCCGTTTACCTACCCGTTCAATATCACCGGCAACCCTGCCGCCAGCCTGCCCTGTGGCTTTAGCCCGTGCGGTTTGCCGATTGGCTTGCAGGTGATCGGCCGGCGTTTTGCCGATGCCCAGGTGCTGCAATTCGGCGCAGCCGTGGAAGCCATCGCCCCGTGGGATCAGCACCTTCCCCCGATGCTGAATCCCTGATTGATTGCAGCCGGAGTGAGCTCAACAGAAGCCCGCCCGTGATAAACGCTTTGTGTTGTCCTGCCCTTTCACACCCTGATGAGTGAGAGGTACCCCGTGACCCTGTCCATGGCCGTATTGCGCTCTATGCTCCCTGCTGGACCGGTTTGCGCCGCGTCTCGCCGTGGGTCGCGCAATACCGCCCGCCTGAACCTGCCCTGGAATACCTCTTTTATGCTCAACCAGCCACGTCTCGACGAAATCATGCTCCTGCTCACCCAACACCAGCGCGTCAAGGCGTCGGACCTTGCGCAGACGCTGTTCGTCTCCGAAGAAACCATCCGCCGCGACTTCAAGTACCTGGAAGAAGCCGGCAAGCTGCGGCGCATTCACGGTGGCGCGATCCTGCCGCGGCTCAACGAAGAGCAACCGCTGCAAGTGCGCAGCCGCATCAAGCCCCAGGCCAAGACGCGCATCGCGGCGTGTGCGGCGAAGCTGGTGAGCGAAGGCATGGTGCTGTTTCTCGACACCGGCACCTCGACCCTGGCCCTGGCCCAGCAACTGATTGGGTTCAGCCAGTTGCGCATCGTCACCAATTCCCTGGACATCGCCCGGCTGATCACCGAACAAAGCGCCAACCAGGTGTTGGTGGTGCCCGGCGATGTGCGCCGCAACGACAACGCGCTGATTGGCGCCCACACCCTGGAATTCGTCCGGCAGTTCCACTACGACATTGCCTTCATGGGCATCGGCGCCGTCGACCTGGAGCTGGGGTTCATGGACTACCAGGAGCCCGAGGCGCTGCTGCGCCGGGAGCTGACCAAACACAGCCTGCGCAGCGTGATCCTGGCCGACGACGCCAAGTTCGGCCACCGCACCTTTATCAATACGCTGCCGTTCAGCGCGATCACGACCCTGGTCACCAATCGTGCGCCGTCCGGCGATTTTGCGACCCGCCTGGAGCAAGCCCATGTCGACGTCCTTTACCCCTGAGTTGCTGTCGCCCAGTGAACAGGACCTTGCAACCTTCGAGACGCTGTTCCGCGAGACCTCAGCCATCGGCGCGACTCAGGCCGGTGGGCTGCATCGCCTGGCGGCCTCGGCCGAAGACGGCGCTGTGCGCGACTTGTTCGCGGCCTGGCTGGCCGAGCGCGGCTTTGAAGTGCGCGTGGATGCAGTGGGTAACCTGTTCGGTTTGATTACCTTTAACCCAGATGCGCCCTACGTGCTGTGTGGCTCGCATCTGGACAGCCAGCCGAGCGCCGGGCGTTTTGATGGTGTGTATGGCGTGTTGGCCGGCGCGGTCGCGGTGGCCAGCGTGGCCCGACAGTTGCGCGAGCGCGGCGAAGTGCCGGCGTGCAACCTGGCGGTGGTGAACTGGACCAACGAGGAGGGCGCGCGCTTCCAGCCCAGCCTGATCGGCAGCAGCGTGTTCACCGGCGACCTGGCCCTGCAAGACGCCTGGGCCTGCCGCGATGGCGACGGCATCAGCCTCAAGCATGCGTTGCAACAGATCGGTTACCTGGGGGAGGGCCGGGTGGAACTGGACGTTGCCGGTTACGTGGAGATCCACGTCGAACAAGGCTACGGCCTTGAGCGCGACGGCCTGGCCATCGGTGTGGTCCGCGACACCTGGGCGGCCCTCAAGCAACGGATTCGTTTTATCGGCGAACAGAACCACACCGGCCCTACGCCCATGACCGCGCGCAAGGATGCCTTGCTGGCCGCCGCCCACGCGATCACCGCTGTGCGGGCTGAAGCCGACCTGCACGGGGCGCAACTGCACAGCTCGGTGGGGCGCCTGGAGATTTACCCCAATTCCCCCAACGTGGTGCCCTCCCGTGTGACGCTGCACGTCGAGTACCGCTCCCCGGACACGGAATTGCTGGCCGCCGCCGGTGAGCGCCTGGACGCCAGTCTCAAGGCCACCGCCAGCGCCACGTCGACGGACTACAGCATCGAAAGCCGCGCCCTGCGTGAACCGACCCACCTGCACCACGGCTTTTCCGAACTGGCCTACAGTGTTGGCCAGCAACTGGGCTTGCCCATCGGCAACAGCGTCACCGTCTCAGGCCACGACGCCATCAGCCTGAGCCGGCATTACCCGGTGTGCCTGCTGTTTATCCCAAGCAGCAATGGCGTGTCCCATAACGAAGCGGAGTTCACCAACGAGCAGGACATGCGCAACGGTTTGCACATGCTGACCGCGTTGTTGCACCGCGCCTGTTCCACCCCCAACGCCTACCGCTGAGGTCTGCCATGTCGAGTCGTTTGCAAGCAAAGTCACGGCTGCTGGGCGCCCTGGAGGCCGCCGGTTTGTCCGCCCATGTGGTGATCGAAGAGGGCACCGCCGGGATTGCCTCGCCGGTGCGGCTGGCCACCGAGTGGACCGGCTATACCGTCAGCGCACCATGGGGGCGGTGTTACGCCAAAGTCTTGCATGACGACATGCGCGCGCTGATCGACATCGAACGCACCGCCCGCGCCACCCAACTGGCGGCGGATTGCGACGTGACGCCCGGCGTGCGCCTGGTAGATGCGGCGGCCGGCGTGTTGCTGCTGGATGCCTTGCCCGCCAACGAATGGCGCTGGGCACGCCTCGACGAATTGATGCAGCCCCAGCGCCTGCAAGCGCTCTGGGCCCTGAAGAAACAACTGCACGCCGGCACCTCGCCGGGCTTCACCCGCTCGCCGCTGCAAGATATCCAGCACCTGCGCGAGCTGTGTGTGCGTTACAGCGTAGCTTTGCCTATCGATCACGCCTGGATCAGCACCTGCATTGACCTGGCCTGGACCTCCCTGCAATTGAGCTCCAGCGACTCGGTACCGCTGCACGGCGACGGCGTGGCGAGCAACGTGATGATCGGCCCCGATGGCGCCTTGCAACTGATCGACTTCGACTACGCTGGCTGCGGCGATCCCTGGTACGACGTGGCCATCAGCCTCAACGAGCTGTATGTCTTTGAAAGCGATTGGCGCGAAGGCATTGTTGCCTGGGCCGGCCACTGCCGCGAAAGCGACTACGCGCGCTGCCGCTTGTACGCCTTGATTAACGATTGGTATTGGACCCTGTGGGGCCTCTGGGTCGGCGCCACCTCGGCGCGGCCGCTGGAGTTCTCCAAGGTTGGGCAATGGACGCTGTTGCGTTGCCGCCAGAGTCTGCAAGACCCACGGTTTGAAGGTTGGCTACGTCATGTACAGGAGGGGCAGGCATGAAAGCGTTAGGTGAGGCGTGTACGCCACAAGAGTGTCAGCTGGAAGCGGCGGTGCGCGGGGTTGCCAGTTGGGGCGGCAGCGGGATTCGTTATGAACCGGTCAGCGGTGGGATATCCAACACCAACTGGCGGGTGGAAGTGGCCGGGATCGACACCGCGTATTTCTTCAAGGTGCCGGGGGTGGGCACCGAGATGTTTATCGACCGTCGCACTGCCCACGACGCCAGCCTCAAGGCCGCGCAAACCGGCTATGGCGCGCCGGTGTTTGCCTTCCTTGAAGAGTTCGGCGTGGAAGTCTTCGAGTTCATGGAAGGCTGGCGCGCCTCGTCCAACCACGACTTTCTCGATCGCGACGTGCGTCATAACGCGCTGCACGCCCTCAAGGCCTTCAACGACCAGCCGCCGTTGGTGCAGACCAAAACCGTGTTCGACATGATCGCCGAGCACCAGCGCCAGGTGGAGCAACTCAACGGCTGCAAGCCCGCCGACGACGCCTGGCTGCGCCGCCAATGCGACCGCGCCCGGGGCGTGCTGCAAGCTTCCGGCATGGATTTGGCGCCGTGCATGAACGACACCCTGGCGGGTAATTTCATGCTCAACGACCGTCGGCAGATTCGCCTGGTGGACTTCGAATACGCCTCCAACAACGACCGGCATTACGAACTGGCGCTGTGGTTCGGCGAAATGTTTTTCACCGATGAAATGGAGCTGGCCCTGATCGAAGACTACTTCGGCCAGGTCACTGCGCAGAACCTGGCGCGCATCAAGTTGCACAAGGCCCTGGCGGATATCAAATGGTCGACCTGGGCGATGGTGCAGCACGCGGTGTCGCAGCTGGATTTCGACTTCTACAAATACGGCACCTGGAAGCACATGCGTGCCCGCAGCATCATCAACGATTCGCAATGGGAAACCTGGCTAAGACAGGCTTGAGCCTGCGCCGTACAACAATAATGCATTGAATGAAGTCACTTGGGCGCTGATTGGTGCCTGCGTTTTCACTGCTTGATTTTTGTTTGATCACACAAAAAAACGATCCACAAATTCAAGGAGCACCCGACTCATGAAATCCGATAACGCGCCACCCGGACGCCTGAAAAGTCAAATTTTCGGTGTGTACTTTTTCCTGTTGCTGATGCTCGCCTTATTCCCCCCGTTCTATTTGAGCGTGAGCGGCAGTACCGCGTTGGTACTGGGCATTCCGTTGCCGATCTTCTACTGGATCGCCATTGCCGTCCTCGCAGGTCTTGGCCTGTGGGCGTTGTACGTCGCCGAGCTGAAGGCCGGCGAAATTCCCGAAGAGGGGGATGCGCAATGATCAGCACCACCAGCGATGCCAACCTCTTTATCACCTTCGGCGTCATCGGCTTGTTTCTGGCCGGGATGATCGCCGTGCTGTACGCCACCAACCGCGAGAGCACGAGCTTTTCCGATTACGCCGTAGGCGGGCGCTCCTATGGGCCGTGGTACATCGCCATGTGTTACACCAACTCCTGGTGGCCGGGCTCGACCTTTACCGCGTTTTTCGCCCTGACCATCGGCGGTGCCCTGGGTTTTTACGGCATGGTCTATGCCACCCTTGGCGTGACGGCGATGTACCTGATGGCCCGCCGCGCCTGGACCTGGGGCCAGCGTTTCAACCTGCGCACCCAGCCGGACTTGCTCGGCATGCGTTTCAACAGCCCGGTGGTCAAGCGCGTGGCCTCGATCATCGGCATCATCTCGGTGTTCCCGTGGGTGGTGATGGGTATCCAGGCCTTGGCGATGCTGTTCCAGTTCGCCAGCTTCGGCCGCTGGGGCGTCACCACCTGCCTGATCGCCGGCGTAGTGGTGGTGCTGGTGCGCCAGTACTGGACTGTGAGCATGGGCATGCGCGGGCTGATCATGACCGACATGTTCCAGGGCCTGATCGCCTATGTCGTGTGTGCGGCGCTGTGTGTGTTCCTGCTGTTCGGCGACCAGGCGTCGTTCTCCAACCTGTCGCACCTGCCGGCCAAGATGTTGCTGATTCCCGGCGCCAGCGGCACCGGTTATGGCCCGTTGTATATGTTCAGCCTGATCTTCACCGGGGTGATCGGCTCGATGTGCTGGCCCATGAGCTTCCAGCGCATCTACACCGCCAGCGGCGTCAAGGCGGTGAAGAAAGGCACGCTGTACACGATCCTGCTGGTGGGTGGTTTCTACGGGATTCTGATGCTGTTTGCCGCGGCCATCAGCCAGGACCCGAACGTCATCGCGCACCCGCAACAAGGTTGGTTCCTGTCGCTGTTCGACATCGGCGGGCCGTGGATGCTGGCGCTGGCGATCGTCATCGTGCTGGCGGCGAGCATCGGCCACGTCGACGGCTGCGTGCAGGTCTGCGGCACCCAGTTCGCCAACGACCTGGCCACCTGGAATACCCCGCGTACCGACCGGCAACTGACGCTGTTGGCCAAGTCCGGGATGGTGGTATTTATCGTCGCCGCCTCGGTGCTGGCGTACCTGACCTTTGATTACGCGCGGTTGCAGTTGCTGGCGCAGATTTCCTACCAGGGGATTATCCAATTGGCGGTGCCGCTGTTCTTCGGCATCTTCAGCCGCCGCGGCAACAAGGAAGGCGCGATTGCCGGGATGCTGGCGGGGATTGTGGTGGCGATCGTGCTGACGACGATGTACCCGGACGACATTCCCGGGCTGGGGTCGTTGACCAGCGGGATCGTTGGGCTGGTGGTCAATGCGGGGATTTTTGTGGCGTGTGCATGGGCGATCAAGCCGAGCGCGGAGGAGAGTGCGCGGGTGGAGCAGTTGTTTGAGATGGCGGCGCCGGGTCGTAAAGTACCGATGGGGGCAACGCCGGTCCTGAACTGAGCCCGCCTCTCAAAAACCAATGAAGATCAACTGTGGGAGCCAGCTCCCACAGTTGCTTTGTGGTGTTTCTGAAAAGGGGGGGCTACTTGGGATACAGCGGCGGCAAGCTGGTGCTGTCCCCCGCAGGGTCCTGCTCACGCTCCGCCATCGGAATCGCCTTCACTGCCCGCCACAATTCCTCACCCTGCCAATACTGCCCACTCTCGCTGTACAGCGCGCCGTTCAACCCGTCCAACGCATCCGACAGCGGCACAAACCGCGCGGCCATGTCCGCCAGGGTCTCCGGTTGCTGCCGCGCCCAGGCATCCAGTGCCTGGCGCGTGGCCTGCGGGTCATTGGCCTGGCTCGCTCGCTTGAGGTCGTCCAGCAGGGTGCGCGGGCTCGGGCCGGTTTGTGCGGCCCGCAGGATTGCCGGCTGCCAGCGTGCACGCCACCACAAACCGAAGCCCAGCAGGGTAGTGCAGGCCAGGATCAGGCTGGTCAGTTGCCAGATCCACAGGCTGTCATTGTCCGGCGCGGTGATCACCGTCGGGCTGGCCGGCGTGTCGACGATCAGGCTCGGGTTGGTCGCCACCTGCAGGGTGCGGGCCGGCAAGCTGGTGCGTTCCAGGTGGTCTTCGTGGGTGTTCCACCACACCACTTCCACCGCTGGCAATTCCAGTGCGCCGACACGGTTGGGCACCAGGGCTTCGCGGTCTTCACGGCTGCCGATCAGGCCACGGTCGTTGTTCTGGTTGCTCAGCACCGGCTGGTCCGGGTAGCGGCGCAGGCCGGGGATGTCGCTCAGCGCCAGCGGCGGCAGTTGCGCGCCGGCCAGGCCTTCGGCGTTCAAGGTCAGGCTGCGGGTCAGGGAGTCGCCGACCTGTACGTGATCGGGCTCAGGGTTCCAGCTTTCCGTGAGGGTCAGGCTGCGTGCCGGCAGCCAGGAAGCATCGGCCGGGTACATTGCCGGCTTGGCCTTGACGGTCAGCGACAGCTCCGGCGAGCTGACGTGGATCAATTTGCCGGGTTTGGAGCCTTGGGGGTTGTTGTCCTGGGCGGGCCTTGGCTCCACCAGGGTCGCGCTGAATGTCTGCGACGGAATAGTCAGCGTGCCGCTGCGCTGCGGGTAGATCGCATAGCGGGTTTCGATCACGCCATGGCGTATGCCGTTGATGACTTTCTCGTAGGTGCGCGACTCGCCCAATTGTTCGATACGCGTATCGGCCACCTGCAACGGCGTGAGGCTGCTGTCGTCGTACAGCGACACCGAGTGGTAGACGCGCACGGTCAGCAGCGCCTGGGCCTGGACGTAGACGCTGTCCTGATCGAGGTTGGTCTCGATGAACACCGGGGCCAGCTGGGCCTCGGTGTTCTGGCTGACGGTCTCCACCACTTGCAGGGTGATCGGCTGGGTCTTGAGTTCGCCGATCTGCAAGGACGGAATCACCACGGTGCCGTTCTCTTTGGGCAGCAGGGTGATGATCCAGCGAGTGGTAGCGTGGTTGTCGCCGCCCAGGGTGGTGAGCTGGTTGATCTGGCGTGTGCCGCTCACTTCAAACAGCGGGTCCAGGGGCGCCAGGTCCGGTTTGCCGAACAGTGTGACGTCGTTGGACTCCACCGTCAGTTCCACCGTCTCCCCGGAATTGATGCGGCTGCGGTCGACACTGGCCACCAGGCCGGCTGCCTGGGCCTGGCTGGCCCACAACGCGAGGGTGAGAAGAAGGGCGGTGCAGCGGTTCATCGAGTCTTGTCCTGATGTTGTTGCTGTTCGTACCAGAATTTGCGTCGCAGCAGCTCGCCGGGGTTGTCCGGGATCTGCCGCAGCCATTGTTCCAGGGCCTGGCGCTGCTCGCCTTCAAGGGTGCCGTTTGCGGGGCGCAGCGGCGGGATGGTGGTTTGCTCATCACCCAACTCGCTGCCGGGTACCTCGTTGCTGCCGGCGTGGGGCGTTGCCCCGGTTTGCGTGTCGGTCGCACCGGGCTGGCCCTGGCCTTGGGACGTCTGCTCGCCACCGGTGGCGGTCTGGCTGTTGGCGCCCGGTTGCGCAGTCTGGCCGGGTTGGGTGGTTTCGTCATCCTCGTTTTTTGCCGGTTTGGCCGGTTCGGTTTTTTCCGGCTCCTGTTGCATCAGGCTCTCCACCAGGGCTTTGTTCTTCAGCGCCGGCTGCAAGTCGGGCTGGGCTTCGAGGGCTTGTTCGTAGGCGTCGATTGCCGCTTCCAGCTCGCCGCTCTTGGCCAGGGCATTGCCTCGATTGTAGTGGGAATAGGCGTCGCTGCCCTCGGCAAACCGCTTGGCGGCTTCGGCGTAGTTGCCTGCTTCATACAGTGCGACGCCCTGCCATTGCGGGTCGTCGAAATGTTCGGCCGCTTCGGCCGGGCGTTTTTTCTTCAGCAGCAGTTGGCCCTGCTGGTCGGGGCGCAACCACAGGTCCTGGAAGTCGAAGGCATAGCTGGGTTGCGGCGCGCCCAACAGCAGCAGCGGCAAGAAGAACAGCCAGCCACGGCGCCCGGCGCAGGCGGCCAGCAGTAACAGCGGCAAGAGCAGCCAGTAACCCTGGTCGGCCCAGGTGTCGAGGTGCAGCAGTTGCCCGTCATTGCGCAGGCTTTGCGGGCCGTCCAGCAGGCCGAGGTGGCGCAGGTCCTTGTCGTCCAGGCGTGCCTGGCGGTAGCGGCCGCCCATTTCGCTGGCGAAGGCCTTGAGGGTCGGGCTGTCGAGGCGCGGCACGAGGATCGCACCCTGGGCGTCCTTGAGGAACTCGCCGCTTTCCTGGGTCACCGGGGTGCCTTCACGGCTGCCGATGCCGAGGATCGACAAGCTTGGCGCCTGGTTGCTTTGCAACTGCAGGCGGATGCCCTGGCGCTCTTGCTTGGACAGCGAGGAGCCGATCAGCAGCAGCCGGCCCTGGCCGAGGCCGCCATGCTTGAGCAGGCTCAGGGCTTTTTCAACCGCCAGATCGGCGCGGTGGCCGGGCTCGGGCATGATCGAGGGGCGCAGGGCTTCCAGCAGGTTATGGCTGGTGGCCAGATCGTCGGACAGCGGCACCAGGGTGTGGGCGCTGCCGGCGTAGACCACGATGGCAGTCTGCGCATCGCTGCGGGCCTGGAGCAAGTCGAACAGCTTGCGCCGCGCCTGTTCGAGGCGGCTGGGCGGGCTGTCGGTGGCGAGCATCTCCGGGGTCAGTTCCAGCAACACCACCAGCGGGTCGGAGGGTTTCTGACTGGGCTGCTCGACGCGCTCCCAGCTCGGGCCAAGCAATGCCAGCCCGGCCAGCAGCCAGGCGATGCCGAGCACCACCCACGGTGATTTGCTTTCGCGGCCACTGCCGCCGCTGAGCAACGCGGCATGGAACGCCGGCGGCAGAATCATCTGCCAGCGCCCGGCGCGTTTCTGGCGGTGCCACAACTGCCACAGCAACCAGCCGAGCAGCGGCAACAGCAACAGCCACCAGGGGCGGAACCAGTGCGGCCACAAGGCGATCATCGACGCCTCCGCAAACGCAGGCGTTTCAGGCGTTCGCGCCATTCAGGATTGGGTTGCAGGAAACGGCCCTTGCTGGACAGTTTGTTGAACAGCCGTTGCAAGGCGTTATCCGGCCAGCGTTCCTGGATCACCAGCAGCATGCTGAGAATCAGCGCCAAGGCCAGCGGCGCGCTGTACAACGCCTGGGCGGGGCGCGCCTGGGTGGGTTGCTGGGCCACGGGTTCGAGCTGGTCGAGGGTTTCCTTGATCTTCAGCAGTTCGTTGCCGTCGCGGGCGCGGAAGTAGCGGCCACCGGTGGCCTCGGCAATGGCTTTGAGGGCCGGTTCGTCCAGGTCGAGGCTCGGGTTGACGCCGAGGATGCCCAGGGAGCCGGTTTGCTCGGGGTCTGCGCCGATGCCGATCGGGTAGATTTTCACGCCTTCTTCAGCGGCCAGGCGGGCGGCGGTCAGCGGGTCGATTTCGCCGGCATTGTTGGCGCCGTCGGTGACCAGGATCAGCACCCGGCTTTGGGCTGGACGCTGGCGCAGGCGCTTGAGGGCCAGGCCGATGGCGTCGCCAATCGCGGTGTTTTTACCGGCGATGCCAATCCGAGCTTCATCCAGCCAGGTGCGCACGGTGCGCCGGTCAAAGGTCAGCGGCGCTTGCAGATAAGCCTGGCTGCCGAACAGGATCAATCCCACGCGGTCACCTTCGCGGCCTTCCAGGAAATCCCCCAGCAGGTGCTTGACCAGGCTCAGGCGGCTGACGTCTTCGTCCTGCCACTGCATGTCGGGGAAGTCCATCGAACCGGAGACGTCCACCGCCACCAGCAAGTCGCGGCCGCTGGCTGCAATAGGCAGCGGCTCGCCGAGCCATTCCGGGCGCGCGGCGGCGGTCAACAGCAGTAGCCACAGGAAAACGAACGGCGCTTGCTGGCGCCATCCCGGCAGGTTGACCCGCGCACGGCGGCGGGCCAAGCCTTCGAGGTCGCTGAGGAAGCTGACTTTCAGCGCCGGTTCGCCACTGTCGGCCACCGGCAGGATGAGCCGCAGCAACCACGGCAATGGCAACAGGGCAAAGATCCACGGCCAGGCGAACTCAAACATGTTTGCGAATCCAGGTATCGACGGCTTGGGTCAGGCCGGCGATGGCCTTGTCGTCGAGTTTGCATTCGGGCTTGTAGGCGCCTTCCACCAGCACCATCCAGCGGGTCAGGCCGGCAGCCGGGCAACGGTTGTCGAGGAACGCCAGCCACTTGCGGCCGTTGAGGGTGTGGCTCTGGCTGTAGGGGTAGTCGTTGCGGCACAGGCGTTTGAGCAAGCCGTTGAGTTGTTGCAGCCAGGCACCGGCTGGCGCGCCGTCATAGGGTTTGGGCATCAGCGCCAGCTCGGCGAGGGCGGCGATGCGCAGCGGGTCCAGGGGTTGCTCGGCACGGGCCAGCGGGCGCTTGGCCGGCAGGAAGCGGCGCAGCCACCACAGGCCCCAACCCGCCAGCGGGATGATCAGCAGCAACAGCCACCAGCCCGGCGCTGGCGGCCAGAAGCCGATCACGGGCGGGGCGATCAGGGGTTGCAGTTGGTCGAGGCTGCTCATTGCTTTTTAACCGGGCGTTGCGGGTTCAGGTATTCGCGCAGTTGCTCGACCATTTCACCTTGGGTACTCAAGGGCATCAACAGCACTCGCAGCTTTTGCGCGAGCAATTCCCAGCGTGCGCTGCGGGCTTCGGCCTGGGCTTTGTAGGCCTGGCGCAGGTCGAAGTTCAGAGTGTCCAGTTCCAGTTGTGCGCCGCGCTCGGCGAAGCGCAGCAGCCCGGCGGCGGGTAGCGCGTGGTCCAGCGGGTCGGACACCGGCAACAGCAGCAGGTCGCAATGCCGCGACAACAGGCTCAGCTGTTGCTCGGCGCCTTCCGTCAGGGCGCGCTCGTCGCAGATCACAATCACCAGGCTGCCCGGGCGCAATACTTCCCGGGCCCGGCGCAAGGCCATGCCGAGGGCGTCGGCTTCCGGGCGGCGCTCGGTGTTGAGGCTCTGGTTGACCCGTACCAGACGGTTGAGCAGTTGCAGCAGGCTTTGCTTGCTGCGTCGTGGTTTGATTTCGTAGTGCTCGCTGTCACCGAACACCAGCCCGCCGACGCGGTCGTTGTGGCCCAGTGCCGCCCAGCCGATCAGGCTCGCCGCCTGGGCCGCCAGTACCGACTTGAACATCTGCCCTGAGCCGAAAAACAGCCGGCAGCTTTGCTCCACCATGATGAAGATCGGCCGTTCGCGCTCTTCATGGAACAGTTTGGTGTGGGGCTCCTGGGTACGTGCGGTAACGCGCCAGTCGATGGTGCGTACGTCGTCGCCGGCCTGATAGACCCGCACCTGATCGAAGTCGACCCCGCGCCCGCGCAGTTTCGAGTGGTGCAGGCCGATCAGCGGGCTGCGCTGGCTCGGCGTTGAAAACAGTTGCACTTCCCGCACGCGATGGCGCATCTCGATCAATTCGCTCAGGGTGATACGGGTTCCATCGCCAGCGTTCATGGGCGTCAAGCGACGGCAACGACGTCGAGAATGCGTTGCACCACGCGGTCCTGGTCGATGCCGGCCGCTTCAGCTTCGAACGACAGGATGATGCGGTGACGCAGCACGTCGAACAGCACCGCCTGGATGTCTTCCGGGCTGACGAAATCGCGACCGGCCAGCCAGGCGTGGGCGCGGGCGCAGCGGTCCAGGGCAATCGAGCCGCGAGGGCTGGCGCCATAGGCAATCCACTCGGCCATTTCCGGGTCGAACTTGGCCGGGGTACGGGTGGCCATCACCAGTTGCACCAGGTATTCCTCCACCGCGTCGGCCATGTACAGGCCAAGGATTTCCTTGCGCGCGGCGAAGATTGCCTGCTGGCTGACCCGGCGCTCGGGCTTGGTTTCGCCGTTGAGCGCCTCGCCACGGGCTTGCTGCAGGATGCGACGCTCGACAGCGGCGTCCGGGAAGCCGATTTTCACGTGCATCAGGAACCGGTCGAGCTGGGCTTCAGGCAGCGGGTAGGTGCCTTCCTGCTCGATCGGGTTTTGCGTGGCCATCACCAAAAACAGCGGTGACAGGTCGTAAGTGCTGCGCCCCACGCTGACCTGGCGCTCGGCCATGGCTTCGAGCAATGCCGATTGCACCTTGGCCGGTGCACGGTTGATTTCGTCCGCCAGCACCAGGTTGTGGAAGATCGGGCCTTGCTGGAACACGAAACTGCCGGTTTCCGGGCGATAGATCTCGGTGCCGGTGATGTCGGCGGGCAGCAGGTCGGGGGTGAACTGGATGCGATGGAACTGTGCCTCGATCCCTTCGGCAAGCTCCTTGATGGCCTTGGTCTTGGCCAGCCCGGGAGCGCCTTCAACCAGCATATGGCCATCGGCGAGCAGGGCAATGAGCAAGCGCTCGATGAGTTTTTCCTGGCCGAGAATCTGCGTTGAAAGAAAGGTTCGCAGCGCAAGCAGCGCTTCACGATGTTCCATCGATGACGGTTCCTGGAGGGGTGAGACTGGGCATTGCGAAAAATGCCAGGCCTGGGGGCGTTACTTTAATGCATCGGAGGGGGTGGCGACTAACGGCGCGGGGGGTATTTTTTGGGAAATGTGGGAAATTTCTGAGGTTTTTTCCGATAGGCGCCTGCCTTTGTGGCGAGGGAGCTTGCTCCCGCTGGGCTGCGCAGCAGCCCCAATAAGGCTGTCGCGTTTTTCCAGGCAGAACCCAGCAGGCTGGTTTAGGGCCGCTTCGCAGCCCAGCGGGAGCAAGCTCCCTCGCCACATTGTGCGGGTTTGGCAGCTAGGCCCGGATATAGGTCCCGGTGCCCTTGAGAATGTTCTGCAAGGTTTCTTCCACTTCGGCCAGGTCCGACTCGGCGGTGCCGTGGGTGATTTCCAGATGATCGCTCCCGCCCAACGCATCGGCGTCCGCTGCGCCAATCTCCACGAGCAACGTCGTGGCACTCAGGGTGATCTTCAGCCCGTCCAGGGTCGACGGCTCGTAATCCCAGGTGATCTCCACCTCGTCCTCATCCGGATAACGGGTCACCATGAACATCTCGCCCTTGTCGCCGTGGCAGCAGAGCATGGCCATGTTGTCTTCTTCGTCATCGCACGGGTTGACGATCAGGTGGGCGGTGGTGAGTTGCAATGGCATGGTTAATCCTGTCTGGGGGAGGGCGAAGCAGGGCAATTGTGCCATTGCGGCGAATTTTGTGCTGCATCGTGTGTCAGACCTTTTGGTATGACCTGGCGGGCTACATCAGTCATTTCCGATACTCGGCGCTCCGGGATTTCTCTGAAAAACACCCGGTTGCCCAAGTCGCAACCCGCCAGCAGCGTGCCGATGACCGAATATGTCGCAGCGTCGCAAGCAGCCTGCTTCCTACACTCGTTAAGCTGCGCAACGGATGTGCCCTGCCGGGAGTCTGACCTGCCCGTCGTACCGTCACCTGGTGGGCGGCACATCTTATGGAAGTTGAATGTGACCTCATTGTCTTGTCCAGCTTCACCCACCTGTCACTCTGAATTCGTTACTGTAGACCGCGAACAGAGCTGACGGTCTCCCCGCAAGGGGATAACACGCGACGCTTCCATCAATAACAAGCCCAAGCGGAGTACCACAGATGGCGTTCTTCACCGCAGCCAGCAAAGCCGACTTCCAGCACCAACTGCAAGCGGCACTGGCGCAGCACATCAGTGAACAGGCACTGCCACAAGTGGCGCTGTTCGCTGAACAATTTTTCGGCATCATTTCCCTGGATGAACTGACCCAGCGTCGCTTGTCCGACCTGGCCGGTTGCACCCTGTCTGCCTGGCGCCTGCTTGAGCGCTTTGATCACAACCAACCGCAAGTGCGGGTCTACAACCCCGATTACGAACGTCATGGCTGGCAATCGACCCACACCGCGGTCGAAGTGCTGCACCACGACCTGCCATTCCTGGTGGACTCGGTACGCACCGAGCTGAACCGCCGTGGCTACAGCATCCACACCCTGCAAACCACCGTGCTCAGCGTGCGTCGTGGCAAGAAGGGCGAGTTGCTGGAAATCCTGCCGAAAGGCACCCAGGGCGAAGACGTTCAGCAAGAATCGCTGATGTACCTGGAAATCGACCGTTGCGCCAACGCCGCCGAGCTGAGTGTCCTGAGCAAGGAACTTGAGCAGGTACTGGGCGAAGTGCGCGTTGCAGTCGCCGATTTCGAACCGATGAAAGCCAAGGTCCAGGAGCTGCTGGCCGGTATCGACGCCAGCTCTTATGTGATCGACGGCGAAGAGAAAGCCGAGATCAAAAGCTTCCTGGAGTGGTTAGTAGGCAACCACTTCACCTTCCTCGGCTATGAAGAGTTTGTGGTACGTGACGAGGCGGATGGCGGTCATATCGAATATGACACTAACTCGTTCCTCGGTCTGACCAAGCTGCTGCGCCCGGGCCTGACGGCCGATGACCTGCGCATCGAAGACTACGCAGTGAACTACCTGCGTGAGCCGGCTGTGCTGTCGTTCGCCAAGGCTGCTCACCCAAGCCGCGTACACCGCCCGGCCTACCCGGACTACGTGTCGATCCGCCAGATCGATGCCGACGGCAAGGTCGTCAAGGAATGCCGCTTCATGGGCCTCTACACCTCCTCGGTGTACGGCGAAAGCGTGCGAGTGATTCCTTACATCCGTCGCAAGGTTGCGGAAATCGAACGTCGTTCGGGCTTCCAGGCCAAGGCGCACTTGGGCAAGGAACTGGCCCAAGTGGTCGAGGTACTGCCCCGTGATGATCTGTTCCAGACCCCGGTGGACGAGCTGTTCAGCACTGTGATGTCGATCGTGCAGATCCAGGAACGCAACAAGATCCGCGTGTTCCTGCGCAAAGACCCGTACGGTCGCTTCTGCTACTGCCTGGCCTATGTGCCGCGCGACATCTATTCCACCGAAGTGCGCCAGAAGATCCAGCAAGTCCTGATGGATCGCCTGAAAGCCTCGGACTGCGAGTTCTGGACCTTCTTCTCCGAGTCCGTACTGGCTCGCGTCCAACTGATCCTGCGGGTAGACCCGAAGAACCGCCTGGACATCGACCCGCTGCAACTGGAAAAAGAAGTGGTGCAGGCCTGCCGCAGCTGGCAGGACGACTACTCCAGCCTGGTGGTGGAGAGCTTCGGCGAAGCACACGGCACCAACGTGCTGGCAGATTTTCCGAAAGGCTTCCCGGCCGGCTACCGCGAGCGTTTCGCCGCGCATTCGGCCGTGGTCGACATGCAGCACTTGCTCAGCCTCACCGAAGCCAACCCGTTGGTAATGAGCTTCTACCAGCCATTGGGCCAGGTTTCCGGTCAGCGCGAGTTGCACTGCAAGCTGTATCACGCCGATACCCCGTTGGCCTTGTCTGACGTGCTGCCGATCCTGGAAAACCTCGGCCTGCGCGTACTGGGTGAATTCCCATACCGCCTGCGTCACGCCAATGGCCGCGAGTTCTGGATTCACGATTTCGCGTTCACTGCCGCTGAAGGCCTGAACCTCGACATCCAGCAGCTCAACGACACCCTGCAGGACGCGTTCGTGCACATCGTCAACGGCGATGCCGAGAACGATGCGTTCAACCGCCTGGTGCTGACCGCCGGCCTGCCGTGGCGCGATGTAGCGCTGCTGCGTGCCTATGCGCGTTACCTGAAGCAGATTCGCCTGGGCTTCGACCTGGGTTACATCGCCAGCACCCTGAACAACCACACCGACATCGCCCGCGAGTTGACCCGGTTGTTCAAGACTCGCTTCTACCTGGCGCGCAAGCTCACCGCCGAAGACCTGGAAGACAAGCAGCAACGCTTGGAACAAGCGATCCTCACGGCCCTGGACGACGTCCAGGTGCTCAACGAAGACCGCATCCTGCGTCGCTACCTGGACCTGATCAAGGCTACCCTGCGGACCAACTTCTACCAGGCGGATGCCAACGGTCAGAACAAGTCGTACTTCAGCTTCAAGTTCAACCCGCACGCCATTCCAGAATTGCCGAAGCCAGTGCCGAAGTTTGAAATCTTCGTCTACTCGCCACGGGTTGAAGGCGTGCACCTGCGCTTTGGTAACGTGGCTCGCGGCGGCCTGCGCTGGTCTGACCGTGAAGAAGACTTCCGCACCGAAGTGTTGGGCCTGGTAAAAGCCCAGCAAGTGAAGAACTCGGTGATCGTGCCGGTGGGCGCCAAGGGCGGCTTCCTGCCGCGTCGTCTGCCATTGGGCGGCAGCCGGGACGAGATCGCGGCCGAGGGCATCGCCTGCTACCGCATCTTCATTTCCGGCCTGTTGGACATCACCGACAACCTGAAAGACGGCGCCCTGGTGCCACCGTTGAACGTGGTGCGTCACGACAACGATGACCCGTACCTGGTAGTAGCAGCGGACAAGGGCACTGCGACCTTCTCCGACATCGCCAACGGCATCGCCATCGACTACGGCTTCTGGCTGGGTGACGCGTTCGCTTCCGGCGGTTCTGCCGGTTACGACCACAAGAAAATGGGCATCACCGCCAAGGGCGCTTGGGTGGGTGTGCAGCGTCACTTCCGTGAGCGCGGCATCAACGTCCAGCAAGACAGCATCACCGTGGTGGGCGTGGGCGACATGGCCGGCGACGTGTTCGGCAACGGCTTGTTGATGTCCGACAAGCTGCAACTGGTCGCGGCCTTCAACCACCTGCACATCTTCATCGATCCAAACCCGAACCCGGCCAACAGTTTCGCTGAACGTCAGCGCCTGTTCGACCTGCCGCGCTCGGCCTGGACCGACTACGACACCAGCATCATGTCGGAAGGTGGCGGTATCTTCTCGCGCAGCGCGAAGAGCATTGCCATCTCGCCGCAGATGAAAGAACGCTTCGACATCCAGGCTGACAAGCTGACCCCGACCGAACTGCTGAACGCCTTGCTCAAGGCGCCGGTGGACCTGTTGTGGAACGGCGGCATCGGTACTTACGTCAAGGCCAGCACCGAAAGCCATGCCGATGTGGGCGACAAGGCCAACGACGCCCTGCGCGTCAACGGCAACGAGCTGCGCTGCAAGGTAGTGGGCGAGGGCGGTAACCTCGGCATGACCCAATTGGGTCGTGTGGAATTCGGCCTCAATGGCGGCGGTTCCAACACCGACTTCATCGACAACGCCGGTGGTGTGGATTGCTCCGACCACGAAGTGAACATCAAGATCCTGCTCAACGAAGTGGTGCAGGCCGGCGACATGACCGACAAGCAGCGCAACCAGTTGCTGGCGAGCATGACCGACGAAGTCGGCAGCCTGGTGTTGGGCAACAACTACAAGCAAACTCAGGCCCTGTCCCTGGCTGCCCGCAAAGCTTTCGAGCGAGCTGCCGAGTACAAGCGCCTGATGAGCGACCTGGAAAGCCGTGGCAAGCTGGACCGCGCCATCGAGTACCTGCCTTCGGAAGATCAACTGACCGAGCGTGCCGCCACCGGCAAGGGCCTGACCCGTCCGGAGCTGTCGGTACTGATCTCCTACAGCAAGATCGACCTCAAGGAAGCGTTGCTCAAGTCCCTGGTGCCGGATGACCACTACCTGACCCGCGACATGGAGACCGCGTTCCCGCCGAGCCTGGTGGCGAAGTTCTCCGAAGCCATGCGTCGCCATCGTCTGAAGCGCGAGATCGTCAGCACCCAGATCGCTAACGACCTGGTCAACCACATGGGCATCACTTTCGTTCAGCGACTCAAAGAGTCCACCGGCATGAGCCCGGCGAACGTGGCCGGTGCTTACGTGATTGTGCGTGACATCTTCCACCTCCCGCACTGGTTCCGTCAGATCGAAGCCCTGGACCACCAGGTTTCGGCTGAAGTGCAACTGGCGTTGATGGACGAACTGATGCGCCTGGGCCGCCGTGCCACACGCTGGTTCCTGCGCAGCCGTCGCAACGAGCAGGATGCTGCCCGTGACGTCGCGCACTTCGGTCCGCACCTGGCGGCGTTGGGCCTCAAGCTCGACGAACTGCTGGAAGGTCCGACCCGCGAAGGCTGGCAGAACCGTTACCAGGCCTATGTCGAAGCCGGTGTGCCGGAGTTGTTGGCGCGCATGGTGGCAGGCACTACCCACCTGTACACCTTGCTGCCGATCATCGAAGCCGCTGACGTGACCGGTCAGAGCGCGGCGGACGTGGCCAAGGCCTACTTCGCCGTGGGCAGCGCCCTGGACTTGCCGTGGTACCTGCAGCAGATCAGCGATCTGCCGGTGGGCAACAACTGGCAGGCCCAGGCTCGTGAAGCCTTCCGCGACGACGTGGACTGGCAGCAACGGGCGATCACCATCAAGGTTCTGCAAATGGCCGATGCGCCAGAAGACATGGAAGCCCGCGTGGCGCTATGGCTTGAGCAGAACGCGAGCATGGTGGAGCGCTGGCGCGCGATGATGGTGGAGATTCGTGCTGCGGTTGGTACGGACTACGCCATGTACGCGGTAGCCAACCGTGAGTTGCTGGACCTGGCGATGAGCGGTCAGTCGGTGCTGTAACTGCTCTGACTGAGCGCTAAAACAAAAAGCCCGGTATCGAAAGATATCGGGCTTTTTTGTGTTTGATTATCGGGGTGTTCTCTCAACCTGTGGCGAGGGAGCAAGCTCCCTCGCCACAGGTTAAAGCAGTGTGATCAATTGCTGCGTAGTAGCTTGGCTTCCAGATGGTCCAGATGTTGAGTCATCAAGGCTACGGCTTTGCCGGTATCGCCTTGCTCCACCGCATCCACAATCGCCCTATGTTCCTGCCAGGCGCAATACGTGCAAGCCTTGGCCTCAAACTGCGCAATCGCCAATGAGGTCAGCGGCACCAGGCTGTTGAGAAATTGTGCCAGCGGCGCGTTACCCGCAATCGCCGCCAGTTGCAGGTGAAACTCCCCGGAAAGGCGAATCGCCGGGCCACGCTCGTCACGCTCGATGCAGTCGCGCTCCCGTGCGATCAACTCCCGCAGTTGGCGGATCTGCGCCGGTTTTGCCTGGGCACACGCCAACTGCACCACGGTGATTTCCGTCAGGCGTCGCGCCTCGAGAATCTGCTGTGTCTGTTGTGCATCCGGTGCCGCCACCTGGGCCCGATGGTTGGGACGCAGGATGATCACTTGCTGGTGCGACAGCCGCGCCAGCACTCGGCGAATCACGCTGCGGCTGACGCCAAAACTTTGCCCGAGGCTCTCCTCGGTAAAACGGCTGGCGGGGGCGATGCGTTGCTCGAGAATGGCGTCGAACAACGCCGGGTAGATGTCGTCCACCGAGAGTTTCGGCTTGCCCACCAGGCGCAACGGCGTAAAGGGGAAA
Source organism: Pseudomonas sp. PAMC 26793 (assembly GCF_000313235.1). NCBI lineage: Bacteria > Pseudomonadati > Pseudomonadota > Gammaproteobacteria > Pseudomonadales > Pseudomonadaceae > Pseudomonas > Pseudomonas sp. PAMC 26793. The sequence continues at coordinate 159,865 of NZ_AMXG01000054.1, forward strand.
GGGGTGTGCAGGGCGTGAGCGGTCATGCGCGGTCTCCTGGAAGTCAGCTACCCAGATGGTCATCCGGGATGTTCAAGCGAATGCCCATGCGCAAGCCTTCCTGCAGGATATGCCGGCGCATTTCGGCGCTGGCCAGGGCGCTGTTTTTGTTGCGAATCGCGCGCACCACGGCGTCGTTTTCCTGCAAGCGTTCCGCCAGGTGTTCGGGGGAGTTGCGCAGCACCTGGGCGCTTTGCTTGAGGGCATTGCTGGTCTGTTGCACCACGTTCTGGAAGATCGGGTTGGAGGTCAGGGCGAACAGTTCTTCGTGGAACGCGATGTAGGCGTTCATCCCGGCTTCGCTGTCGCCGGCGTCGAGGGCTTCGCGCATGTCCATCAGGGTCAGGCGCAGTTGCCCGACTTCCTTGCTGCTGATGGATTGCGCCACCAGGCCGACGATAAAGGGCTCGAGGGTGTAGCGCAGTTGCAGGATGTCTTCGAGGCTGGCGTCGGCCACGCCGCTGTCCTGGGCCTGGGATTCGCTGAGGGTGGTTTCCAGCACCACCACGCCCTTGCCGGGCATGGAACGTACCAGGCCGAGGGTTTCCAGCACGATCACCGCTTCGCGCAGGCTTGGACGGCTGATGCCCATTTGCTCGGCCAGTTCACGCTGGCCGGGCAGCATCTCGCCGCGCCGCCACTGACCCCTCGCCAGGGCGGCGCGCAGTTTTTCTACCACTGAATTGACGACGGTTGACGAGGTGATCACGTGTGGCTCCCTTTAAATTGGACTGCCTGCTTTGTGTGGCGAGGGAGCTTGCTCCCGCTGGACTGCGCAGCAGGCCCATTTTTTGGGGCCGCTGCGCGCCCCAGCGGGAGCAAGCTCCCTCGCCACAGAGGATGAGTCAGTCTCATCAGAACTCTTGGTGGGCAGGCAGCACTGGCTTCTTGGCCTGGAAGGCATACCCTTGTTGCCCGTCCAGCACCTTGTTGGCGCGCTGGATGTCGATGTCTTTCTCCCAACGGGCGATGGCCACGGTAGCGACGCAGTTGCCGATCAGGTTGGTCAGCGCCCGGCCAATGCCCATGAACCAGTCCACCGCCAGCACCAGCACCAGGCCCACCACGGGAATGGCCGGGATGGCGGTGAGTGTCGCCGCCAGGATCACCAGTGCCGAGCCCGGTATCCCGTGGGCGCCCTTGGAGGTGATCAGCGACACCAGCAGGATGGTCATTAGGTCGGTCATCGACAGCGGCGTGCCGGTGGCGTTGGCGATAAACACGATGGCGAGGGTCAGGTAGATCGAGAAACCGTCGAGGTTGAACGAGTACCCGGTGGGAATCACCAGGCCCACGGTGGAGCTGCCAATCCCGAGGTGCTCCAGTTTACGCATGATCTGGGGCAACACCGCGTCGGAGGAGGCGGTGCCCATCACGATCAGCAGTTCTTCCCGCAGGTACTTGAGCAGCGGCAGCATCCGCAGGCCCGAAAGGCGCATTACCAGGCCGAGAATCACCGCGACGAACAGGAAGCAGGTGAGGTAGAACAGGCCCACCAGGCTGCCCAGGTGTTGCAGGGAGTCCAGGCCATAAGTACTGGTGGTGAAGGCGATGGCGCCGAACACGCCAATGGGCGCGAGGCGCACGATCATGCCCATGATGCGGAAGATTACGTGGCTCAACTCGTTGATCAACCGCGAGATCCCGGAAGCAGCTTCGCCCACCAGGTTCAGCGCGCTGCCGAACAACACCGAGAACAACAGCACTTGCAGCACGTTGTTATCCGCGAAGGCGCCGATTACCGAGTTGGGAATCAGATCCATCAGGAATTGGCTGGTGCCCTTGATGTGCTGGCCTTTGTCGGCCAGTTCATTCAGGCCGGCGGACGACAGTTGCTCCAGATGGATATTGGCACCGGTGCCGATCCCGGTGCTGAAGGCCATGATCAGGCCGATCACCAGGGCCACGGTGGTCAGTGCTTCGAAGTAGATCACCGACTTGAGGCCGATGCGTCCGACTTTCTTCAAGTCGCCGGCGCCGGAAATACCGCTGACCACCACGCAGAAGACGATCAGGCCAATCAGCATTTTGATCAGCTTGATAAAGCCGTCACCCAGGGGTTTGAGTTGCGAGGAGAATTCGGGGAGGGCGAGGCCGCAGATTATGCCGATCACCAGGCCAATCACGACTTGCAGGAAAATCGAACGCGAGCACCATCTGAGCATGGGAGGGATCTCTATTCGGCGCCTTGGTGGGTCCAGGGCTTAATTGTTGTGGTCTGACCGGTATGTCCAGTGCGGGGCCAGTCTACGCTCGGTTTTTTTCAAGTCGCAAGTAAATATTACGTGGATGGCCGGTCCCGGTCTGACCAGTGGGTATGTAAGGTCTGTGCTTGAGCGGTTGGCGGTGGGAATTTTTTTTCGCTTATCATCCGCAGCTTGGGCAAATAGGTGAGCTATGGATATTCCGGGACTGACGACGGATGAGAATGGCCTGACGCGCTGCACATGGCGCACGGCCGCAGTGGAATACCCGGATTACCACGACCATGAATGGGGCGTGCCGGTGGCTGATGACATTGCGCTGTACGAGAAGATTTGCCTGGAAGGTTTTCAGGCGGGCATGGCGTGGATCACTATCCTACGTAAGCGCGAGGCGTTTCGCCGGGCGTTCGAGGGCTTTGATTTTCGCCGGGTGGCGCAGTACACCGAACAGGATATCGACCGCTTGATGGCCGACCCGGGCATCGTGCGTAATCGCGCCAAGATCGTCTCCGCCATCAACAACGCCCGGCGGGCCTGTGAGCTGGTGGATGAAACCGGATCGCTGGCGGCGTGGCTGTGGTCGTTTGAACCTTCCGCCGATGAGCGCCCGGCGCAGGTCGACCTGGCGTACTGGACGGCCAACCCGACTTCAGCCGCTTCAACACGCTTGTCCAAGGCCCTGAAAAAACGCGGTTGGAGCTACGTGGGGCCGACCACCCTGTATGCGTTCATGCAGGCGATGGGCATGGTCAACGACCACCTTGAAGGCTGTGCCTGCCGGCCTCGAATCGAACACCTGCGCCACCACTTCAAACGACCCTGAGCCACTGACTGTGCGCGGTTAAAACTGTGGGAGCAGGCAAGCCAGCTCCCACAGGAGAGGGCGGTGGCGCGGGTTAGTGTGGCAGCGGCGTGAGTACGTCGGCCTTGTCGTCCATCACCATCACCACCAGCAGTTTCGCCGGTTGGGTCTGGCTGGCATTGCTCGATTCAAAGTGCCGCGAGCCGGCGGGTTCATAGAACGACTGGCCGACCTTGTAGGTGACCGCCTTCTCATCGTTGACCCGCGAGGTGATTGTACCTTCCAGCACGTAGGCCACGGCAGTGCCGGTGTGGCTGTGGGGCACGGTGGCCTGGCCCGGGGCGTAGTCCACGGTGAGCATGACGGTTTTCTTGCCGGGGACGTTGGTCAGGGCGTGTTCCTGCAAGACGTTGATTTTTTCCTGGTTGTACACCGGGTCGTGGGCAAAGGCGCTTAACGAGGCCAGCAGCAGGGTGGTGCCGAGCAGTACTTTCATGGGGACGCTTCCGAGTGAGTCGAGACCCGTTCACCCTAGGCCCCGATCCGGATTTGACCAATAGCCAATCCGGCGGAAATTCCCTCAGCCAATCTGTCGCAGGATATCCCGCACCACGTCCAGCGCCGGGTCAATGTCCAGGGTTTCGATCGCGCCAAACCCGATCTTCAGCCCCTCGCGTACCGGTGTGTCGTGGAAAAACACGCTCAGCGGATAGAGCCCCACGTCAGCCTCCCGTGCCCGTTGGATCAGCTGTGGAATATTCACCGGCACCTTGCACAGTGCGGCCAGATGGAACCCGGCCACGGTGGGGACCACGTCGAACCACGGCGAGAGGTCCCCCGCCAGGCGCTGCAGAATCCGTTCCCGGCGTCCGGCATACACCCCATGGCAGCGCCGAATGTGCTTGAGCAGGTAGCCTTCGCTGATGAACTTGGCCAGGGCCCATTGCGGCAGGGTGGAGCTGTGCTGGTCGGTGAGTTGCTTGGCCTTGAGCACCGCGCCAAAAATCGCCGGCGGCAACACCGTGTAGCCCAGGCGCAACTCCGGCAGCAGGGTTTTCGAGAAGGTCCCGACGTAGGCGACCACGCCGCGGGTGTCCATGCTTTGCAGGGAGTCGGTGGGGCGGCCCTCGTAGCGGAATTCGCTGTCGTAGTCATCCTCGATCACAATGGCGCCCAGCGCCAGCGCACGTGCCAGCAACGCTTCACGGCGCGGCACGCTCATGGGCATGCCCAGGGGGAACTGATGGGACGGGGTCACGTAGATCAGCCGCGTGCCGTCGGGAATCAAGTCGACCCGCAGGCCGTGTTCGTCCACCGGCACGCCCACCACGGTCGCCCCCATGGCGTCGAACATCAGTCGCACCGGGGGGTAGCCGGGGTCTTCCATGGCGACGACGCTGCCCGGTTCCAGCACCACGCGGGCGATCAGGTCGAGCGCCTGCTGAGCGCCGTTGGTGACTACGATGTCGTCTTCACTGCACCTGACCCCACGGGAAAATGCGATATGCCCGGCGATTGCACTGCGCAGGGCCGGCAAGCCTTCCGGCCGGCTGTAGAAGCCGCTGTCCTGTGAGATACGGCGCAAGGCGTCGAGGGTGCAGCGCCGCCATTCATCCTGGGGGAACTGGCTGCGGGCCGTCGCGCCGCCGATAAAGTCCCGGCTCGGGCGGGTTTCACGGTTGGGGTGGCCCATGGGCGCGGGAAGGGCCTGCCATTTGGCGAGGTTGGCGGCGCAGGCGAGGTCGGCGGCACTTTGCAGGTGTTCGCGACGCGTGGCCCAGGCGTTGACGAACGTGCCACGGCCGATCTTGCCGACCAACAACCCTTCGTAGGTCAGCGTCGCGTAGGTGTCTGAGACTGTCTTGCGTGACACGCCCAGTTGCAGGGCCAGCAAGCGGCTGGGCGGCAATTGCGACCCGGCCACCAGTTGTCCCGACTCAATGGCCGTGCGCAGTTGCTGGTACAGCTGTTCGGCCAGGTCCTTGCGGCCCTTGATAACGACGTGCAGTTCCATGTTTCATCCAGAGGCAAGCAATCACCCGCAAGATTACCGCAAGTCACCCGCCAGCCGAATCAGGACAGGAAACCACCGTCCACGTTCAACGAAACGCCGGTGGTGTAGCTCGACGCATCGCTGGCCAGGTACAGCACTGCGCCGGCCATTTCGCTCGGGTCGGCCACGCGCTTGAGGGGGATCTGCGCCAGGGCCATTTTCAGGATCGAGTCGTTTTTCACCAGCGCCGAGGCGAATTTGGTGTCGGTCAAGCCCGGCAGCAGTGCGTTGCAGCGAATGCCGAACGGCGCGCATTCCTTGGCGAAGACTTTGGTCATGTTGATCACGGCGGCCTTGGTCACCGAGTAGATGCCCTGGAACACGCCCGGCGAAATCCCGTTGATCGACGCCACGTTGATGATGCTGCCACCGCCGTTCTCGCGCATCAGCTTGCCGGCTTCCACGGACATGAAGAAGTAGCCGCGAATGTTCACGTCGACGGTCTTCTGGAACGCACCCAGGTCGGTGTCCAGCACGTTGCAGAACTGCGGGTTGGTGGCGGCGTTGTTGACCAGAATGTCCAGGCGACCGAACTGTTCGCGGATCGCGGCAAACACGTGAGTGATCTGTTCCATTTCGCCGATATGGCAGGCCATCGCCGTGGCCTTGCCGCCGTCGGCGATGATCGCGTCGGCCACGTGCTGGCAGCCGTCGATCTTGCGGCTCGACACGATCACGTGGGCGCCTTGCTGGGCCAGCAACTTGGCGATGGCCTCACCGATACCGCGGCTGGCGCCGGAAACGAAAGCGATCTTGCCATCGAGGTCGAACAGTTGGGTCTTGGACATGGTTTTTCCTTGAAGAGGGTCAGAGGGAAGACTGTTTGATGACGTTCAGGCTAATCTGCTCCAGCAGCTTGTTCATGTGAATGAACTGCGCAAAGCGTTTGTCCTGGGTCTGGCCATGGAAGAAGCGGTAGTAGATCTGCTGCACGATGCCGGCCAGGCGGAACAGGCCGTAGGTGTAGTAGAAGTCGAAATTGTCGATCTGGATTCCGGAGCGTTCGGCGTAGTAGTCGACGAACTGGCGGCGGGTGAGCATGCCGGGGGCGTTGCTCGGCTGGCGGCGCATCAGTTGCACCGGCGCCGGGTCGGCGGCTTCGATCCAGTAGGCGAGGGTGTTGCCCAGGTCCATCAGCGGGTCGCCGAGGGTGGTCAGTTCCCAGTCCAGCACGCCGATGATCTGCATCGGGTTATGCGGGTCGAGGATCACGTTATCGAAGCGGTAGTCGTTGTGGACGATGCTGGAGGTGGGGTGGTCAGCCGGCATCTTGTCGTTGAGCCAGGCACGTACGGCTTCCCAGCGCGGTGCATCGGGGGTCAGGGCCTTTTCGTAGCGGTCGCTCCAGCCGCGAATCTGCCGCTCCACGTAACCTTCAGGCTTGCCCAGGTCGGCCAGGCCGCAGGCGCTGTAGTCGACCTGGTGCAGCTCGACGAACTTGTCGATAAAGCTTTTGCACAAGGCTTCGGTCTTCGTCGTATCCAGGCCCAGTTCCGGCGGCAGGTCCGAGCGCAGGATGATCCCGTTGACCCGCTCCATCACGTAGAACTCGGCGCCGATCACCGACTCGTCGGTGCAGTGCACGTAGGCCTTGGGGCAATACGGGAAACCGTCCTTGAGCTGGTTGAGAATCCGGTATTCGCGGCCCATGTCGTGGGCAGACTTGGCCTTGTGGCCAAAGGGCGGGCGGCGCAGCACGAATTCCTGGCCGGGGTATTCCAGCAGGTACGTCAGGTTCGAGGCACCACCCGGGAACTGGCTGATTTTGACGCTGCCGCTCAAGCCCGGGATATGGGCCTTGAGATAGGGATCGATGAGGCTGGCATCAAGTTCTTCGCCGGGGCGAATCTGGGTCGATTGGTCATTAAGCGCCATGCTTATCCCTTCTGCTTATTCTTAAGGCCTTGGACTATTGGCTAATCTAATGCGCGCGGCCGCCCAGCCACAAGGTTGGGGCGGCTTAATAGGTTAGCGTGTTGGCCGATGATCAGCGGGCTTGATGTGCTCAGATCACCAGAATTGCGCGCCCGCTGGGGTTGCAGGACAGGTTGGCACCGATTTCGACTTTTGCCAGGTCCACGCCCAGGCCGGCCAGCAGGTTGTTGACCAATGGGTCGAGGAGGGGGCTGAGTACGCCTGAGATAATGCTGGTGAGGAGATTGAGAACACCCGTCACCAGGCCGACCACCAGATTCAGCACCAACCCCAAGAGCCCGCCTTGTGTGGGTGGATGGTTGATCAACTGGATGCCACTGAGGGTGTTGCTCAAGCTGCCTACCACGTTGCTGGAACTGAAGCTGAAGTAGTCGGGGGGCTGCTTCACCTCGGGCGGCGACACATAGGTGTGGTTCCTGATGGTCTTGGCCACGCTGCTGTCGACTCGCAGGCTGATGCCGCCGATGGCATAGGGTTGTCGAGGGTCGCAGGCGCCCTTGCTGCAGGTTTGTATGCCCAGGTCGAGCAATGGAAACTCGTCGACGCTCAGCGGGGCAGTGGAGGAAAACAGCTTTTTCGGATCGATCTGGCCGACCATCAAGCGCACGGCCGAAGTGGTGCCCACCACCGACAACGATTTGTCCGCCGGCCCGTTGCAGCGAAAGCCGGTCACCTCGCTACTGCCACTGGCCGCTTCCAGGGCCACGTCGAGTTGGGTGCCGATTTTCGCGTCCAGGGAGCTGCCGAGCAACAACCCCAGCAGGCCTGTCACCCCGCCCACCACATCGTTCAGCACGCCGACCACGGGCAAGTTCACGGAGATCAGGGTCCTGACCTGTGCGGTCCTGACGTAGATCGGCTGGGTGGCGATCAGCTTCGGGTTGCCGATGGCGGATATCTGCGCCGGTTCAATGACCTTGGTCTTGACCGTGATGTTCAGTAATCCCAGTACATCCACCGGCAGCTCCACCGCCACGGCGTTGTACTTGTTCGACAGTTGCACAAACCCCTGGATCAGGTTGAACAGTTGCAGCTTGACGTCGAGGGCGCTCTTGTCGGTGCCGTTCTGGATGGTCAGCAGGTCGCCCAGGTGCAGGATCTTGGTGCCGGGTGCAATCAGCTTGATCGCCTCCAGGTTGTTGATCACCACCTTGACCGCATCGCTCCCCAGCTTGAGTACGTCAATCGCGGCCTGGATCAAATCGCCGACGCTGGCGTCGGTCTTGAGCAGTTCGTCGTAATTGCCGGCGCTGACATTCAGCCGGATGGCCAGGGCGTCGAGATAACTGAGCAGGCTGATGTTGGTGTTGATCAGTCCTTCCCAGCCCACCGCGTTGAGTTGCAACTTGCCCCCCAGCAGGCCGCCGATCAGCGCGTTGAGCGCTGCGGACTTGGTGCTGTCCACGGTCAACAGCGTGCTGCGAATGGTCAGCGTTGCCACTGGTGGTGCGGGGACGGCGGCCACGGCCACGGCCTGCAATCGGATGGTCGGTTCGAAAGGGCCAGGGGAGAACAGCATGAGCAGGCCGTTGGCGATACTGGTGACAACGCGGTGGGTGGCGATGACCTGGATCGCGTCGGCCTTGGCAGGATTGGGGCTGAAGGTGCGTATGAAGTCAGCCCCGGTGACCAGGGTGCCGCAGGCGGTGGCCAGGGTGCGGTTGTCGTCGATCGGGAAGTCATTGCGGGTCGCGCTTTGGATCGCGAATTGCGCGGCGTTGGTGTTCGGGGAGACGCAGGCGCCGCCGCGGGTCACTACTTCCAGTGCCGCGGTGTCGGCAACCCGTTGCAGCTTGCGCTTCTCCAGGTATAGCCGGCCGCTATCGACTACCAACAACATAAACAGCAGGGCGATGCCGAGGGTCATCGCGCCCATCAGTCCTATTGCGCCGCGTTGCCGGGCCGGGCCGAGTCCGTGGCAAACCATCCTGCGTTCCTTTGCCGGTCCAGTGCCGACGTCCTGAGCATCCCCGCAAGCAGTGTAGCCAGGATTTGGATGGTTGCTGGCTATTGGCTACTATTTTTTGGGTGGCAATGTCACGGGTGTCAGTACCGGGCGACCGGCGAAGTATTCCAGCAAGTTGTCCGCCACGCGCTGCACGGTGTCATGGGCGGCTTCCGGCGACAGGCCAGCGACGTGGGGCGTGAGTACGGTGTTGCTGAGGCGCTTGAGCGCATCGGGCACGTTGGGTTCATCGTCGAACACATCCAGCGCCGCGCCGCCGATGCGCCGTTGTTCCAGGGCGGCAATCAGGTCGGCGGTGACCACCACGCTGCCACGGCCGATGTTCACCAGGAAACCGTTGGGCCCCAGCGCGTCGAGGGCCTGGCGGTCGATCAAATGCCGGGTGCTGGCGCCGCCTGGCGTTGCAAGGATCAGGAAGTCCGAGGCCCGCGCCAGTTCCACGGCGGTGGCGCAGTAGGTGTAGTCCACATCATCGCGGGGCTGGCGATTGTGGTAACTCACCTCCATGCCGAAACCCAGGGCCGCGCGCTTGGCGATCTCCAGACCGACGGCCCCCAGGCCAAGAATGCCCAGCTGTTTGCCGGCCAGGGAAGGGCGCATGATCTTGGGCCATTCGCTGCGCCGTATTGCCGCGTCCGCTCGAGGAGTGTCCCGCACCAGGGACAGCAGCAGGGCCATGGCATGGTCCGCCACCGACGGTGCATTCACCCCGGCGCCATTGGTGACCACGATTCCACGGTTGCTGGCGGCTTGCAGGTCCACGTGTTCATACCCGGCGCCGATCACGCAGATGATCTCCAGCAGCGGCAGCGCGGCGATTTCCTCGGCGTACAGGCCCAGCGGGCCACGGGTCAGCACGGCCTGGATCTGCCCGCCATGGGTCTTGATGGCCTTGGTGCGTTCGGCCGGGGTCGGCGCAAGGATCACGTGAAAGCCATTGCCTTCGATGATCGGCAGGTAGTCGTTGATGGTTTCAACCAGGACCAGAACGGTAACGGGCATGCGAGGGCTCTTCCTGAAGGGTTTGATGGCTTCAGTATGCGACATTTTTTCCGAATGAATCCCGCGTCAGGCGAAGAAAAATCCGACGCCCGCCGGGCATTGGTACTCCGGCGGGCGTTCCAAGTGGGCGGTTAAAAGCCGATATCTTCCGCCTTCACGCGCCGCACAAATGCCCCGGCCAACGTCGTGTTGTGGTGCTCGATAATCGATGCGGCCGATAACGCCGGAGTGTCCATGCAAGTATGGGCATCCTCCGGCAGCAGCACCGAGAACCCCAGTTCGACGGCCACCCGGCAGGTTGTGTCGATGCAGTACTGGGTTTTCATCCCGACGATCACCAGCTCATTCACCTGCGCCGCCGCCAGTTGCTGCGCCAGCTCGGTGTCGAGAAAACAGCTGGGCCGGGTTTTATTGAAAACCGTATCCCGGGCTGGATCAACCTCCAACGCTGGCCATAGTTGCCAAAACGGGCTGCCCACCTCGATGGGCGAGCCCGCAGGGCCGGTGTGACGTGCAGCGAAGATCGGCACGCCAGCGTGCCTGGCGCGCTGAATCAACTGGTTGATGATGTCGAGTACGCGCTCGCGCTCGTAGGGTTTTTCCGGGCCGTCGTACAGACCGGTCTGCATGTCGATGACCAGCAGGGCGGGGCGCTTGATGTCAGGCATGGTACTGCTCCTTGTAGTTGCCGAATGGGCGGAGCAATAAAAAGGCCCCGTCCATTACTGGCGGGGCCTTGGGTAAAACCGGGTGGCTTAGTTTGCGCGCCACTCACCGCTACCACACGACCCGCCGGGAGCGGTCGTGGTGGTGGTGCGGGTGAGGGCCAGCTGAAAAATGTTCATGGGTCGATCATGCTGGCGGTGGCGTTTGGCTGTCAACGCGTCAGCCGAGGTTTTTTTCCGGGATCAGCAGATTTCTGGCAGCTTCCAGGAATTCATCAGACAGGCCGCTGCCTTTAGTCGCACGGGCCAGGGTGATGGCACCGACCATCATTGCGTACTGGGCCATGGCAGCCTGCCGGTCACCTTCGGGTGTTCCGGTGGCCTGGGTAGCGGCCAGGATCCCCATCGACGCTTCGAGACCACGGATGAAAGTGCGCTGCAACGCGCTGTCGGCAGCTTCGTGGCACATTTCCCCGGCGAAGGCCGCCACCGGGCAACTGTCTCCGGGGTTATCACGATTGGCTGCCGTGAGGTAGGGATCGATCAATGCCAGGCGCGCGGCCTCGGCATCAGGGCTTTGCTCGACCCTGGCCTGCCAGCGCAGGCTCGATTGTTCGAACGCCCGGTTGCAGGCTTCGGTGGCCAGCGCCTCGCGGGACTCGAAGTGCCCGTAGAAACCGCCATGGGTCAGCCCGGCAGCCGCCATCACGTCCGACACGCTGATGCCATGGATGCCCCGCTCACGAAACAGCCGCGTGGCGGCCTCGACGATGATTTCGCGATTGAGTTCGGCTTGTTTGCGGGACACGCGTGGCATCGAGGGCTCTCTGAATCAGGTGGTGGCAGGGGTGGTTGGCATCATAAAACGTTTAGGTGGCGTACTGCGCAATCCCGTTGCCGAACGACCAGTTTTCCTTCTTGACCTCAACCAGGCTGATAAACACGTCTTCCAGGCGCACCGCCAGTTCACGGTTCAAGCTCTCGGCGATGGTCTTGTACAACAGCTTTTTCTGCTCGGTGCTGCGGCCTTCGTTCAGGGTGATCTGGATAATCACCAGGTTGTCGCTGCGCTGGATGCCCAGGTACTCGGGGTCATAGATGAAGTGGTGTTCATCGTGCTCGGTGAGGATCTGGAAGTTGTCGTGTTCAGGCACGCCGATGGCCGTGTGCATGGCGTTGTAGATCAGTACGCCGACGCGCTTGGCGTAGGTGGCGTCGGGGTTTTTCCGAAGGTCGATGCGCACGATGGGCATGGCGGTGATTCCAGTGAGGGGCGTGGCATTGAAAATACATGACAGCCGGAATTTATAAAATAGATTTTTAACGAAATCTAAAAAACCTGCTCATCAAACCTCTCCAATCATCTGCTGCGCACAACCATTCCTCAGCTAAGTCTTTGCTTCTTCAGGCGAATCCCGGACAATCGCGCCCCTGTTTCGGTCGTGGCGCTGCCTGTCAGGTTTTTCTGACTCGTCCCGACTGAGTGAATGCGGAGATCCGAACGGATGAATGATCAGGCCAATAGCGTCGACGAACGCTACGCAACGACACCTGCAACCCTCACAAGCTGGAGCCGCCAGGACACCACCTGGATGCTCGGCCTGTTCGGTACGGCCATCGGCGCCGGCACCTTGTTCCTGCCGATCAATGCGGGCCTTGGCGGTTTCTGGCCGTTGGTGATTCTCGCGCTGCTGGCGTTTCCGATGACGTTTTTCGCTCACCGTGGCCTGACCCGCTTTGTACTCTCGGGCCGTGAAGGCTCGGACATCACCGACGTGGTCGAGGAACACTTCGGCCTCAAGGCCGGTGCCGCGATCACCTTGCTGTACTTCTTCGCGATCTTCCCGATCCTGCTGATCTACAGCGTGGCGCTGACCAACACCGTCGGCAGCTTCATGGAGCATCAACTGCACATCGCGCCGCCGCCGCGGGCGATCCTGTCGCTGGTGCTGATCCTCGGCCTGCTGGCCGTGGTGCGTTGCGGCGAGCAGGTGATCGTCAAGGCCATGAGCCTGATGGTGTATCCGTTTATCGTTGCCTTGCTGTTCCTCGCCGTGTACCTGGTGCCGCACTGGAACGGTGGCATCCTCAGCACCGCCAGTACCGTGCCGGCCCCGTCGGCGCTGCTGCACACCCTGTGGCTGGCGATTCCGGTGATGGTGTTCTCGTTCAACCACTCGCCGATCATCTCGGCCTTTGCGGTGGACCAGAAGCGCCAGTACGGTGAACACGCCGAGGAACGCAGCTCGCAGATCCTGTCGCGGGCGCACATCCTGATGGTGGTGATGGTGCTGTTCTTCGTGTTCAGCTGCGTCCTGACCCTGTCGCCGGCCCAACTGGCCGAAGCCAAGGCGCAGAACCTGTCGATCCTGTCGTACCTGGCCAACCACTTCAGCAACCCGACCATCGCGTTCGCCGCGCCGCTGATCGCGTTTGTGGCGATTGCCAAGTCGTTCCTGGGCCACTACATCGGCGCCAGCGAAGGCCTCAAGGGCCTGGTGCTCAAAAGTGGCCGTCGCCCGGCTGCCAAGACCCTGGACCGCATGACAGCCGCCTTCATGCTGGTGGTGTGCTGGATCGTCGCCACCCTCAACCCGAGCATCCTCGGCATGATCGAGACCCTGGGCGGGCCGATCATTGCGTCGATCCTGTTCCTGATGCCGATGTACGCGATCCGCAAGGTGCCGGCGATGGCCAAGTACCGTGGCCAGGCGTCCAACGTGTTTGTGACGGCGGTCGGCCTGGTGGCGATCACCGCGTTGATTTACTCGCTGATGGCCTGATACGCAGGTCGTTGTGAGCAAGGCCGACTCGCCCATCAGGCGAGTCGGCCTTTTTTGTGCCTGCAAACCCTCAGGGGCTGATAAGTATCAACGCCAGGTGGGCAATCACGGCTAAGCTTGTCGCGGGTGTCTGACAGGGCACGTCGAATTCTTACCTGGAGGTTGTTCATGGCTCGCGCCCGCCCGCAGTTGATCACCGGCAAGTGGAAAAACTGCACCCCACCCAATTGACGGTGGGCCTCGCCGAGGTCGCGACCAAGCGCGAGGCCTGGAAAAAGCTCAAGCGCAAGGAGCGCGCGGCTGCACTCGACCAGCACTGGTTTCCCTGTGTGCTGGGGCCGGACGAACGTTACTACATCACCGACCATCATCACTTCGGCCTGGCGTTGTTGCAGGAGGAAGTCAAGAGCGTGTCGTTGCTGGTGCTCAAGGACCTGTCGTTTGTCGAGCGCACTACGTTCTGGAACGTCATGACCTTCAACCAATGGGTGCATCCCTATGATGCGCGGGGTATTCGTCGCTCTTACGACGCGATTCCCCGACGGATTACCGAACTGCAGGACGATCCCTACCGCAGTCTCGCGGGCCTGCTGCGTACCGCCGGTGGCTATGCCAAGGACGCTGCGCCCTTCAGCGAGTTTCTCTGGGCCGACTTTTTCCGCAGCCGCATTGGCAGCGACCTGATCGGCGACCTGAGCCCCAAGTTGATGGGCAAGGCCATGACCCTGGCCCGCAGCCAGCAAGCCCGTTACTTGCCAGGATGGGTAGGCCCGATTGACAACTGAGACCCGACAGAACCGCATCCAGGACTTATTGGCCGGGCTGTCCATCGCCGGCTTGTTGCTGCCCGAAGCCGTGGCCTATTCCAGCATCGCCGCATTGCCGCCCCAGGCGGGGGTGATCGCCTTGTTTGCCGGCTTGTTGTGCTACGGCCTGTTTGGCACCAGCCGCTTCGCGATTGTCTCCGCCACGTCATCCTCGGCGGCGGTGCTGGCGGCGGCCACGGCGACGTTGGCCGGGAACGATCCGGCACTCAGGCTGAGCCTGGCAATGGGCCTGGTATTGGTGACCGGGGCGTTTTTCCTGTTGGCCGGGTTGCTCAAGCTGGGCGGGCTGACCTCGTTTATCGCCAAGCCCGTGTTGCGCGGCTTTGCCTTTGGCCTGGCGCTGACCATCATCCTCAAGCAGTTGGCCAGCGTGGTGGGCGTGCACCTGACCGATAACAACCTGATTCGCTTCCTGCCTCAACTCCTGGAGCAACTGCCGCGTTGGAACTGGGCCGCCGCTGCCGTAGCGGGTGTCGCGTTGCTGCTGCTCTGGCTGTGCGCGCGAGTCAAGCGCCTGCCGGGCGGGTTACTGGTGGTGATCCTCGGGATTGCCGCCGGCCAGTGGCTGGATCTGCAGGCCCATGGCGTGGCATTGATCGGTGTGATCGACCTGCGCCTGGAGTTCGCGCACCTTCCGGTGTTGCCGTTCGCCGACTGGTTGCGCCTGGGGGAATTGGCGTTTGCCATGGTGATGATTCTTTACGCCGAGTCCTACGGCTCCATCAGCTCGTTCGCCCTCAAGCATGGTGATCGCGTGTCATCCAACCGTGACTTGCTGGCGCTGGGGGCGGCCAACCTGTTGTCCGGGCTGTTCCAGGGCATGCCCACGGGCGCTGGTTATTCCGCGACGTCGGCCAATGAGGCGGCGGGAGCCAACTCCCGGCTGGCGGGCGCCGTGGCGGCATTGGTGGTGTTGGCGATCGTACTGACAGTGCTGCCCCTGGTTGCATTGACGCCGGAGCCGGTACTGGCCGCCATCGTCATTTATGCCTTGGGTCGTGGCTTGAGCCTGCAGCCCTTGGGCCGCTATTTCTCCTGGCGGCGCGACCGGTTGCTAGTGATTTGCGCGGTGGCGGCGGTGTTGGTGCTCGGCGTGCTGGACGGCCTGCTGGTGGCGGTCGGCATCAGCGTGGTGTTGATGCTGCGCCAGATGTCGTCGGCGGACGTGCGTGAGCTGGGGCGCATTGACGGTGGGCATGATTTTGTCGACTTGCTGCATCACCCGAGCGCCGAACGGATCCCCGGTGTGCTGATCGTACGGCCCAGTGAGGCGCTGTTCTTCGCGAATGCCGAGCGGGTGTTGGGGGCGGTGTTGAGCCTGATGCGGCACGCTACGTTACCGGTGCACACGGTGGTGCTCAGTCTGGAAGAATCCCCCGACCTGGACGGCACCAGCATCGAGGCATTGCAGGCGTTTTTCGTACAAGTGCAAGGGGAGGGCAAGTGCCTGGTGCTGGCCAGGGTGCGGCATGAGGCGCAGGAGGTGTTGCAGACGTTGCCTGAGGCGTGCGCGCCGCAGGTGCTGATCAGCGGGTTGAGTGTCGATGGCGCGGTGCAACTCGCATTGCAGCCCACCGTCTGAATGCAAAAAGCCCCGACGGGTCGGGGCTTTTTATTGACAGCGAGGCTTACCGGCGGCGGAACAACGGCAACGGTTCATCCGTCGCGGCCTGGTACGTCACCGAGAAATCCTTGAGGCTTTCCAGCGCTTCATAAGGGTCTTTGTCTGCGCGCAAGGCGAAGGCATCGAACCCGCAGCGGCGCAGGTAGAACAACTGGTCGCGCAGCACATCGCCAATCGCCCGCAGCTCGCCCTTGTAACCATAACGGTCACGCAGCAGGCGGGCGTTGGAGTAGTTGCGACCGTCGGTGAAGGCCGGGAAGTTCAGGGCGATGACCTGGAAGTGCTCCACGTCATCACCGATCTCTTCGGCTTCTTCATCGGCGTCCAGCCACACACCCAGGCCGCCGTCGCGGGCCTTGAGGGCGTGAGCGTGTTCGCGCCACAGGGCCAGCGGCACGATCAGGTCGTCGCAGTTGGAGATGCCATCGAAGCTCGCGTCCTTGGGCAGCAGGTGCCAGGTTTCGTCGACGACTTCGTTGTTCTTAATGATTCGCTGCATAGACGCGCTCCTTGAACAGGTCAATGCCGATGCGCTGGTAGGTGTCGATGAAACGCTCATCTTCGGTGCGCTGTTCAACGTACACGTCGATCAGCTTGCCGATCACGTCAGGCATGGCTTCCTGGGCGAAGGACGGGCCGAGGATCTTGCCCAGGCTCGCATCGCGGCTGGCGCTGCCACCCAGGGACACTTGGTAGAATTCTTCGCCTTTCTTGTCCACGCCCAGGATGCCGATGTGGCCGACGTGGTGGTGACCACAGGCGTTCATGCAACCGGAAATGTTCAGGTCCAGCTCGCCGATGTCGAACAGGTAGTCCAGGTCGTCGAAGCGGCGCTGGATCGATTCGGCAATCGGGATCGACTTGGCGTTGGCCAGGGAGCAGAAGTCGCCGCCCGGGCAGCAGATGATGTCGGTCAGCAGGCCAATGTTCGGCGTGGCAAAACCCTGCTCGCGCAGCTCGCCCCACAGGGTGAACAGTTGGGACTGCTCGACGTCGGCGAGGATGATGTTCTGCTCGTGGGAGGTGCGCAGTTGGCCGAAGCTGTAGCGCTCGGCCAGGTCGGCGACGCCGTCCAGTTGCTTGTCGGTGATGTCACCCGGTGCAACACCGGTAGGTTTCAGCGACAGGGTCACGGCCACATAGCCCGGCTTTTTGTGGGCCAGGGTGTTGCGGGTGCGCCAGCGGGCGAAACCCGGGTGCTGCTGGTCGAGCGCGGCCAACTCGGCGTCCTGATTGCTCAGGGCCTTGTAGTCCGGGTCGACGAAGTGTTTCGCAACGCGGTGCACTTCGGCTTCGGTCAGGGTGGTCTGGCCGCCGCGCAGGTGTTCCATCTCGGCGTCGACCTTCTGGGCAAACACCTCAGGGGTCAGCGCTTTTACCAGGATCTTGATCCGGGCCTTGTACTTGTTGTCACGACGGCCATAACGGTTGTAGACCCGCAGGATCGCGTCGAGGTAGCTCAACAGGTCCTGCCATGGCAGGAATTCGTTGATGAAGGCACCCACCACCGGCGTACGGCCGAGGCCGCCGCCGACGAGCACACGGAAGCCCAACTCGCCCGCGGCGTTATGCACCGGCTCCAGGCCGATATCGTGCACTTCGATGGCGGCGCGGTCCGAGGTCGAGCCATTGATGGCGATCTTGAACTTGCGCGGCAGGTAGGCGAATTCCGGGTGGAAGGTGGTCCATTGACGGACGATCTCACACCACGGGCGCGGGTCGATCAGCTCGTCAGCGGCAACGCCGGCGAATTGGTCGGTGGTCACGTTGCGCAGGCAGTTACCGCTGGTCTGAATGGCGTGCATCTGCACGGTGGCCAATTCAGCCAGGATGTCCGGCACGTCTTCCAGGGCCGGCCAGTTGAACTGCACGTTCTGGCGGGTACTGATGTGGGCGTAGCCCTTGTCGAAGTCGCGGGCAATCTTGGCCATCATGCGCGTCTGACGGGAAGTCAGTTGGCCATAAGGCACGGCAACCCGCAGCATCGGCGCAAAGCGCTGAACATAAAGGCCATTTTGCAGGCGCAGAGGGCGGAACTCTTCTTCGCTCAGTTCGCCTGCCAGATAGCGTCGGGTCTGATCACGGAACTGCTTGACGCGGTCCTCGATGATGCGCTGATCGTATTCGTCGTATACGTACATATAGGTCCTGTTCTCGGCAAATCTGCGCGCACGGCCGCGCACTCCCAACGGAGCCGGCGCACGATACCAGTTTGCGTTTATGCGCAAAAGTGATGTTTGAGTATATGCAAATAACCAAATCGCCTAATGAGAACGGTTATCGTGATACCCACATTTGTCATGCGGGCAATCATGATCTTTACTGTGCTCGTGTCTTTGTGCAATCACCTATAAAACCGACAAGAGGCGATGCTATGAGCAATCCGACCAAAGCCCGCAAAAGTGACAGCAGTGTCGATGCCTGGGCCATTCTGTTCTTGATTATCCTGGTGGTTTCCACTGCAGTGTTCTGGGTCAGCCATCAATAAAGGGTGTTACCCGAGCTGAATTGTCC
Source organism: Pseudomonas sp. PAMC 26793 (assembly GCF_000313235.1). Classification (NCBI taxonomy): domain Bacteria; kingdom Pseudomonadati; phylum Pseudomonadota; class Gammaproteobacteria; order Pseudomonadales; family Pseudomonadaceae; genus Pseudomonas; species Pseudomonas sp. PAMC 26793. The sequence continues at coordinate 178,279 of NZ_AMXG01000054.1, forward strand.
GACAATCGGCAATTAACCGAGATTGACCGGCCCGATGTCATTATCATGGGCGGTCATTCCGAAGGGCTCAGGCAACGATGTTGAAGGTTCTCTGCAAGTGCTTGCTGGTGCTGAGCATGCCGTTCTGGGCGGTTGCCCAAGCGACGTCGGTGGTGTTTCTCAACCCTGGCAATTCGACCGAGACCTTCTGGGTCAGCTACGCGCAATTCATGCAGGCCGCCGCCAGGGACCTCGGCCTGGATTTGCGTGTGCGCTATTCCGAGCGCAATCCCGAGACCACGCTGTTGCAGGCCCGTGAAGCCCTGCAAGGCAGCGCGCGTCCGGACTACCTGGTGCTGGTCAACGAACAGTACATCGCCCCGCAGATCTTGCGCCTGTCCCAAGGCAGCGGGGTCAAGCTGCTGATCGTCAACAACGCGCTGACCGCGGACCAGACTCAACTGTTGGACGCGGGCAAATACCCCAACTGGATTGGCAGCCTGGTGGCCAATGACGAGGAGGCCGGCTATCTGATGCTCAAGGAACTGTTGCGCCTGCACGGGCCGGTTTCTCCGGGGCATACCCTTGACCTGCTGGCGTTCTCCGGCGTCAAGACCACCCCGGCGGCACAGCTGCGTGAACAGGGCTTGCGCCGCGCACTGAACGACTACCCGCAGGTGCGCCTGCGCCAGTTGGTGTATGGCGAGTGGAGCCGCCAGCGGGCGTTCGAACAGGCCACGCAGCTGTTCAAGCGCTACCCGCAGACGGCACTGGTGTGGTCAGCCAATGATGAGATGGCGCTGGGCGCGATGGACGCGCTGCAAGACGACGGGCGCACGCCGGGCAAGGACGTGCTGTTCAGCGCGGTCAACAGTTCGCCCGAAATCCTCCAGGCACGGCTCGATGGCCGCGTGAGTGCCTTGGTGGCCGGGCACTTTACCGTCGGCGGCTGGGCGATGGTGTTGCTGCATGACGATGCCCTGGGGCTGGACATCACCCGGTATGGCGGGCGAGAGCGCAGGGAAGTGCTGTTCCAGTTGATCGACCCGGCAGCGGCTGCCCGCCTGCTGCAGATCAACGCGAGCCAGGACTACCGCGTCGACTTTCGCGCCTTGTCGGCCGAGGGCAAGCCGGCTTCCTATCGCTACCCATTCAGCCTGCAACTGCTGATGCACTGAGCCGGTTCACACCCCGGCCAGGAGCAACACCAGCTTGACGATGCCAAACAGGGTCAAGGCAAAAAACACCGTGAACAGAATGCCCAGCGCCACAAAGTGGCTGGGCTTGCCGTGGGTGAAGTCCCGAGCGCGGTTTTTGCCGCTCTGCACGCCAAACGCCGCAGCCATGACGCTGTGGAGCATTTGCCAGAACGTTGGTGGTTTGTTGTTGGACTCGTCCATGGTGCCTCCGGTCAGGGGATCAGCCTTAAGGATAGTCAAGTTCGCGGGAAAGCCCCGTGGCATCTATGTAGCCCCCGTTGAAGCGCTGCGCACGTCGCATCAGGCGTTGGCCGGCACCCTACCTAAAAGGGCTCAACAGCATCACCGAGTTCGCCAGGCCGTTGCTGGTCCAGGCGTTGAGCCCAGGCCATGCGGGTGCGAGTGACGTGCGCAGACGGCTGGATCCTGTTGTTCGGCGACCTGGAAGTCAGTGTGTATGAGTTCAAGGCGCTCCAGGCGGTGGCACCGGAGCAGCAGGGTGCAGGCTTGTTTAAGCTGGCAACCGGCATGATCCGTCTCGAAGCAGTGGAGGGCGTGGCCAACACGGCGATTGCGCGTCGGCCGGATATCAACCCGCAGTACCTCAAGGAAATCGCCGCACTGGATACGCAAAACCGCAACGAGCAGCAGACCCTGGCCATTGCGCTATCCGCGCGCGAACGCACGCGGCTGGCTCAGTTGTCGTAACCCAGGTTCGGCGCCAGCCACCGCTCGGTCACGGCCAGGTCCTGGCCTTTGCGAGCGGTGTAGCGGGTGACCTGATCCTTGTCGACTTTACCCACCGCAAAGTACTGCGCCTGCGGGTGAGCGAAGTACCAGCCGCTGACGGCCGCGGCCGGGAACATCGCGTAGTGCTCTGTCAGGAACACACCGCTGCGGCCGGCGTGCATTTCGCGGGCTTCAGGGTCCAGCAGTTGGAACAACTGGGCCTTCTCGGTGTGATCCGGGCACGCCGGGTAGCCCGGGGCAGGGCGGATGCCGCTGTACTGCTCTTTGATCAGCGCTTCGTTGTCCAGTTGCTCGTCCTTGGCGTAGCCCCAGTGTTCTTTACGCACTTGCTGGTGCAGCCACTCGGCGCAGGCTTCGGCCAGGCGGTCGGCCAACGCTTTAACCATGATCGAGTTGTAGTCGTCGCCAGCGTCCTGGTAGGCCTTGGCGACTTCCTCGGCACCGATGCCGGCGGTGGTGATAAAGCCACCGATGTAGTCGGTCACGCCGCTGTCTTTGGGCGCGACGAAGTCGGCCAGGGAGAAGTTCGGCTTGCCGTCGGTCTTGATGATCTGCTGGCGCAAATGGTGCAGCTTGGCAATCGGCTGGCCATCGTCGCCGTAGACTTCCAGGTCATCGTCCTGCACCTGGTTGGTCGGCCAGAAACCGAATACCGCGCGGGCGCTGATGAGTTTTTCATCGATCAGCTTCTTGAGCATTTCCTGTGCGTCGGCGTACAGCGCCGTTGCCGCTTCACCCACCACTTCATCCGTGAGGATGCGCGGGAACTTGCCGGCCAGGTCCCAGGAGATGAAGAACGGTGTCCAGTCGATGTACTCGGCCAGGACGTTGAGGTCGATATTGTCCAGCACCTTCGAGCCGGTAAATGTCGGCTTGACCGGCGTGTAGCTGCTCCAGTCGAACTGCGGCTTCTTGGCGATGGCGGCCGGGTAGCTCAGGCGCTCGGTGCGGGCGCTGCGGTTGGAGGTGCGCTCGCGTACGTCGATGTATTCCAGGCGGGTTTTTTCAACGAACGCTGGCTTCAATTCCTTGGACAGCAATTGCGTCGCCACGCCCACGGCGCGGGAGGCGTCGGTGACGTAGATCACCGCGTCGTTGCTGTATTTAGGCTCTATCTTCACCGCCGTGTGGGCCTTGGAAGTGGTGGCGCCACCGATCATCAGCGGCAGGTGGAAATCCTGGCGCTGCATCTCGCGGGCGACGTGCACCATCTCGTCCAGGGACGGGGTGATCAGCCCCGACAGGCCGATGATGTCGCACTTCTGTTCCTTGGCCACTTGCAGGATTTTCTCGGCCGGGACCATCACGCCCAGGTCGACGATGTCATAGCCGTTGCAACCCAGCACCACGCCGACAATGTTCTTGCCAATGTCGTGCACGTCGCCCTTCACCGTGGCCATCAGGATCTTGCCCTTGGCTTCCGGCTTGTCGCCTTTTTCCAGCTCGATGAACGGGATCAAGTGGGCCACGGCCTGCTTCATCACCCGGGCGGATTTCACCACCTGGGGCAGGAACATTTTGCCGGCGCCGAACAGGTCGCCGACGATGTTCATGCCGGACATCAGCGGCCCTTCGATCACCTCGATCGGGCGCGCGAACGACTGTCGGGATTCCTCGGTGTCTTCGACGATGTGGGTGGTGATGCCCTTGACCAGCGCGTGTTCCAGGCGCTTGTTCACCGGCCAGCCGCGCCACTCTTCAGTCTCGGCTTCCTTGACGCTGCCGTCGCCCTTGTACTTGTCGGCAATGGCGAGGAGGGCGTCGGTGCCTTCCGGGGTTCGGTTGAGTACTACGTCTTCTACCGCGTCACGCAGCTCGGCTGGGATCTGGTCGTAGATCTCCAGCTGGCCGGCGTTGACGATACCCATCGTCAGGCCGTTGCGGATCGCGTAGAGCAGGAACACCGAGTGAATCGCTTCACGCACCGGGTTGTTGCCACGGAACGAGAACGACACGTTGGACACGCCACCCGAAGTCAGCGCATACGGCAGCTCGTCGCGGATATAGGCACAGGCGTTGATAAAGTCGACGGCGTAGTTGTTGTGCTCTTCGATACCGGTGGCGACCGCGAAGATGTTCGGGTCGAAGATGATGTCTTCCGGCGGGAAGCCGACTTCATTCACCAGGATGTCGTAGGAGCGTTTGCAGATTTCTTTCTTGCGCGCTTCGGTGTCGGCCTGGCCGGCTTCGTCGAACGCCATCACTACCACTGCCGCGCCGTAGCGCTTGCACAGCTTGGCGTGGTGAATGAACTGCTCCACGCCTTCCTTCATGCTGATGGAGTTGACGATGCCCTTGCCCTGGATGCATTTCAGGCCGGCCTCGATCACTTCCCACTTGGAGGAGTCGATCATGATCGGTACGCGGGAGATGTCCGGCTCGCCGGCAATCAGGTTGAGGAAGGTCACCATGGCCTTCTTCGAATCCAGCATGCCTTCGTCCATGTTGATGTCGATCACCTGGGCACCGGCTTCCACCTGCTGCAGGGCGACTTCCAGGGCTTCGGTGTAGTTGTCTTCACGGATCAAACGGGCGAAGCGCGCGGAACCGGTGATGTTGGTGCGCTCGCCGACGTTGACGAACAACGAGCTGCGATCAATGGTGAACGGTTCCAGGCCCGACAGGCGGCAGGCCTTCGGAATGTCCGGGATCGGGCGCGGTGCGTAGCCGGCCACGGCCTTGGCGATGGCTTCAATGTGGCCCGGCGTGGTGCCGCAGCAACCGCCGACGATGTTCAGGAAGCCGCTCTGGGCGAATTCTTCGATGACCTTCGCGGTTTGCGACGGCAGTTCATCGTACTCGCCGAATTCGTTGGGCAGGCCGGCGTTCGGGTGCGCCGACACGTGGGTGTTGGCCTTGTTCGACAGCTCTTCCAGGTACGGACGCAGCTCGCTCGCGCCCAGTGCGCAGTTCAGGCCCACAGACAGCGGCTTGGCGTGGCTGACCGAGTTCCAGAACGCTTCGGTGGTCTGGCCCGACAGGGTACGGCCGGAGGCGTCGGTGATGGTGCCGGAGATCATGATCGGCAGTTCGACGTTCAGTTCCTCGAACACGCCCTGTACGGCGAAGATCGCAGCCTTGGCGTTGAGGGTGTCGAAAATGGTTTCGATCAGGATCAGGTCGGCGCCGCCCTCGATCAGGCCCTTGGTGGCTTCGGTGTAGTTTTCCACCAGCTCATCGAAGGTCACGTTGCGGTAGCCGGGGTTGTTCACATCGGGCGACAGCGAGCAGGTACGGCTGGTCGGGCCCAGCACGCCGGCGACGAAGCGCGGCTTGGTCGGGTTTTCCAGGGTCTTGGCGTCGGCGATCTTGCGCGCCAGGCGCGCGCCTTCTACGTTTAATTCGTAGGCCAGGTCTTCCATGCCGTAATCGGCCATGGAAATGCGCGTGGCGTTGAAGGTATTGGTTTCCAGGATGTCGGCGCCGGCATCCAGGTAGGCTTTTTCGATGCCGCCGATCACGTCCGGACGGGTGATCACCAGCAGGTCGTTATTGCCCTTGACGTCGCTCGGCCAGTCGGCGAAGCGTTTGCCACGGTAGTCTTGCTCTTCCAGCTTGTAGCTCTGGATCATCGTGCCCATGCCGCCGTCGAGGATCAGGATGCGTTCCTTGAGGGCTTGGTGGAGGGCTTGCAGACGAGCGCTACGATCGGGCATGGGACTACTCTGGTCAGGTATTACGGAGGGCGAAGATCATAACAAACCTGTGCGCTTTTAGAGCATGTGCCGGGTTTACATGAATATCGCTCATGTTGGCGAGGGTGTTACATCGGTAGAATCGACTGCTTTTTCACTGCACGCATTGAATCGGGACCGGGAACATGTCACTTCGCCTCATCGTCAGCGCCGCGTTTGCGCTGTTCGCCCTCACCGCACAGGCAGAAGGTCCCGCCCCGGCGATCTCTTATACCCGTGACATCCAGCCGATCCTCACCGAGAAATGCGTGGCCTGCCACGCCTGCTATGACTCGGCCTGCCAGCTCAACCTCGGCAGTGCCGAAGGTGCCGCACGTGGCGCGACCAAAGTACCGGTGTATGACGGCGACCGCAGCCAGGCCAGCCAGCCCACCCGTTTGTTCTATGACGCCTTCGGCAAGGCCGCCTGGCAGCAAAAGGATTTCTACTCGGTACTCGACGCCCAGGGCAGCCAGGCTGCACTGATGGCGCGCATGCTGGAGCTGGGGCATAACGCGCCGCTCGCGCCCAACGCCAAACTGCCCGACGACATCGTGTTGGGCCTGAACCGCGAAAATACCTGCCCGATGCCGGGGGAATTCAACGCCTACGCAGGTAACCACCCGAAGGAAGGCATGCCGCTGGCCGTCACCGGCCTGACCGACCAGCAGTACCAGACCCTGCAACGCTGGCTGGCCTCCGGTGCACCGATCGACGAACAAGGCCTGGCCCCCAGTGCCCAGGAAGCCTTGCAAGTGCAGCAATGGGAAAACCTGTTCAACCAGCCCGGCGCCCGGGAAAGCCTGGTGGCGCGCTGGTTGTTCGAGCACCTGTTCCTCGCCCACATCTACTTTGAAGGCGGCGAGCCGGGGCATTTCTTCCAGTGGGTACGCTCGCGCACCCCGAGCGGGCAGCCGATCGACCTGATCAACACCCGCCGCCCCAACGACGACCCGGGCACCCAGGTGTACTACCGCTTGTGGCCGGTGCAGGGGGTGATCGTGCACAAGACCCACATCACCTATCCGTTCAGCGCCGAGAAAATGGCCCGGATCAAGTCGCTGTTCTACACCCATGACTGGCAGGTGAACGCCTTGCCGGGCTACGGGCCGGGCCGGCGGGCCAACCCGTTCGAGACCTTCGAGGCGATTCCGGCCAAGGCGCGCTATCAGTTCATGCTGGATAACGCCGAATACTTCGTGCGTACCTTTATTCGCGGGCCGGTATGCCGTGGGCAAATCGCCACGGACGTGATCCGCGACAACTTCTGGACCCTGTTCCAGGACCCCGACCACGACCTGTACATCACCGATGCCCGCTACCGCGGCCAGGCCACGCCGTTGCTGGCGATGCCGGGGCAGATTGATGATGTGGGCAGCGTGCTCAGCCTCTGGCTCAAATACCGCGACAAGCGCAACGAGTACGAAGCGTTGCGCCGGGACAGCTATGCCAACCTGCCGCCGCCGAGCTGGGCTTCCCTGTGGGCGGGCAACGATAACGCCTTGCTGAGCATCTTCCGCCACTTCGACAGCGCCTCGGTGACCAAGGGCTTGATTGGCGAAGTGCCGCAAACCCTGTGGTTGTTCGACTATCCGCTGCTGGAGCGCACCTACTACCAGTTGGCAGTGAATTTCGATGTGTTCGGCAACGTTTCCCATCAGGCCCAGACGCGCCTGTATTTCGACCTGATCCGCAACGGCGCCGAGCAGAACTTCCTGCGCTTGATGCCGGCGGACTCGCGGGATGATTTCCTCGACGATTGGTACCAGAACAGCGGCAAGGTCAAGCTGTGGATGGACTATGAAGCCATCGACGATGACAAACCCACGGGCCTGAAACTTGATGAAAAAGATCCCAAGCGCGACTTCGCCAACCAGTTGCTGGCCCGTTACGGCGACCTGAACGCGAGCCCGGACCCGATCAACCGTTGCATCAGCGCCTATTGCTCGCGCCCCGGCATCGACCCGGCGCTGCAGGACGCCGAACAGGCCCTGAGCCGCCTGACCAATCGCCCGGCGGCGGGGCTCAAGGTGATCGACCTGTTGCCGGAAGCGACCATGCTGCGCATCGAAACCCGCAGCGGCAAACGTGAGATGTACAGCCTGTTGCGCAACCGCGCCCATAGCAACGTGGCCTTCATGCTCGGTGAGGCTTATCGCTATCAGCCGGGCCTGGACACCGTGACCATCTACCCGGGGGTGCTGAGCAGCTACCCGAACTTCATGTTCAACATACCTGCGGAGCAAGTACCGGAGTTTGTCGCTGCCATGGAGAATGCCAAGGACGCCAATCGCTTCGAGAAAATTGTCGACCGCTGGGGCATCCGCCGCAGCCATCCGCAGTTCTGGCAGTACTTCCACGACCTGTCGCAGTACATCCGCGAAACCACGCCGCTGGAAGAGGGCGTGCTGGACATGAACCGCTACGAGAATCTTTGATCGACCTTTGACCGTCGACGACTGTCCCAAGCCATAGGCACCGGAATAACCGGTGTTGATGGTTGGGAGAGCGGGTCGACGATGTTGATTTCAGTACAGGCACTGCGCGCCCTGGCGGCCTGGACCGTGGTGGGTCATCACTTCATGCAGATTTTCTTTGGTTTCCAGGCTGATTCGGCGCTGGGCCATCTGTTTGTCGACAAGGGCGCGGCGGGCGTGGATGTGTTTTTCGTCATCAGTGGTCTGGTGATCTTCCTTTCCACCGAGAACAAACAGCTGCCGCCCTGGCGATTCCTGGTGTATCGCCTGCTGCGGATCGTCCCGGCTTACTGGTTCTACACGGTGTTGATGGCGCTGCTGGTGGTGTTTGCCCGGCCGGTGTTGCCGGACCAGAGCGTCGATGCGGCCCATGTGTTGATGTCCTTGCTGTTCATACCTTCCGAAAATCCCGGTGGTTATGGGGTGTACCCGACACTGAATGTCGGCTGGACCCTGAATTACGAAATGCTCTTCTACGTGCTGTTTGCCTGGGCGCTGCTGTTTCGCCGGCAGTGGCGGGTGCTGGTGGTGGGCGCGTTACTGTTCGCGGTGTGCCAGGCGTGGACGTCGTTTGGCTGGATCAGCGATTTCTATCGTTCGGACATCGTGTATGAGTTCTTGCTGGGGATTGGCATCGGCATGCTGTACCGCAAGGGCTGGATTCGCCCCGGCCTGTGGCTGCCGCTGGTGGGTATTGCCGGTGCGCTGCTGGCGATCTATCACTGGCCGGCATCGCCGCGGGCCCTGACCTGGGGCTTGCCGAGTGCGGTGCTGGTGGTGGCCTGTATCTCGATGGAACGCTATTTCGAGCGCAGCCGCCTGCTCAAGGTGATGGGGGACTGTTCCTATTCGGTCTATCTGATGCACGTGCTGGTGCTGTCAGCCGGCGGTTTTGTCGCCCAGCGTTATGGGGTGAATGCCTACGTGATGCTCGGCGTGTGCGTGGTGCTGATCGCCCTTGGGTCGCTGGCCAGCTATCACTGGCTGGAAAAGGGTAGCTATCGTCGGCTCAAAGGCTGGTTCGATGGCGACGAACGGTTTGTTCTTTCCCGACAAAAATACTAGGACTTTGTACCTCGGTAATAATTTGGCGTAAACTGCCGGCAAGCCTGCGAGGAGTTTCCATGACCGCTATTACCATTACCGACGCCGCCCACGATTACCTGGCTGATTTGCTGTCGAAGCAGAACACCCCGGGCATCGGGATCCGCGTCTTTATCACCCAGCCCGGCACCCAGTACGCGGAGACGTGCATTGCCTACTGCAAGCCGGGAGAAGAAAAACCTGAAGATACGGCGCTGGGGCTGAAAAGCTTCACGGCGTATATCGATGCGTTCAGCGAAGCGTTCCTTGACGATGCAGTGGTTGATTACGCCACTGATCGTATGGGGGGCCAACTGACCATCAAGGCGCCGAACGCCAAGGTGCCGAACGTTAATGCGGATAGCCCGATTAACGAGCGTATCAACTATTACCTGCAGACCGAGATCAATCCCGGGCTGGCCAGCCACGGTGGTCAGGTGAGCCTGATTGATGTGGTCGATGATGGTATTGCTGTGTTGAAGTTTGGTGGCGGTTGCCAGGGCTGTGGCCAGGCGGACGTGACCTTGCGTGAGGGGATTGAGCGTACGCTGCTTGAGCGGGTTCCGGAGCTCAAGGGTGTGCGGGATGTGACTGACCATACGCAGAAAGAAAACGCCTACTACTGAGGGTGTTCGTTGCGGATGTGGAGAAAACGGCGCCCCGTGAGCGCCGTTTTTTTATGGTTTGGGTTAGGTATGTTGTGTACATATCCGTTGCTGCGGTAACGGCTACTTAGGGTTCCGCTCTTACAGCGGGTCACTTTTGGCAAACGCCCCAAAAGTAACCAAAAGGTCTTTGCCCCACCACTCGGTGCCTCGCCTAGGCTCGGCATGCCCGCACTCCGGCCCGGTTCCGCGGGCCGCCGCGACGGGCCATCCATGGCCCGGCGCGGCTAAATCGGCATCCCTGCCGATTTACCCGCTCCACCGTGCCTACTTGCGGCCGTCGTGGTTAACGGGGCTTGCAGATCAAGATCAAAATCAAAAGCAAGAGCACAGCGGCCTCCCGGCCGGCTTGAGTGTTAAAAGCAGAGGCAAGATCCAGAGCGGAAGCAGAGCTGCTTTTCTGTGGGAGCGGGCTTGCTCGCGAAAAACCTGAGAGCGCCGCGTTCATCCAGAATGCCAGCGTCATCGTTAACGACCTTCGCGAGCAAGCCCGCTCCCACATTTGGACCGTGCCCGCTTTAGCTTTTGATTGTGCTGTTGCTCTAAAACACTCAAGCCGGCCGGGAGGCCGCTGTGCTCTTGATCTGCTTTTGATCTTGATCTTAGGCGCCCCATTAAACCACGCTGGCCGGAGTGGGCACACCGAGCCTAAGCGAGGTGCCGAGTGGTGGGGCAAGAGCGTTTTGCTTACTTTTGCGCTCTTCAAAAGTGAGCCGCTGTAAGAGCGGAACCCTAAGTGGCCGTTACAAAAACAATGGATATGTACCCCGCCCCAAGCCCCCCCCATCAACAGCCTTTAAAAACCCCAGGCCGCTTCTCGACCATCGCCCGTACACCTTCCTTGGCATCCTCACTGTTCAGCAGTTTCTCCACCAAAACGGGCAACCCGGCCGCCGCCGCGGTCTCCCCCTCGATCCGTGCCTGGCGCGCCGACATCAGCGTGGCCTGCACCCCCAGCGGTGCCTGCTGTGCAATGCGATTCGCCAGCACCACCGCCCGGGGCAACAAATCCTCGCTGGCCATCACCTCCTGCACCAACCCCAACCGCAGCGCTTCATGGGCATCAAACTCATCCCCCGTGAGCAACCAGCGCATGGCATTCCCCCACCCCGCGATCTGATGAAAACGCAACGTCGCGCCCCCAAAAGGAAAAATCCCACGCTGTACCTCCATCTGCGCAAAGCGGGTATTGCTGGCACACAGGTTGATATCCGCCGCCAACATCAACTCGATACCAATGGTCAGGCAGTACCCCTGAGCCGCAACAATCACCGGCTTGCTGACCCGGGGCCCCGCGAAAACTCCCCACGGATCACAGCCACCCAGAGGCGGTTGCCAACCTTGTGCCATCGTCGGCCCGACATTGGCCAAGTCCAACCCGGCGGTAAAATGATCGCCATGCCCGAAGACAATGGCCACCCGCGCCTCCTCGTTGCGATCAAATTCGCCATACGCCAGGCTCAGCTCATTGAGCAATTCCAGGTCGAACGCATTGCGCTTGGCCACGCGATCCAGACCCAACAACAGGATATGGCCCTGCTGTTCACGGCTGACGCGGCTGCTGCTGGCTTGGTTCATGGGGTGTGCCCTCGGGCGCAAAGGGAGGTTTCGGACCGAAGGGCCCGCTGTGAAAGGTGAAGCGTTTAAGCGTCATGACCAACAGGGCCGGGCCTTTGAAAAATAGACCCGCTTACCGCAATGCGCAAAGCCTTTGATGCAGAGCTGTTCACCTGTGTTTTCCGATAAAAAAAGCTCCCTTTTTCAGCGATTTCCGGTATAGTGCGCGCCGGCCTTTAACCGGGCCGCGTTTAGGTAGCGCAATTCCCCGAAGTCAGCTTCGGCTGCACGTCCGCACAGCGGACTCTTCCTTGACGAATCTTTTTCATTCATTCGTTTTCGCAAATCCCCGCCGACAAAGCAGCCAGGGCGACTCTTGAGTCTCAACACGGCATGCGCAGCTTTGGAGCATGGGTCTTTGCGGATGCACTTAGAGGCAGACCCATGACCCAGGAAACCGGCGGCTTCGCCGCTTTTAATCTTAACCCGAATATTCTTGCTGCCGTCATCGCGACTGGCTACGAAGAACCTTCGGCTATTCAGCAGCAATCGATCCCGATCATCATGGCCGGCCAAGACATGATTGGCCAAGCGCAAACCGGTACCGGTAAAACCGCCGCGTTCGCCCTGCCAATCCTGCACTGCATCGATCCTGCCAAGCGCGAGCCGCAAGCCCTGATCCTGGCGCCAACCCGTGAGTTGGCGCTGCAAGTAGCAACCGCTTTCGAAACCTACGCCAAGCAAATGCCGGGCGTTACCGTTGTGGCCGTTTACGGCGGCGCGCCTATGGGCCCACAACTGAAAGCAATCCGTAACGGCGCACAGATCGTTGTCGCCACTCCGGGCCGTCTGTGCGACCACCTGCGTCGCGACGAAAAAGTACTGTCGACCGTGAACCACCTGGTTCTGGACGAAGCTGACGAAATGCTCAAGCTGGGCTTCATGGACGACTTGGAAGTTATCTTCAAGGCGCTGCCAGCAACCCGTCAGACCGTACTGTTCTCGGCTACCCTGCCACAGTCGATCCGTGCCATTGCCGAACGCCACCTGCGCGATCCGCAACACGTGAAGATCCAGACCAAGACTCAGACCGTTACCGCGATCGAACAGGCTCACCTGTTGGTTCACGCTGACCAGAAGACCTCGGCTGTATTGAGCCTGCTGGAAGTCGAAGACTTCGACGCCCTGATCATGTTCGTGCGCACCAAGCAAGCGACCCTGGACCTGGCCAGCGCCCTGGAAGCCAAAGGCTACAAAGCCGCTGCGCTGAACGGTGACATTGCCCAGAACCAGCGTGAGCGCGTGATCGACTCCCTCAAGGATGGCCGTCTGGACATCGTTGTGGCGACCGACGTTGCCGCTCGTGGCCTCGACGTTCCACGTATCACTCACGTGTTCAACGTTGACATGCCTTACGATCCAGAGTCCTACGTTCACCGTATCGGCCGTACCGGCCGTGCCGGTCGCGAAGGTCGTGCATTGTTGCTGGTGACTCCACGTGAGCGCCGCATGCTGCAAGTGATCGAGCGTGTAACCGGTCAGAAAGTTGCCGAAGTCCGCCTGCCGGATGCCCAGGCTGTTCTCGATGCCCGCATCAAGAAACTGACCAACAGCCTGTCGCCGCTGGTGGCTGACGCTGAATCGACCCACGGCGACCTGCTGGACCGCCTGACTGCCGATATCGGTTGCACCCCGCGTGCCCTGGCTGCCGCCCTGCTGCGCAAGGCTACCAACGGTCAGGCCCTGACCCTGGCAGCCATCGAGAAAGAACGTCCACTGGTGCCGAACAACGCTCCGCGCGGTGATCGTCCAGAACGTACTGGCGACCGTCCAGACCGTGGTGATCGTGAGCGTCGTGCTCCGGTTCCATTGGCTGAAGGTCGTGCTCGCTGCCGTACCGCGCTGGGCGCGCGTGATGGTATTGCCGCCAAGAACCTGCTGGGCGCTATCCTCAACGAGGGTGGCCTGGCACGTGAAGCAATCGGTCGCATCCAGGTGCGTGACAGCTTCTCCCTGGTGGAGCTGCCGGAAGATGGTCTGGAGAAACTCCTGACCAAGCTGAAGGACACTCGCGTTGCCGGTAAGCAGTTGAAGCTGCGTCGCTACCGCGAAGATTGATCCGCCCTTGGGCTGATTGATCGAACATAAAAAATCCCCGACTGGTTCGGGGATTTTTTTTGCCTGCGATCAGGCGAAACGGTAGATGTCCATGCCCAGCGCGCCCATGGTGAAGCCTTGGTGGGCTGCGCTGAATTCACCGCCGGCACCCCGGGCGAAATACAGCGGCAGCAAATGCTCATCGCTGGGGTGGCTGCGCACGGCATGGGGGGCCTGGCGACGATAGTCGTGCAGGGCGGCTTCATCGTTGGCCGCCAGCTTGCTGACCATCCAATCGCGAAAATCCCGGGCCCAGGGCTCGATGCTCTCGGGCCCGGCATGCCAGTCCAGCTCGCCGAGGTTGTGGGTAATGCTGCCGGAGCCGATCAGCAGCACGCCTTGTTCCCGCAGGCTCGCCAGTGCGTGGCCGACACGGGTTTGCAGGGCAGGGCCCATACGGCTTGGCAGTGATACCTGCACCACCGGAATATCGGCGGCCGGGTACATCAGCGACAGCGGGACCCAGGTGCCGTGGTCGAAGGGGCGCTGGTCATCAATCCGCGCCTCCAGGCCGTCAGCCTTGAGCAATTGGACTATCTCGGCGGCCAATGCCGGGTCACCGGGCGCCGGGTACTGTACGGCGAACAGTTCTCGCGGGAAGCCGCCGAAGTCGTGCCAGGTCTCGGGCGCGGCGCTGCCGGTCACGAGCAAACCCTGGCTTTCCCAGTGTGCCGAGACCACCACAATGGCCTTGGGCCGTGGCAACTCGGCTGCCAGGCGCTTGAGTGCCGGGCCGCTGGCACCGGGTTCCAGGGCAAGCATCGGTGAACCGTGGGAGATAAACAGGCTGGGGAGCATGATCGGGTCCTGAGGGTTAAGATGGGACCATCTTCAATCGGATCATTGATCTAAATCTAATATAAGTTTTAGCGCTATTTGATCAAGTTTTAGGGTGAATCATGGAGCCTGGATTTTGGCATGAGCGTTGGGCGCGCAATCAGACGGGCTTCCATCTGCCCGAGGTGAATCCTTACCTGTTGCGCCATTGGCCCGGCCTGGGCGTGGCGAACGGGGCGCAGGTGCTGGTGCCGTTGTGCGGCAAGAGCCTGGACCTGGTGTGGCTGGCGAGTGTCGGGCATCGGGTGATGGGGGTTGAACTGTCGGAAAAGGCCGTTGAAGAGTTTTTCAGCGAGCAGGAGCTGACGCCACAGATTAGTCAGCGGGGTGCCTTCAAGGTCTTTCAGGCGGGCTCCATCGAACTCTGGTGCGGGGATTTCTTCGCGCTGGATGCTGGCGCAGTGGCTGATTGCCGGGCGCTTTACGACAGGGCGGCGTTGATTGCCCTGCCGCCGTTGATGCGGGAGCAGTATGCCGGGCACTTGAACGGGCTCCTGGCGGGAGGCAGTCGTGGCCTGTTGATCACCCTCGACTATGAACAGTCGCAGAAGGCAGGCCCGCCGTTTGCGGTCAGTGGTGAGGAGGCGAGGCTGCTGCTTGGTGCGCAATGGGGCCTGGATGTACTCGAGGAGCAGGACATTCTGGGTGACAGCTGGAAGTTTGTTCAGGACGGCGTCACGCGCCTGGAAGAGCGGGTGTATCGGTTGACCAAGGGCTGAATCGCACCCACAAAAAAAGGGGCGATCAAATCGCCCCTTCTTCTTGTCGCTGTCAGCCGCGACGACGCAGTGCGTCAATCCGCTCTTCCAGCGGTGGGTGGCTCATGAACAGGCGAGCCATGCCTTGCTTGATGCCACCGTTGATGCCAAAGGCCGTCAGGGTGTTCGGCATATGCACCGGCAAGCCCTGTTCAGAGCGCAGGTGCTGCAGGGCGCTGATCATGGCGCCGGTACCGGCCAGGCGAGCACCGGCTTCGTCTGCGCGGAATTCCCGTTTACGCGAGAACCACATCACGATCGAGCTGGCGAGGAAGCCCAGCACCAGTTCGGCGAAGATCGTCGCCACGTAGTAGGCCATGCCCTGGCCTTGTTCGTTCTTGAAGATCACCTTGTCGACGAAGTTGCCGATGATCCGCGCAAAGAACATCACGAAGGTGTTCACCACGCCCTGGACCAGCGCCAGGGTAACCATGTCACCGTTGGCTACGTGGCCGATTTCGTGGGCCAGAACCGCCTTGATTTCATCGGGCGAGAACCGCTCCAGCAAACCCTGGCTGACGGCCACAAGGGCGTCGTTCTTGTTCCAGCCGGTGGCAAAGGCGTTGGCTTCATAGGCCGGGAAGATCCCGACTTCAGGCATCTTGATCCCGGCTTCGCGGGACAATTGCTCGACGGTTTGCAGCAGCCATTGCTCATGACGGGTACGTGGCTGGGTGATGATCTGGGTGCTGGTGCTCATCTTCGCCATCCACTTGGAGATGAACAGCGAGAAAATCGAACCGGCAAAACCAAAGACCGCACAGAAGATCAGCAGCTGATTGAGGTTCAGATCAACCCCGTTGGCCGCCATGATCCCATTGAAGCCGAAAAGGCTCAGCGTGATGCTGGCAATCAGCACGACCGCCAGGTTAGTGGCCAAGAACAGCAGAATGCGCATCATGGTTGTAGAATTCTCCTCATGCTAAATATGTCGCGTACTGCGGGGTATATAAGGTGCAGCATGGGGCTATTCAACCGAGGGACTATTTCAAACTGTGTCCTACAGCCTGAATGTAGAGCCTTGAAGGGAATTTCCGAGGCCTGAAGCGGCTCGGCTGTCTCGCTCCATTACCTTGCGGCCCTGTAATTATAGGGTGATGCCCGAACAAGGGTGGACCCGTTGAGTGTAAAAGGCGAAGGGGCCCGCGCAGGGCAGAGAAGTGTTGCCAGATAATCGCTGTACGACCTCAGTTGGGCCGTACAGCGCGATGTCCATTACTGGCGATAAGACTTCAGGAAGTTGCCGATGCGACCGATGGCCATCTCCAGGTCATCCACCCGCGGCAAGGTGACCACCCGGAAGTGATCCGGCCACGGCCAGTTGAACGCCGTGCCCTGGACCACCAGCAGCTTTTCCGACAGCAGCAGGTCGAGCACGAACTTCTCGTCATTGAGGATCGGGCACACTTTCGGGTCGATCCGCGGGAAGGCATACAGCGCGCCCATGGGCTTGACGCAGCTGACGCCCGGAATTGCGTTCAGCAGTTCCCATGTGCGGTTGCGCTGCTCCAGCAGGCGGCCTTGTGGCAGCACCAGGTCGTTGATGCTCTGGTAGCCGCCCAATGCGGTCTGGATGGCGTGCTGGCTCGGCACGTTGGCACACAGGCGCATGTTGGCCAGCATGTCGATGCCCTCGATGTAGCTCTGGGCATTGTGCTTGGGGCCGGAAATCGCGATCCAGCCGGAACGGAAACCCGCCACCCGGTAGGACTTCGACAGGCCGTTGAAGGTCAGGCACAGCAGGTCCGGCGCCAGGGAGGCGGTGCAGATGTGCACGGCGTCGTCGTACAGAATCTTGTCGTAGATCTCGTCGGAGAACACCACCAGGTTGTGCTGGCGCGCCAGTTCGAGCATGCCCAGCAGCACTTCCTTGGAGTAGACGGCGCCGGTGGGGTTGTTCGGGTTGATGATCACCAGGGCCTTGGTGTTCGGCGTGATCTTGGCCTTGATGTCGGCCAGGTCCGGGAACCAGTCCGCGCCCTCGTCACACAGGTAATGCACCGGATTGCCACCGGCCAGGGTTACGGCGGCAGTCCACAGCGGGTAGTCGGGGGCGGGCACCAGCACTTCGTCGCCGTTGTTGAGCAGGGCCTGCATGGACATGACGATCAGCTCGGACACGCCGTTGCCCAGGTAGATGTCTTCGATGCCGACACCTTCAACCTGCTTCTGCTGGTAGTACTGCATGACGGCCTTGCGCGCGCTGAACAGGCCTTTGGAGTCGCTGTAGCCCTGGGCGGTCGGCAGGTTGCGGATCACGTCCTGGAGGATTTCGTCCGGCGCTTCGAAACCAAAGGGTGCCGGGTTGCCAATGTTCAGCTTGAGGATGCGATGGCCTTCCTCTTCCAGGCGTTTGGCGTGCTTGAGCACCGGGCCGCGAATGTCGTAGCAGACGTTGGCGAGCTTGTTCGATTTGCTGACCTGCATGGCGATGTGATCCTGAAAATGAACGATCCAGACGGTCTGAGGACTACCGTGCTGAGAATCCTGCGTTGGCCTGACCCATAAATACGTTTGAATGCCGGTAACGCGGGTGCCAGACTGGCGCTTTGAAGAGGCGCAATCATACGTGCCGCCTGATCCATGGAAAAGACACAGATCAGGCTTTTTCAGTTGCCGAGGTGTACCGATGGAAAAGTTGCAGAAAACCGTTGATGAATGGAAAGCCATGCTCGACCCGGAGCAGTACAACGTGTGCCGCCTCAAAGGCACCGAGCGACCGTTCAGCGGCAAGTACAACGGCACCAAGACCGACGGCGTTTACCACTGCATCTGCTGCAATGAGCCGCTGTTCGATTCCAAGGCCAAGTTTGACTCCGGGTGCGGCTGGCCCAGCTTCTACGAGCCGATTGCCGAGCAGGCAATGGTCGAGATTCGCGATATCAGCCACGGCATGATCCGTACTGAAGTCACCTGCGCCAAGTGCGATGCGCACCTGGGCCACGTGTTCCCGGATGGTCCGCCGCCGACCGGGTTGCGTTACTGCATCAATTCGGTGTGCCTGGACCTGGTGCCGCGCTGAACCGTCAAGCTCCTGCGGGCCTTTGCGTCCGCAGGGACCTTTATATCAAGGTATAAGTCCGGGCAATTAAATTGCACACAATTGAATTGCCTACTATCGTTCAGGTCTTCTTATTTCTTTCGAGGCACTGCCATGAGCGACAACCTGCTGAGCATCCCATGCACCACCATCAAGGGTGAGCAAAAGACCTTGGCCGATTTCGCCGGCAAGGCGATTCTTGTGGTCAACACTGCCAGCAAGTGCGGCTTCACCCCGCAATACAAAGGGCTTGAGGAACTCTGGCAGCATTACAAGGACCAGGGGCTGGTGGTGCTGGGCTTTCCCTGCAACCAGTTCGGCAAGCAGGAGCCCGGCAACGAGGGCGCCATTTCGGAGTTTTGCGAGCTGAACTTCGGTGTCAGTTTCCCTCTGTTCAAGAAGATCGACGTCAATGGCAGCGATGCTCACCCATTGTTCGTACAGCTTAAAAAGCAGGCCCCGGGTTTGCTGGGTTCCAAGGGCATCAAGTGGAACTTCACCAAGTTCCTGATCGGCCGCGACGGCCAGGTGGTCAAGCGTTTTGCCCCGACCACCAAGCCTCAGGACCTGACCCAAGAGATTGAAGCCCTGCTCAAATGACCGACCTGTCTTTGGCGCTTGACGACCAACTGTGCTTCAAGCTCTACGCCGCCTCCCGTGCGGTTACCCGGGCCTACAAGCCGATGCTCGATCAGTTGGGGCTGACCTACCCGCAATACCTGGTGATGCTGGTGCTGTGGGAATGGCAGGCTGCAGCGGTGTCGCAGCCTACGGTCAAGGCCTTGGGCGAGCGCTTGATGCTGGATTCCGGCACGCTGACGCCGCTGCTCAAGCGCTTGGAGCAGCTGGCTCTGGTGCGGCGTCAGCGCAGTGCGCAGGATGAGCGTGAAGTGCACCTGAGCCTGACCGATGAAGGTCGACACTTGCGTGACCAAGTGCAGCCGCTGAAGGCCCGTCTGTTGTGTGACAGCGGGGTTGACCTGAACCAGGCCGATGCCTTGCGTGACGGCCTGGATCAGCTGTTGCGACAGATCAAAGACTTGTCGTAGTCGGCACCCACAGGTCGAGCAAGGCCTTGAGTTCTTCCCGGCGAAACGGCTTGGCCAGGTAGTCATTCATGCCTGCCGCCCGGCAGCGCTCGCGCTCCTCGGACATGGCGTTGGCCGTCAGCGCGACAATCGGCAGGTCCGGCCAGCGCCCGCTGCGACGGATTTGCCGGCTGGCCTCATAGCCATCCATCACCGGCATATTGCAGTCCATCAACACCATGTCGAAGCTTTGCTCTTCCAGCAGCTTAAGGGCTTCGCCACCGTGGGCGGCGACGATCACCTCGCAGCCGAGCTTGCCGAGCATGCCCTTGGCCACCAGTTGATTGACCGGGTTGTCTTCCACCAGCAGGACGCGTGCCCGGTGAGCGAGGGGGCCGGTTTCCAGCTGGATCAGGTCAAGCACCACGTCCGTATCGATGCGCAGGTTGCGTTGCAGAATCTGATACAGCGCCGTGCGGCTCAGGGGCCGGGCTTGTTGTTGCAACGGCGCCAGGGCCGCGACTTCTCCGCTTGGCATGAAGTTGCCGTAGGCGGTCACCACCAGGATCGGCGCGGTGATCGACGGGCGCAGGCGAAACAGGCATTCGGGACAGTCGGTGATCAACAGGTCAGGATGCTGCCCGCTCAAGTCATCGTCGATGGAGTAGCGGCGCGGCGTCAGGCCCCAGCTCGGCAGCAGGCTGTTGAGGAGTTCCGCCAGGCCGCTACTGCTGCTGGTGATCGCGATCACGTCCCCTGCCAGCGGCGCCAGGCGTACAGCCGGTAAATGCGTCGGCAGTGGCAGGTCGGCGCAGAACTGGCTGCCAAAGCCGGCCTCGGAGCTGATGCTCAGGCGGCCCTTCATGGCCTCGCACAGGTTGTGGGTCAGTGCCAAGCCCAGGCCGGTCCCGCCAAACTGGCGGGTGATGCCCGCACCGGCTTGGGTGAACGGCTGGAAGATCTTGACCTGAGCATCCTGCGCAATCCCGATACCGGTGTCGCACACCTCGATTCTGACCCGGTCGGCCTGGGCGCTGAGGCGCACGTCCACCCGGCCAAAGCGCGTGAACTTCAGGGCGTTGGACAGCAAATTGCTGACGATCTGCCGTACCCGCGTCGGGTCGCCCAGCACTTGGGCGGGAAACTGTGGGTCGATCAGGCACGTCAGTTCAACGCTGGGTGCGGCGTTTTGCGAGAGCAGGTTGGCGGTGTCTTCCACCAGTGAGCCGAGGTCGAACGGGATGCTTTCCAGTTCCAGTTGGCCGGCGTCGAACTTGGACAGGTCGAGGATATCGTTGAGCAACTCCACCAGCACTTTGCCCGAGTCATGGGCGATCGACAGCTGCTGACGTTGCTCGGCATTCAGCGGGCTGTCGAGGGAGAGGGCGATCATCCCCAGCAGACCGTTGAGCGGCGTACGGATTTCATGGCTCATGTTGGCGAGGAATGCCGCCCGTGCCTGGGCCATGGACAGGGCCGTCATCTTCGCCGCTTCCAGTTCGTCGTTCGACAGCGTCAGTCGATGATTGATGGCCTTGAGTTCGGTGGTGCGCGCAGAAACGATGTCTTCCAGTTGCCCGAGGTATTCAGTCAGGCGGTTTTCGGCGTGTCGGCGTTGCTGGATCTCAGTCTCCATGTTTTCAAACTGCTGGTTGGCAACGTTGACCAGTACGCCGATCTCGTCGTGCTCGTGCCCCGGCGGGCAGTCCAGGCGCTCGTGCTTGCGTGAGCTCAGCTCGCGGATGATGCGCACCAGCGGCTTGGTCAGCATCACGCAGAACAGCGCCAACAGAATGCCGGTGAGGATCAGACTGCGGGCAAAGCCGTTGAGCAGGGTAATCTCGGCGCGGCGCAGGAAGCGGCTGCCGAACGCGTAGGTGTCGACGTCCAGGCGCAATACGCCAAGGGCGTCATTGGGCATATGAGTGAGGTACAGCCGGTCTTCGAATTGGCGGTTGGCGCCAAACAGGAAGTCGCTGATGGGGCGGTAGCTGCTTTCCTTGCGCGCGCGCTGGACATCGGCCAGGACCAAACCGTTGTTGTCGATCAGTTGGGCGCGGGTGATGGCAGGGGAGTACAACAGGCCCAGGGTCAGTTCCTGGGCCAGTTCGGCGTCGATGTTATAGGCGATGCGTGAAGCCGGGTTATGGCTGATTTCAATCAGCGCACGTATTTCCCGGTTGATGGAAGCGTCTTCGCTGGCATAATCAATCCCAATCTGTATCAGGCTGAGCAAGGTTCCCAAGACGAATCCGACCAGCACTGTCAGTCTGGCTTGTTTATAAGACAAGCGGTGGGCGAACTTGATATCCATCGGGTGCTGTACCACTTTACGTTTCCTTTCGCCCGGCAAGCATAGCTGAACATCCACAGGCTCAAACTTGCCCGGCATGAATCGATTTTATTCGGTGCAGCCCTGCACGGTCTGCCCCAGGGTTGCCAATACGCCATCTTTTACAAGAACTTGCCAGAGGAATAGTCGTGGATTCTCGATTGAATGCCTTTCTTGAGCGTGCCGACGCGGTACTGGCTCGCCTGGAGCCCTTGTTACCCGCGCCACGTGAGGCCGTTGACTGGAACCATTGCCTGGCTGCCCGCTGGCAGCGCGAAGGGCGCAGCGGCTTTTTATTGCCGCTGGAAGTCAGCCTGGACATGCGCCTGTCCGACTTGATCGGCGTGGATAAACAGCGCGAACAATTGGCCCGCAACACCCAGCAGTTTCTCGACGGCCTGCCGGCCAACCATGCGTTGCTCTGGGGTTCGCGCGGCACCGGTAAATCGTCCATGGTGCGCGCCTTGCTGGCCCAGCATGCCAAGGCCGGTTTGCGCCTGATCGAGATCGAGCGCGATCACCTGGCGGACCTGCCGCGCGTGGTCGAGCAACTGATCAAATTGCCACAGCGCTTTGTGTTGTTCTGCGATGACCTGTCCTTCGAAGCCGGCGAGAGCGATTACCGTGTGCTCAAGAGTGTACTCGACGGTTCCCTGGAGCAGGCGCCGGAAAACGTCCTGTTGTATGCCACCTCCAACCGCCGTCACCTGGTGCCCGAGAACCAGAGCGACAACGAAAACTGGAAAACGATAGACGGCGAACTGCATCCCAACGAAGCGGTGGAGGACAAGATTGCCCTGTCTGACCGGTTTGGTTTGTGGCTGTCGTTCTACCCGTTCAATCAGGAGCACTTCCTGGATGTGGTCGAGCACTGGATCGGTGAGTTGGCGAGCAAGGCCGGTTTGCAGTGGCAGCGCGATGAAGAGCTGGACATCCTCGCGGTGCGCTGGGCGACCGGGCGTGGCAATCGCAACGGCCGTTGTGCCTATCAGTTCGCCCGCTATTGGGTGGGCCTCAAGTTGTTGGAGCGTCAACCATGATCGATTTGCAACCGTCCGGAGCCGGCCTTGATGGCTACGCCATGCTGCATGCACAGCTGGAATCGCTGTTGGCGGATGAGCGGGATTTCATCGCCAATGCGGCGCAGTTTTCGGCGTTTCTGTTCAACCAGCTGGATGATTTGAACTGGGCGGGCTTCTACCTCAACCGCAATGAAGAGTTGGTACTCGGGCCTTTCCAGGGGCAGATCGCCTGTGTGCGCATTCCATTTGGTCGCGGTGTGTGCGGCGCGGCAGCGGCCTCGCGGCAAACCCAGCGGGTGGAAGACGTGCATGCATTCCCGGGGCATATCGCCTGCGACAGCGCGTCGAACAGCGAGCTGGTGGTTCCGCTGGTCAAGGACGGGCGCTTGATTGGTGTGCTGGACCTGGACAGCCCGTCGCTGTCGCGGTTTACCCCGCAGGATCAGGCCGGCATCGAGGAGTTGGCGGCGATTTTCCTGCGGTTGACCGATTGCTGATGGACTGAGTCTTTTTGTAGGAGCGAGCAAGCTCGCTCCTACCGATTACCGGCGTTCGAGCACGTCCAGTTGCATCTGCAGCATTCTTTCCAGCTCAAGCATGGATTTCTCCATCGCCTTGATACCCACCTCGATAACGTGCTGATTCTCGCCTTGGCCACAGGCCTGCTCCAGCGCCTCGCATTGTCCGGCCAGGATGTCCGCCTGGATGATCCGTGCGGCACCCTTGATCTTGTGAGCCTGCTCGATCAGGTCCTGGGGGGCAGCTTGTTGCGCCAGCAGGGCCATCAGCTCGGCTCGATCATGGCGGCTGCTGCTGAGTAACTCTTCAAGCAGACGCTGGCTCAACTGAGGGTCGCCGCCTGTCATCGCGTCCAGGCTTTGAAGGGTGAACACGCTGCGCATCGGCAGCGGGCAGACTTGTGCCAGTTGCTGTTCCAGCGCGGTGAGGCTGATGGGTTTGAACAGGCAGTCATTCATGCCCGCGTTGAAGCAACGTTGTTTCTCCTCGGGTTGGGCGTTGGCGGTAAAACCGAGTATCACACAGGGCGTTTTTTGCTCACGCTGCTCATACTCGCGGATGGAATGACTCAACTCGTAGCCGTTCATGATCGGCATATTGCAATCGGCAATGACCAGGTCGAAGTGTTCCTCGCGCCAGGCCTGGAACCCCGCAGCGCCATGATGGGCCGCGGTGAACTGATGCCTCAGGAAGCCCAGTTGCTGGCACATGAGCAAGCGGTTGGCAGGATGGTCATCCACCACCAGCACATTGAGTACCGGTGCCGGCGTGGTCGCGGCAGGCTCCAGCTTGTCTACCGCCTTGACCGGCTGCAGGCTGGTCATCTTCAGGCTGACGTGCACCTGGGTGCCCACCATGGGCACGCTGCTGAGGCTCAATTGCCCGCCCATCATGGCGCACAGGCTGCGACAGATCACCAGGCCCAGGCCGGCGCCGCTCCTGGCCAGGTGCCCGGAGTTGTCGGCTTGGGCAAAAGGTTCGAACAGGCGTAACTGGTCTTCGCGATTGATCCCGATGCCTGTGTCCTCCACCACCAGTTTCATCTCGATCTGTTGAGGTTGCCCGGTCGCCTTCAGTTGCACCTTGATCTTCACCTGCCCGCGTTCAGTGAATTTGATCGCATTGCTCACCAGGTTCGACAGCACCTGCTTGAACCGCAACGGATCGATCAGTACGTCGGTGTCGCCGGCATCGGGGGCGAATTCCAGCACCAGGCTCAGGGTTTTCTGACGCGCCAGGCCGTCGAACACACGGACCACCGACTCGATCACCTCGCGCAGGTTGACCCGCTCCGGCGCCAGGCTCAGGCGGCCGGATTCGATGCGTGCGATGTCCAGAATGTCGCCGATGAGCTCCAGCAGGTCCTTGGCCGAGTTGTAGGCGACCTCGATGGCGGGGCGATCGAGGTGCCCCTGGTCGGCACGCTTGAGTGTCAACTCGAGCATGCCGATGACGGCGTTCCTCGGTGTGCGGATTTCGTGGCTCATGGTGGCCAGGAACGTGCTTTTCGCGCGGTTGGCTTCGTCGGCACGCTCCTTGGCGGCGCGAAGTTCATCGAACAACTGGCGCCGTTCGCTGATATCGATCCAGCCGCCAATGATGCCCTGGACCTCGCCCATGGAGTCGCGGTACGGGAGAATCCAGTGGTAGATCGTGAGTTTTTTCCCATGGACATGCAGGGTGCGATCAAGGATCAGCGGTTTACCCTCGGCCACTACCCGCTGATAGTCGGCATGGTATTGGGCCGACTCCGTCTCTAGCGCCATGCTCATCTGGGTGATGCTCTTGCCGATGACCTCTTCACGCTTGACGTCGAACGTCTGCAGGTAGCTGTCATTGCAGGTTTGCAGAAAGCCGTTGTGGTCGCGAACGTAGATCGGGTGAGGCGTTTCATTGACCAGCGCCCGCATGAACTCAAACTGGTCGTTCAGGGCGCGCTCGGCCAGTTTTCGATGCTTGATCTGGCGCTGCAGGTAGCCGTTCCAGGCCAGGGAAATCAGCAGCAGCAGTCCGGTGCCGATGATGATCTGGGCGATCAGGCGGTGGTAATTACGCCAGTAGCCATCGGACGCCGCGTTGTAGCCGCGCCAGCGGCTGTTGATCGCCGCCATCTCATCCGGGGCGATACTCAGCAGCGCCTTGTCCAGAATCGAACTCAGCTCCGTGGCGTCACGGGACGTCGCCAGGGCAAAGGATGCGGGCAACGTGCCGATGCTGGAGCTGATCTGTAATTTGTCCTTGAATGCCGGAGAAGAAAGCAAATAGTTGGCGATCACCAAGGGGTTCACCGCGCCGTCCACTTGCCCTTGTGCCAACAATTCCGATGCTTTGAAGGTATCCCCGGTTTCCACCAGGTTTATCTGCGCAAACGCCTGCTGCAGGAATTTTTCCAGCTGATTGCCCTGGGTGATCGCCAGGCGCTTGCCGGCCATTTGTTCAAGGCTTGTGGGGGTGCCGGCTTCTTTGCGGGTCAGCAATACATAGGAGTTTTCCAGGTAGGGGCGGCTGAAATTCAACCGGGACTCGCGGCCGGTGCTGGGGGTAATTGCGCCGATGATGTCAGCTGCGCCGGTTTGCACCAGTTCGATCATGTTGGCGACGTTACGCTCGTGTTGAATCTTGAAGCGCAGGCCGGTTCGTAGGCGGATCAGCTCCAGCAGATCGGCTGTGACACCCCGGAAGTTGCCGTCGATGTCAAAGAATGTCAGGGGCGCAAGGGTTTCATTGACCACCACCTTCACCACCGGGTGGTCCTTGAGCCAGCGCTCTTCACGCAGGGTCAGTTGCAGCTTGCGGTCGGTCAGGAGAATGTCGCTGCCCGCACTCCAGCGCTTGGCGATGCTCTCGCGTTCATAGGTTGATATGCCATCGAGCACTGAATCGATGATGCTCAGGAGAATGGGTTGATCCTTGCGCAAGGCGAAACTGAATCCGTGGGCTTCGTGCTTGCCGAAGTTGGCCATGCGGATATTTTTCAGGTAGCCCTTGTTGATCATGTAATGAGTGGAAATGGTATCGCCCAGGAATACATCAGCCTGGTCGAATGCCACCGCATTCAAGGCATTTTGATAGGACGAGTAGGCGTGGATGGTCGCCTTTGGATACAGCGCCTGCACTTCATCCATGGGCAGATAGTGGTAGACAAGGCTCAGGCGCAAGCCCGCCAAGCCGTCGCCAAGGTTACGGTTTTCACCTTCACGGGTGACCAGTACCGGCTGATCCACCGCGTAGGGCAATGACAGGACGATGTCGGGATTCGCCGCTTCAAAGCCGTTGGCGGACCCCAGAAAGTCGATATCACCGTTTTCCAGCGCCTGGATCGCGGCCTCCCGGGTGGAGTAGCGCAATACCTTCAGCGGTATTGCCAGCGTCCTGGCCACCAGGCCGGCGTAATCGGCGGTCAGCCCTTCATAATCCTGTCCGCTGGAGGTGATGTCGAAGGGCGGGTAGTCTGGCGCAGACGTGCCCAGTATCAGTTCCCGTTTGTTCTGCAGCCACTGGCGTTGTGTCTTGTTCAGTGAAGTGTCCAGTTGAACGGCACCGGCGCGTCCCAGCAGCGCGTATTGCTCGGGAGCCGTTTGTTCGGCAGGCACGGCAGTGCTGAGGCACACCCCGATACTCAATATGATTAGATAGTCCTTTAAACGCCTGGGCATCCGATTTCTCACACTAGCGCGTTACGTTTTGCCATCTCGATAAGTTCTACCAAGGATTTGGCTTTTAGTTTTTGCATGAGCCTTTTTTTGTAGGTGCTGACAGTCTTGTTGCTGAGGAACATGCCCTTGGCTATTTCCTTGTTTGTCCGGCCTTGTGCGAAAAGTTGCAATACCATGAGTTCGCGATCATTGACGACTTTAAAAAGTTCAAGCTCTTCATTGCAATCTGTTTCATTAGTGCTGCCATTAAGGGCCTGGCTCGGAAAGTAGTTGTAACCTGACAAGACTGCCCTGATGGCGCTCAGTAGCTCACTTAAGTCACCTTCCTTGCAGACATATCCGTCGGCGCCGGAGCGCATGCACCGTGTGGCGAACAGCTTCGGGGTCTGGGCGGTGAGGATCAACGTCTTGGTGGGCGTGCTCATTGAGTTGAATCGGCACAATACTTCCAGGCCGTCGAGTTTAGGAATCCCGATATCAAGGATGATCAGGTCCGGCTGGCACTCCTTGACCATTTGTATTGCGTCACAACCGTTGTCGGCTTCTCCAACTACTTTATAACCTTCATGTTCCAACAACATTCGAATGGCAAGTCGTATAACGGGGTGGTCGTCGATAATAAAAACTGAGTTCATGGTCGTATTCCATACAAGCGCAAATAAAGTCGGCACATTAGCTCACATGGCAATGCAGGAGGATGAGCGTGATGTGGAACAAACGTAAAACAAGAATATTCCTACATCAAAAAAAGCAAGGGATTACGCTCTGTCGGGTATTTGTTGTTCGGGTGTAAGAATTTTGCGTGAGCGGAGTTTGAAAATAAGTGCCCGTGAGAGAGCAGCGTTATAACGAAGAATGTTCGAAGTGAGCGGGCGTTTAACTTCCTACTTTCCTGTTGAGCGGGGAGGGGCGCGATTGGCGTATGAGTTCGCTTAGCTCAAGGTGGTTCAGCGGCTTCGACAAGGAGCCAAGTAACGGAAAGTTGCGCTCCTGTGCCTGGGCCTCGAGGTTTTGCAGTTCGTTCAGGGGCAGGCCGCTGAGCAATATCGCGGATTTTATAAAGCCTCTGCGGTTGGCGATTTCAATCAGCTCCAGCCCGGGCAGGTCCGGCAAACATTGATCACACAGCAGAATATCGAATGGCCTGTCGGTTTCTGTCATCAGGCGCATGGCCTGCTCGGCGTTCTCAGCCAGGGTCAGGTCGTGGTAGCCGTAGTTTCGCAACAGGCACTGGGTGGCCAGCAATTGAAAGGGGTGATCCTCCACCAACAGGATACGAAGTTGTTCGAGCATGGGTTTTTCCATGAAATGGCCAAGTGCCCTGAAGACGCTCCGCCAGGGCGTGTAGTTAGAAGGTAATGGGCCCGCCAGCGATGGGGCGCAGAAATGTGTCGAAAGACTGCGGTCTGGGCGCGCGATTATTCATCGCGGCGCAGAAAAACTTCGATCAGGCCGCTCTGTTCCGTGCGTAGGGCGATTCTTTGAAAAGTGGCCCTGGCCGTAAGCCAGGGCGCTGCTTCATTGCGGGCTGGAGCGCCCGGTCATTTCTCGGGCCATCTCACTGGCGTAGCTGTCGGTCATGCCGGCGATGAAGTCGATCATGCGCAGGAAGGAGGCGTGCAATGACCACGACGGGTCCGGGGCGCTATTGCCCAGCAGGTCGAGGATGCGCCGGTTCTTGAACGACGGGGTGCGACCGCCATGTTGTTCCAGTGCCGCCCCGCAGAAGGCATTCAAGAGGATTTCCAGGGTGGTGTAGGCGCCGATTTCATGCAGGGTCTTGCGCTTGTCCTGGAAGATCTTCTTGCGCGCCATGTCCTTGGCATCCAGTACGCAACGCTTGGCGGGGCCGTGCATATGCTCCACCAGGTCCCCCGGCAGGGTGCCGGCCAGCAGCGCTTCCTGTTGCTCGACGAACGCTCTGGCAGCGGCGTTGGTCAGGTGCTCGATGGCCTTGCCCCGCAAAATCGCCAGCTTGCGTCGCCGGGAATCCTGCGGGCCGAGTTGGCGATAGGTTTGCGGTAAATCGTCGCCCACCAGGTCCAGCAGCAATGACTCGACCTCGGCGTATTCCAGCAGCTCCATTTCCAGTCCGTCTTCGAGGTCGATCAACGCGTAGCAGATATCGTCGGCCGCCTCCATCAGGTACACCAACGGATGCCGGGCCCAGCGCTGTTCTTCCAGTTGCGGCAAGCCGAGCTTCTGGGCGATCTGCTCAAGAATCGGCAGCTCGCTCTGGTAGCAGCCGAACTTGTGTTTCTTGTAGCCCAGCGAGTCGGCGTGGCGCGCGGTCCAGGGGTATTTCAGGTAGGTGCCCAAGGTGGCGTAGGTCAGCCGGGTGCCGCCGTCGAACTGGTGGTATTCCAACTGCGTCAGTACCCGGAAGCCCTGGGCATTGCCTTCGAAATTCAGGAAGTCATTGCGTTCGGCGCTGGTCATGTCATCCAGCCAGCCACGCCCCGACGCCTGCTGGAACCAGTGCCGGATCGCGTCTTCACCAGAATGACCAAAGGGCGGATTGCCGATGTCGTGGGCCAGGCAGGCCGACTGCACCACCATGCCCAGGTCGCTCGGGTCACACCAGTCGGGCAGGGCGCTGCGGAGGGTCTCGCCCACGCGCATGCCCAGGGACCGTCCCACGCAGCTGACTTCCAGGGAGTGGGTCAGCCGCGTATGGATGTGATCGTTGCTGGTCACCGGATGCACTTGGGTCTTGCGGCCCAGGCGGCGAAATGCGCCGGAGAAGATGATGCGGTCATGGTCTTTGTGAAACGGGCTGCGGCCCAGCTCTTCGGGACTGTGCAGCGGTTTTCCAAGGCGTTCGCGGGTAAGCAGGGTGGGCCAATCCAAGGCGGGTACTCTCCGTGCGGTGAATGACGCCTCCCAGCTTCCCGGTTCAGCCGGGCCTTCGCAAGCGAAAAACTACAAGCCGACGGCGTCGATATCGATTAACAGCAGGCGCCGACCGTTATCAAAGAATTGTCCTGCAGTCAGGCAGTATTGGTTGGTCGTGGCATCGCGATAGGTCGAGGACAGGGTCAGTCGTCGCTCCTCCCAACCTTCGGCCAGCAGGTGATAAAAATACGGGCGCCAAGACCAGTTGTGCCCCAGGTAGCGGCCGTCGGCTTGCCACGCGCCCTGGTGCCATTCGAAGTTGGGTGTCAGTTGCGTGCCATGCCGGTCGCACTGGTAAAAACGCAGCAGCCAGGGAAATGCCGGCAATTGCGGCAGTTGGCTCAGCGGTGCATGGGTGTGGGCCCAGGTTTGCAGGATCTGCATCAGTTCCGCCAGTTGCTGGCGCAGTTGCATGATCCGGCCACGCTCCGCCAGCTTCTGTTGGACATACGCGGTGCGCAGTTGGGCGAAGCGCGGCACGAATGCATCGGTGGGGAACCAGTCCAGCTGGGCCTGGGCGAACAGGTAGCCCTGGACATAGCGCGAACCGCATTCCAGGGCGAAATTCAGCTGGGCCTCGGTCTCGACGCCTTCGGCAATGATCCAGCAGCCGGTTTTTTCCGCCATTTGTGCCAGTGCCCGCACCACGTCCCCGCTGGGCCCTCCCCGGGCAGCTGCCTGGAACAGGCGCATGTCCAGCTTGAGGATGTCGGGCTGCAAGGCCAACACGCGGTCCAACTGCGAATACCCGGCGCCGAAGTCATCAATGGCAATCCGCGCTCCGGCCTCGCGGTAGCGTTCTACGACTTCGGCCAGGCGCAGGATATCGCCACCCAGCTCAGTGATCTCGAACACGATGCGGCGCGGGTCGACGTTATGCACCTGCAACTGCTTCAGGCTCGGCAAGGCCTGCCCCGGGCGCAGCCGGCTGATCCAGCGTGGCGAGATGTTCAGGCTGAGGAACCACTCTTGCGGGGCCTCATGCAGACGGCTCAGGGCATTGTCGCGGATCTGCCGGTCCAGGCGGCGCAAGGCCACGGAGGGCGTGCGCGGATCGGCAAACAGCGGACCCACCGAGCGCAGTTGGCCATTCGCCTGGCGTAGTCGGCCCAAGGCTTCTACGCCGGCGATGCGGCCGGTGGCGGTGTCGATGAATGGCTGGAAGCAGGCGAGCGGTTGCCCGTCGATCACAGGGCCTCCTTAAAAGACCGGAATAAAAAGGCCCGACCCTCAACGGTGAGGGCCGGGCCTGATCTGTCTGCAAGAATGCAGCCAGCGCGGCTCAACGTTTGCGCGAAGCACCTTGCATGGCCAGTTTGATCAACGGGATCAGACCGGCGCCAAGCCGTACCAGACGAGTCATGGTGCTGATCCCGCCGCTCTTGGCGCCTTTGCCGGTAAGAAAGCCCAGCAGCGTCACCACGCCTACGCCCCACAGCGGCGCGTGCTTGATGCCAAAACCGTCCTGCCAGCTCTGGCCCATGTTGCGGACCTTTTGCAACGGCAGCATCAGTTGCTGGGACTCGTGACGAATTTCCTGGCGGTGCATTTCCATGCGCAGGCGGATCAACGCCTTGCGCATCTCCCGCCGGGAAGTGTTTTGCGGCAATTCAGTCATGCTCATGGCAGCAGGCGCTCCCGGTCGTTGGCCAGCTCTTCGAGGGTGGCGTGGAACGGCGTGGACTCATCGAACACCGCCGCCTTCAGGCGCAACCCGCAGAACGCTGCGGCCAGTATGTAGAACACACACAGGCTGATGATCCCGGTCAGGCGGTAGGTATCCCACACTAGAATCATCACCAGCGCCGACAAACCCACCAACAGCAGCAAGGCAAACACCAGCGCCAGGCCGGCGAACAGCAACAGGCTGACGGTGCGGGCCTTCTGCTCCTGCAACTCGATGCCAAACAGCTCGACGTGGCTGTGCAGCAAACCCAGGACAGCCGCGCCCAGGCGCCGTGAGGTAGAACTTGGGCCCGTGGACGAGCCGGATTCGCCGATAGACATAGTTAGCGCCTTGTAGCCAGCAGGCCGATCAAAAAGCCCACGCCCGCCGCAATACCAACGGACTGCCAAGGGTTGGCCTGGACATAGTCTTCAGTGGCCGTGACGGCCGCCTGGCCGCGCTCGCGCAGGGAGTCTTCGGTCAGTTGCAGGGTTTCACGGGCCTTGAGCAGGCTGTCGTGAATCTTGCTGCGGAGCTCGTCTGCCTGGTCACCGGCGAGGATCGCCGTGTCGTCCAGCAGCTTCTCGGTATCGCTGACCAGGGTTTGAAAATCCGCCATCAGTATTTCTTGAGCAGTCTTTGCCGTTTTTCTGGCCATGGTTATCTCCGTGAGTAGCGGGTCTGTTTACTTTTGGTTTCGAGTCACCGGCATCGGTGAAGGTTCACTGCAATTGTCTGGTACAGCTTTTGCTTTGCCTTGGTGCGCAGGCCTGGGGCCTTGCGCTGAATCCGGGCGGTTGGGGCGAAAACCCCGAAAAACCTTACCCTAAATAACTAAAACTCGCGGAAAAACCCTGTCGGATTCTGCCTTTCTCAATGATCGTTGCGCTAAAGCGGTTCACGGCCTCAACAGAGGGTCGGACCGCCGGTACCAATTTAGTGCGCATCATGAAGGTCATGAACTGCTTTGGTGCTTTTTCCTGCATGTGCAGGCCTGCCATCCTCCATGGAAAATTTGCAAAGCGCGGTGGATACCCTCGTCCACAGTTCCAACACGCTGTTTATTCTGATTGGTGCGGTCATGGTCCTGGCCATGCACGCCGGCTTTGCGTTTCTGGAAGTCGGCACCGTGCGCCAGAAGAATCAGGTCAATGCCCTGTCGAAAATCCTCAGTGACTTCGCCATCTCCACACTGGCCTATTTCTTTATAGGCTATTGGATCTCCTACGGGGTGACCTTCATGCAACCGGCGGCGGTGATCAGCGCCGACCACGGTTACGGGCTGGTGAAATTCTTCTTCCTGCTTACTTTCGCCGCAGCGATCCCGGCGATCATTTCCGGGGGGATTGCCGAGCGTGCACGTTTTGCGCCGCAACTGTGCGCCACCGCGTTGATCGTAGCCTTCATCTACCCGTTTTTCGAAGGCATGGTGTGGAACGGCAATTACGGGCTGCAAGCCTGGTTGCTGGCCAGCTTCGGCGCGAGCTTCCATGACTTTGCCGGCAGCGTCGTGGTGCACGCCATGGGCGGTTGGCTGGCGCTGGCGGCGGTGTTGCTGCTGGGCCCGCGCCAAGGGCGTTATCGGGAAGGGCGCCTGGTGGCGTTCGCGCCGTCGAGCATTCCATTCCTGGCGTTGGGCTCGTGGATCTTGATCGTCGGCTGGTTCGGCTTCAACGTCATGAGTGCGCAAACCCTGTCCGGGGTCAGCGGGCTGGTGGCGGTCAACTCGTTGATGGCGATGGTCGGCGGCACCGTGGCGGCA
Source organism: Pseudomonas sp. PAMC 26793 (assembly GCF_000313235.1). Taxonomy (NCBI): domain Bacteria; kingdom Pseudomonadati; phylum Pseudomonadota; class Gammaproteobacteria; order Pseudomonadales; family Pseudomonadaceae; genus Pseudomonas; species Pseudomonas sp. PAMC 26793. Next base: position 211,335 of record NZ_AMXG01000054.1, read on the forward strand.
CTGGTGATCGGGCGGAACGACCCAGGCTTCTTGCACAATGGTCCGTTGGCCGGGCTGGTCGCGATCTGTGCCGGCTCCGACCTGATGCACCCCGTGGGCGGCCTGGTGACTGGCGTAGTGGCGGGCGGCTTGTTCGTCTGGTTCTTCATCGCGGCCCAGGACCGCTGGAAGATCGACGATGTGCTGGGTGTGTGGCCGCTGCACGGGCTGTGTGGCGTGTGGGGCGGGATCGCCTGCGGGATCTTCGGCCAGACCGCCCTGGGCGGCCTGGGTGGCGTGAGCCTGATCAGCCAGTTGATCGGCACCGCGCTGGGGGTAGTGGTAGCCCTGGCCGGCGGCTTCCTGGTGTATGGGGTGATCAAGCGCGTTTACGGCCTGCGCTTGAGCCAGGAAGAGGAGTATTACGGCGCGGACTTGTCGATCCACAAGATTGGCGCGGTCAGTCAGGATTGAGGGGCGAGTCAGCGTCGTTAGGGTTGCAGCCATGCAGTAGCCGATACCGGCTGCGGCGTACCTCATCCACGCGCCCTTTAACCTGCTGGTCCGACAACCCCAGCAGGATCAGCGCATGGGAGGCGAGCATCAGGCTCGACTCCAGCAACTCGGGCACCACCTCCGTGGCGCCGGCGGCTTTCAGTTCGGCCAGTTGACTGTCGTCGCGGGTGCGCACCAGGATTGGCACATGCGGGTTGATTCGCCGCGCTTCGTTGAGCACGGTGAGGGCGACGTCACTGTTGTCCACCGCAATCACCACCAGGCGCGCACGCTCCAGGCCGACGGCGCTGAGCAGGGCGCCACGGCGGCAGTCGCCGTAATGCACGGCGCTGTCTTCGGTGGAGGCTTCCTGGACCCGCTCCGGATCGTCATCCAGGGCGATGAAGGCTTGTTGTTCACGGTGCAGGAAGCGCCCGATGGACTGGCCGACCCGACCGTAACCGCAGATCACCGCATGGCCTCGCAGCTCGGCATTGAGGGCGGTTATCTCTTCAAGCTGCACTTGCTGGTTGGGCTTGCGGTGCAGGCGCAGGACAATGGCGGGTGCCGCCCTGAGCAACAGCGGAGTCAATAGCATCGAGCAGAAGGTGGCCGCCAGCAGCAGGCTGCCGATGTCGGCGGGCATCAGGCGGCTTTGCTGCATTTGCGCCATCAAGGCGAAACAGAACTCACCGCCCTGGGCCAGCGCCAGGCCGCTGCGCCAGGCGGTTTCACCGTCGCTGCCACGCAACTGCACCAGCACCGCGACCACACAGCCTTTGATCAGCATCAGGGTGAGGGTCAGGCCGAGAATCAACAGGCTGTGGCTGATGAACAATTGCAGGTCGATCAGCATGCCGATGCTGACGAAAAACAGCCCCAGCAGGATGTCGCGAAACGGCCGGATATCGGCTTCGATCTGATGGCGATAATGGCTTTCCCCCAGCAACATGCCAGCGAGAAAAGCGCCGAGTGCCGGGGACAGGCCCAGCAGGTGTGTGAGCCAGGCGGTGAGCAGCACAATCACCAACGCCAGCAGCACGAACAGCTCGGCCGAATGAGACGCCGCCACTTCACGGAACAGGCGTGGCAGCAACCAGCGGCTGGCCAGCAGCAGGCCGAGGAACAGCACCACGGTTTTGCCCAAGGTCAGTGGCAATGCCCAATACCAGGCTCGCTCGCTGTTACCGGCGAACACTGGCACGAGGGTCAGCAGCAACACGGCCACTACGTCCTGGAACAGCAACACCCCAATCGCATTCTGGCCATGGCTGCTGAAGATTTCGCCAAGGCTGGTCAGCTCCTTGCTGACGATGGCGGTGGACGACAACGCCAGTCCAGCACCGAGCAACAGCGCGGTCGTCGGCGACAGGCCGAACAGTGCCAGCAAACCTGCCAGCAGCAACCCGCAACACAACACTTGCAAGCTGCCCAGGCCAAACACCACACGGCGCAGGCTGAGCATTTTGCTCAGGGAAAACTCCAGGCCCAGGGAAAACAGCAGGAACACCACCCCCAGTTCGGCGAGGTCCGGCAGCTCTTCGCTGTCATTGACCCAGTCGAGGGCAGTGGGGCCTACGGCCAGGCCAACACACAGATAGCCCAGCACCGGCGGCAGTTGCAGGCGACGAAACAGCGCAATCACCACCAGGGAGGAGGCCAGGATAATCAGCAGGTTGGCAAACACGCGCAGCTCCATTGCAGGTATTACGGGAAAAAAGTCGCGAGACTCGCCGAATCAGTTATACGCCATGCTGATCTGGGTCAGGCTTTTGCCGTGTCCCGACGCTGTTAGAATGGGCACCTGATTCTTCTCGGACCCTTTGCCATGCTTCCTGAATGTCAGTTGTTCGGCACCTTGGGCTGCCATCTTTGCGAGTTTGCCGAAGCGGAAATCATGCCGTTGGTCGAACACGGCCTGCTGGTGGAGTTGGTGGATATCGCCGATTCCGAGGCCTTGTTCGAAGCCTACGGCCTGCGGATTCCGGTGCTGCGCCGGGTGGACACGGGCGCTGAGCTGGACTGGCCGTTCGATGAAGCGCAGGTGGTGAGCTTTCTCCTCTAGTACTCGGCGATGGCGAGTTCCCGATTATTCAGTTACTGTATGTTTGTACAGCGATTGAATGAGAGGGAACGCCCGTGGTGAATGTTGAACAACTGAAAAGCAGCGTCAATCGCATGTCCGCCGACGTGGTGCGCGATGCGGTGAACGAGCTGCGCCTCGATGGCCTGGTCACGGAAGGCAAGACGCCGTTTAACAAAGTGCATTTCAATACCTGCTTTGCCGAGATCGAGGCGCTGTTTCAGCGTGCCGGTTATCACAAGCAGTTGGATGTGGTGGGCTATCAGGGCTTGCTGTATGCGCTTTACGATCCGGGCCGCTGGGAAGCGGTGGATGTGCTGCGCTGGCTCAAGGAATTCACCGAAGCAGCCAGTGCGTCGCCAGTGCTGCGTGGGGAATTGGCCAAGGCCTGAATCTGTGCTGGGCCTGATCCGGCCGCATGCGGGATAATGCCCGCCTGTATGTCACGTTTTGAGCCTGCCCATGTCCGTTTTTTCCGCTGCCCAGCATCAAGCCAGCACCTTGTACCTGCCGCCGGGCGCCTGGGCGACCGTGCTGGATTGCCTGTGCGAGCACTTCCCGGCCATCAGCCGCGAACAATGGCTGGACCGCATCGCCCGGGGGCGGGTGCTGGACATCAACGGTGCACCTATCACTCAGGACCTGGCCTACCGCGAAGGCCTGTGCATCTACTACTTCCGCGAAGTGCCGAACGAGAAAGTGATCCCGGTGCAGGAGACGATCCTCTACGCCGATGAACACCTGGTGGTGGCCGACAAGCCGCACTTCCTGCCGGTCACGCCTGCCGGCGAGTACGTCGAGCAGACCCTGTTGCGGCGTTTGATCCGTCGCCTGGACAACCCGTCTCTGGTGCCGCTGCATCGCATCGATCGGCATACCGCGGGGCTGGTGCTGTTTTCGGCTAACCCGCAGACGCGCTCGGCGTATCAACAGCTGTTTCCCACGCGCAAGATCGACAAGTTCTACGAAGCCATTGCTCCGGCATTGCCTGGGCGGACTTTTCCGCTGGTGCATAAAAGCCGGTTGGTGGACGGCGAGCCGTTCTTTCGCATGCAGGAAGGCGAGGGCGCGAGCAATACCGAGACGGCGGTCGAGGTGCGGGAAAAAAATGGCGACCTGTGGCGCTATGGCCTGTTTCCGGTGACCGGCAAGAAACATCAGTTACGGGTGCACATGACGGCGTTGGGCGCGAGTATCTGCAACGATCCGTTCTACCCCGACGTCATCAAGGATGCCGAGGACGATTACGCCAACCCACTCAAGCTGCTGGCCCAAGGCGTGCGCTTCATCGACCCGGTCACCGGTCTGGAGCGAAACTTTCGCAGCGAGATCAGCCTGGACTGGTAAACCCCAGGAACGAAAAAGCCCGCATTACGCGGGCTTTTCGTATCTGGCGTTAAGACTTACAGGTCTTTAACGGTGCGAACCTGATCCTTGTTGATCTGGGTGCGCTTGCCATCCAGCTGTTCGAATTCGTAGAAGCCGGTGGACTTATCGAATTTAGGAGTGTCGACGGCCTGGATTTCGCGACCGTCATTCAGGGTGATCACTGTAGGCGAGGCGCAACCGGCAAGGGTAGCGAGGCCCAGTGCAAGCATGAGAGCGGCGATGGTCCGTTGGGTCATGAGTTTGTCTCCGAGAGAATGCTTTGTTGAGTACTGACCTTGTGACGTGTGCAACGTCGGCAAAGTTCCTTGTTCGACGTTCATTCTGACACGCTGGGCGGGCGGTGCAACAACTCAGGTGTATTGAGGTTGGCCAGGCGTGGGTCGTCGGCGGGGCAATCCAGGGCTTTGGCCCCCAGTGCCTGCATGATTCGGCGCGGGCTGCGCTCGCCGGCTGCCCAGGCGTCATCGAACCGCTCGCGCAGCAGCGTCGGTATGACGCAGAGCAGAGGCTCCCAGAAATCGCCGTGGCGCACCATCACCGGCAGCAATGGATTCTGCTGCGCCGTGCTGCGCAGGTCGGCGAGCAATCGCGCGTCGATCTGCGGCACGTCGCACGGCAATACCAGCAAATGCCCATGCTGCGCCACCGCCAGCCCTGCGCGAATGCCGGCCAGTGGTCCCGGGAAGTCCGGGCTGTCATCGCCGACCAATTGATCGGCGTAGGCCGCGTACTGCGGCTGGTTGCGGTTGCAGGAGATGATCAGGTCGTCGGTCAAAGGCCGCACCAGGCGATGCAGGTGCGCAATCAGCGGCTGTCCGTGCCAGTCCAGCAGGCCCTTGTCGAGGCCGCCCATGCGCTGGCCACGGCCGCCGGCCAGCAACAGGACGGAGCAGGACAGAGGGGAAGAATGGCTTGGCATGGCAGCTCCTGCGGGCAGTGAAATGGGGGGCTGTGATATAACATCGGGCTGTTCCTTCGACAACCGGACCGAGCCATGAAAGCCAAGGCTGATGCGCCCTTTGTACCCCTGAATATCGCTGTATTGACGGTCAGTGACACCCGCACCCTGGAAACCGACACCTCGGGCCAGGTCTTCGTCGACCGCCTGACCGCCGCCGGCCACCTGCTGGCCGAGCGCGTGTTGCTTAAAGATGATCTGTACAAAATCCGTGCGCAAGTGGCGCACTGGATTGCCGAAGACGTGGTGCAAGTGGTGTTGATCACCGGCGGCACCGGCTTCACCGGCCGCGACAGCACCCCGGAAGCGGTGAGCTGCCTGCTGGATAAACAGGTGGATGGTTTCGGCGAACTGTTCCGGCAAATCTCTGTGGCCGATATCGGCACCTCCACCGTGCAGTCCCGCGCCCTGGCCGGCCTGGCCAATGGCACCCTGGTGTGCTGCCTGCCGGGCTCCACCAACGCGGTGCGCACCGGTTGGGACGGGATTCTCGCCGAGCAACTGGATAACCGTCACCGCCCGTGCAACTTCGTTCCGCATTTGAAGCAGGCCGAGCCCTGTGAATCCCGTGGGTAAGCCGGGCAAGACCGGCGCGTTGATGCCGGTGGAAGATGCCCTCGAACAACTGCTGGCGATGGCTGAGGCAGCGCCGATTCGTGAGCAGGAAACGTTGCCGCTGGCCGAGTGTGATGGGCGGGTGTTGGCCCAGGCGCTGATCTCTACCCTGGACTTGCCGCCCTGGCCCAACAGCGCCATGGACGGTTACGCCCTGCGCCTGGCGGACTGGACCGGCGAGCCATTGGTGGTCAGCCAGCGCATTTTCGCAGGCACGGCACCGGAGCCTTTGGCAGCCGGCACCTGTGCGCGGATCTTCACCGGTGCCCCGGTGCCGGAAGGTGCGGACTGCGTTGAGATGCAGGAAAACGCACTGGTCCACCCCGATCAGCGGGTGAGCTTCACCGAAGCCTTGCAGGTGGATCAAAACATCCGTCCCCAAGGCCAGGAAACCACGGTGGGCGAGTTGGTATTGCCAGCAGGTACACGCCTGGGCCCGATCGAGTTGGGCCTGGCGGCTTCATTGGGTCGTGATCGCCTGGAGGTGGTGCGCCGTGCCCGTGTGGCCGTGCTGTCCACCGGAGACGAACTGATCGAGCCGGGCCTGCCGCTGGGTCCCGGGCAGATCTACAACAGTAATCGCCGGGTGCTGTGCAGCTGGCTGGAGCGCCTGGGTTGCGAAGTGGTAGATGCCGGGATCCTGCCGGATGATCTGGAAAAAACCCGCGAGCGCCTGGGTGCATTGGGCTCGGTTGACCTGATTCTGTCCACTGGCGGTGTGTCGGTGGGGGAGGCGGATTTCCTGGGGATTGCGCTGCGGGAAGAGGGCGAGCTGGCGCTGTGGAAGCTGGCGATCAAGCCGGGCAAGCCGCTGACGTTCGGGCATTTCCGTGGCGTACCGGTGATCGGCTTGCCGGGTAATCCGGCGTCGACCCTGGTGACCTTTGCCTTGCTGGCGCGGCCTTACCTGTTGCGCCGCCAGGGCGTGGAAGACGTGCAGCCGTTGCGCATTGAAGTGCCGGTGGGGTTTGTCTGGGCCAAGCCGGGGAATCGCCGTGAGTATTTGCGCGGGCGACTTGAGCAGGGCAAGGCGATCATCTACCGCAACCAGAGCTCGGGTGTGCTGCGCAGTGCGGCGTGGGCCGAAGGTTTGGTCGAGGTACGGGAAGGCACGACGCTGGAGATCGGTGATCGGGTCAACTTCATTCCGTTGAGTGAAGTCTTGAACTGAGCCCGGTCTATCAAACAATGAAAATCAAAATGTGGGAGCGGGCTTGCTCGCGAAAGCGGTGGATCAGTCACCCGATGTATTGACTGACCCTCTGCATTCGCGAGCAAGCCCGCTCCCACATTTGATTTGTGTTCATCCTGCAATCAAGGCAAATCACGACTCGCGTAAAACGCACTCAACACCTTCACCAGGTGCGCGAGGTCGTGGCTGCCGCACAGCTCGCGAATCGAGTGCATGGCAAACGTCGGCAGGCCGATATCCACGGTGCGCACGCCCAGGTGGCTGGCGGTGATCGGGCCGATGGTCGAGCCGCAACCCATGTCGCTGCGAACCACAAAGCTCTGCACCGGCACTTCTTCGGCCATGCACAGATGGCGGAAGAACCCGGCGGTTTCGCTGTTGGTGGCGTAGCGCTGGTTGCTGTTGACCTTGATCACCGGGCCGGCATTGAGTTTCGGGCCGTGGTTGGCGTCGTGTTTCTCGGCGTAGTTGGGGTGCACGCCGTGGGCGTTGTCGGCAGACACCAGCAGCGACTTCTGGATAGTGCGTACGAACTCATCACCTTCCGGCAGCAGGCGGCGCAATGTCTGCTCCAGCATCGGGCCGTCGGCACCGCAGGCGGAGCATGAGCCAACTTCTTCGTGGTCGTTGCACACCAGCACGCAGGTTTCGTCGGTTTCGGCGGTGAGCAAGGCTTGCAGGCCGGCGTAGCACGACAGCAGGTTGTCGAGGCGGGCACCGGCGATAAAGTCGCCATTGAGACCAATCACCGCAGCGCTCTGGGTGTCGTAGAAGCTCAGCTCATAGTCGAGCACCACGTCGGCGTTCAAGCCGTGTTCACGGGCCAGTTGTTCGGTAAGCACCGCGCGGAAGTCCACACGCTCGTCGCCGGCGAACTGCGCGAGGATCGGTGGCAGCTCGGTCTGGGCATTGATCGCCCAACCCTGGTTGGCTTCACGGTTCAGGTGAATCGCCAGGTTGGGGATAATCGCGATGGGCAGCTTGAAGTCGATCAGTTGGCTTTCGACCTTGCCGTCGCGGCGGAAGGTCACGCGGCCGGCCAGGGACAGATCGCGGTCGAACCACGGCGCCAGCAACGCGCCGCCGTACACTTCCACACCCAGTTGCCAGAAGCCCTGGCGTTGCAGTTCAGGCTGTGGCTTGACCCGCAGGCACGGGCTGTCGGTGTGGGCGCCGACCAGGCGAATACCGCCTTGCAGGGGCGAGTGGCGGCCGAGCTTGAAGGCGATGATCGAGGAATCGTTACGGGTCACGTAGTAGCGACCGTTGGCCTCGGTGGTCCAAGTCTCGCGCTCGTCAAGACGCTGGAAACCGGCGGCTTCCAGGCGCTGTGCAAGGGCGGCGGTGGCATGGAATGGGGTAGGGGAGGCCTTGAGGAAGTCGATCAGGCCTTGGTTCAACTCTTCGCGCATAAGTAGCTCCAGACAGCAATGGCGCGAGTTTACCGTCCGACGGGATAAGTGCACAGAACAAATGTGGGAGCGGGCTTGCTCGCGAATGCGGTGGACCAGTTAGCTCATTCAGCGACTGACACACCGCATTCGCGAGCAAGCCCGCTCCCACATTTTAATTGCGTTTACAGCTTAAAACGGCGCGGGGCACTCGAAGCGCAGGCGCTCGCCGCTCTGGGGATGGGTGAAGCTCAACATGCTGGCATGCAGGCACAGGCGCGGCCAGGCAGCCAAGGCCTGTTCATGGGCGTACAGGCCATCGCCCAACAACGGATGCCCGATGGAGAGCATATGCACACGCAGTTGATGTGAACGGCCGGTGATCGGCGTCAGCTCAACCCGGCACCAGTCGCCGCAACGCTCCAGGACTTTCCAGAAGGTCAGCGCATTCTTGCCGAACTCATGGTCCACCACGTGCCGTGGCTTGGTCGGCGGGTCATAGCGCAATGGCAAGTCGATGCTGCCGCTGTCCAGTTCCGGTTGGCCCCAGCAGAGTGCGGTGTAGGCCTTTTCGGTTTCCCGGTCATGGAACTGACGCGACAGTTCACGGTGGCTGTCGGCGTCACGGGCCAGCAGGATGATCCCCGACGTTTCCCAGTCCAGGCGATGGACGATGCGGGCTTCGGGGTAGCCGTTTTCCTGCAGGCGGGTGATCAGGCAGTCCTTGTTGTCTTCGGCGCGACCGGGCACCGAGAGCAGCAGGGTAGGCTTGTTCACCACCAGGACAGCGGCGTCCTGATGAAGGATGTGGACATTGGACAACGGCATTAAAACAGCCTCGTAACAAACGCCAACGGCGGCTGGGTTGCCGAAGTTCCTGTAGGCGCGAGCTTGCTCGCGAAAAACTCAAGAACAACACGCTCATTCAGGATGAGCGCGTTATCGTTAACGTCCTTCGCGAGCAAGCTCGCTCCTACAGAAGTCCAGTAACCCAGCCGCCGTGGCGACCGCCTTTTCGATCAACGATCAGGCAGGGTGATATTGAGTTCCAGAATCGAGCAGCTGCCGTCATTTTCCAGGGCGACATGCACGTCATCGTTACCGATATTGACGTACTTGCGGATCACCTCCACCAGTTCCTTCTGCAAGGCTGGCAGGTAATCCGGGGTGCTGCGTTGGCCGCGTTCGTGCGCCACGATGATCTGTAGACGCTCTTTCGCTACCGACGCGGTACTTGGCTTTTTGTTGGCGCGAAAGAAGTCGAGAAATTTCATTGTTTAGTTGCCTCCAAAGATACGCTCGAAGAATCCCTTCTTCTTAACATCGAGGAAGCGATGTTCCACGGTCTTGCCCAGCAAGCGATCTACCGCATCGCTGTACGCCTGGCCGGCGTCGCTCTGGTCGTCAAGAATCACCGGCACGCCTTGGTTGGATGCCTTCAGGACGGCCTGGGATTCCGGGATCACACCCAGCAGGGTCACGGCGAGGATTTCCTTGACGTCTTCAACGCCGAGCATTTCACCGTTGCTGACGCGCTCAGGGTTGTAGCGGGTGAGCAGCAGGTGTTCCTTGATCGGGTCTTCACCTTTCTCGGCGCGCTGGGACTTGCTGGCCAGCAGGCCGAGCATGCGGTCCGAGTCACGTACCGACGACACTTCAGGGTTGGTCACGACGATGGCTTCGTCGGCGAAGTACATCGCCAGGTGAGCGCCGGTTTCGATACCCGCCGGGGAGTCGCACACTACGTATTCGAAGGTTTCCTTCAGTTCAGCGAGGACTTTGCCTACGCCTTCCTTGGTCAACGCATCTTTGTCGCGGGTCTGGCTGGCGGCCAGCACGTACAGGTTCTCAAGGCGCTTGTCCTTGATCAGGGCCTGTTGCAGGTTGGCTTCGCCGTTGACCACGTTGACGAAGTCGTACACCACGCGGCGTTCGCAGCCCATGATCAGGTCGAGGTTACGCAAGCCGACGTCGAAGTCGACGATGACTGTCTTGTGGCCGCGCAGAGCGAGGCCGGTACCGATAGCGGCGCTGGTGGTGGTCTTACCCACACCACCCTTGCCGGATGTAACCACGAGAATCTTGGCCAAGGTGTTTCACCCCTAAGGAAAAAGGACATTCAGTCCCTGAAAAACATCTCTTGAAACTCGCTGCAGGCGGACAGCCTTTGTAGGAAAAAGATGTGGTTTCCGTAGGAGAAACGCCAACTTTCAATTATTCCTACACAAGTATTGCCGGTTTCGCTGTGCTATCAGAGTCTAGAGATGCTTGGAAAATGCGGCAGTATCCGTTAAAGACGGATGATGTTCAACACATCGCCCGACAGGCTGACTTGCACCCCGGCCCCCCACAGCGGATCACGGCGCAAATCTTCCGAAACCTTGTACTGGCCTGCGATGGACACTAGCTCAGCGGTCAATTGCTGGCAAAAAATACGGGCCTTGGTGTCACCCTTTATACCGGCCAGTGCACGACCGCGCATGGGGCCGTATACATGGATGTTTCCGTCGGCAAGAAGTTCCGCCCCCGGGCTTACCGGGGCGATGACGACAAGGTCGCCACCCTGGGCGTAAATCTGCTGCCCGCCCCGTACGGGAGAGGTGATGATCTTTGTAGGCTTGACCGTCGGCTCTGGCGGTTTCTCCGGTTTTTTCTTCTCTTCGCCGACCAACGGGTCGAGCGGACGCTCGCGGGCACCGGACGGCGGCAGTACTGGCAGTTCAATAGCGATTGCGGCGGCAATGTCTTCGATACGGCTGGCACGAATCGCCAGGGTACGCAGGCCATGCTGGCGGCACACGCGCATCAACCCGGGCAGGTCGACAGCGCCCTGGCCGGCGGGGAGTTTGTCCAGGGCCAGCACCAGCGGCGCATTGTTGAAGAAGTTCGGCGCGAGGGCGACCTTGGCGGCGAGCTGGCGGTCCAGGGCGTCAAGGTCATTGCGGGCCAGTTCCAGCACGGTAATGGCGAGCATGCTGCCTTTCAACTGGAACACGGGATCTTGGTCTAGCGGTTCGGTTTGGCTCATGGTCGGCAAAGCGGCTTGTCACGAAAAGTGTCGAGACTTATAACGAGAACATCCGCTAGCCGCAAGCCGGGTCGAACCGTTGTAGAATGCGCGGCCGTTGTCTTTACCGGAATCTTTAATGGATCGCCCGCGTTTTCGAGCAGTATTTTTTCACCCGCGCTTCTGGCTGCTATGGCTGGGACTCGGTTTGCTGTGGCTGATTGTGCAGTTGCCGTACCGGGCTTTGCTGGGGATTGGCCGTGCCTTGGGAGCGGGAATGTACCGGGTAGCCGGTGAACGTCGGCGCATTGCCGCGCGAAACCTGGAACTGTGCTTCCCGGAAAAGTCCGCCAAAGAGCGTAAACATTTGCTCAAGGAAAACTTCGCGTCCACCGGCATCGCCTTCTTCGAAATGGCCATGAGCTGGTGGTGGTCCAAGCCGCGCCTGGCGCGCCTGGCCCATGTCGAAGGGCTGGAGCACCTCAAGCAGGCGCATCTGGAAGGCAAGGGCGTGATCCTCATGGCCCTGCACTTCACCACCCTGGAAATCGGTGCCGCCTTGCTCGGGCAGAAGCACACCATCGATGGCATGTACCGCGAGCACGGCAACCCATTGTTCGATTTCGTCCAGCGCCGTGGCCGCGAGCGGCACAACCTTGATTCCCTGGCCGTAGAGCGTGAAGACGTGCGCGGCATGCTCAAGCTGCTGCGGGCCGGCCGTGCGATCTGGTACGCACCGGACCAGGACTACGGCGCCAAGCAAAGTATCTTCGTGCCGTTGTTCGGCATTCAGGCCGCCACCGTTACGGCCACCAGCAAATTTGCGCGTCTGGGCAAGGCGCTGGTGGTGCCGTTCACCCAGGAGCGCCTGGCTGACGGCAGCGGTTATCGGCTGGTGATCCATCCTCCGCTGACCGACTTCCCCGGTGAAACCGACGAGATCGATTGCCTGCGCATCAACCAGTGGGTCGAAGCTTCCGTGCGCGGATGCCCGGAGCAATACCTGTGGACCCACCGCCGCTTCAAGAGCCGGCCGCCAGGTGAGCCTAAGCTGTATGAAAAACGCCGTCGTTGATCTGAAGTCCCCAAGCACCATGGAGTGATGCAATGCGCCCAGCTGAACCGGTCACAGGCTTGATTCTTTCCGGCGGCGGGGCGCGGGCCGCCTATCAGGTGGGGGTATTGGCGGCGATTGCCGAGCTGTTGCCGCCGGGGGCCGCCAATCCGTTTCCGGTGATTGTCGGCACCTCGGCGGGGGCGATCAATGCGGTCAGCCTGGCCAGCGGCGCCATGGACTTTACCGCCGCCATCCAACGCCTGACCGCCTTCTGGCAAGGCTTTCGCAGCCACCTGGTGCTGCGCAGCGACTGGCCCGGGGTGATCAGCCAGGCCAGTCGATTCCTTATCCACAGCCTGCTGGGGCTTGGCGCACAGGTGCCGGTGGCGCTGCTCAACAGTTCGCCGCTGCGGGACTTGTTGCGCGACAAGCTGCACCTGGAAGGCATCGAGCAGTCGATCCGCGAGAAACACCTTCACGCCGTGGCTGTGACCGCCTTCGGGTACGAGTCCGGGCAAGCCGTGACCTTCTATCAGGGCGGTGGCACCATCGATGCCTGGCTACGCCATCGGCGTATCGGCATTCCCACCCAACTGACCGTTGAGCACCTGCTGGCCAGCTCGGCGATTCCGTTGCTGTTTGCCCCGGTCAAACTCGATCAGGAATATTTTGGTGACGGCGCGGTACGGCAATCGGCACCGATCAGCCCCGCGCTGCACCTGGGAGCCAGCCGTGTGCTGGTGGTGGGCGTCAGTGGCAACCCGCGCGGCAACGACCCTTCGAACCCGGCACGTACCTTCACCGGCCAGGAGCCGACCTTGGCGCAGATCGGTGGGCACATGCTCAACAGCACGTTCATCGACAGCCTGGAAAGCGATATCGAATTGCTTGAGCGCCTGAACCAGTTCAGTCATGTGTTGCCGAGCAACGCGGCGATACAAGGTTTGGCGCCGGTGGACGTGCTGGTGATTGCACCGAGCCAACCGATCGACGAAATCGCGGCACGTCACCGCCAGGAATTGCCGGCGGCATTGCGCCTGTTTCTGCGTGGGCCGGGGGCGACTAAAACCAGTGGTGCGGGCGTGCTCAGCTACCTGCTGTTCGAGGCGGGGTATTGCAGCGAGTTGATCGAACTGGGAAGGCGGGATGCGCTGGCCAAGCGCGAAGAGTTGCAGCGCTTTCTAGGCCTTACACCGGACTGAATGTGGGAGCGGGCTTGTGTGGTCGCGGGCTTGCTCGCGAATGCGCAGTGTCAGTCAGCAAAGTAAGTCACTGACCCACCGTATTCGCGAGCAAGCCCGCTCCCACATAAACCTACTCCCACAGGGGATAGGCGGTGTGGTTAGAAGTGGTACTTCACCAACAAACTCGCCGTGTCCTGATTGGTCTCGAACGCGCCGCTGTCCTGGATCCCGTACTTGTTCTTCCAGTAGTCGTATTCGATACCGACATACAACTGCTTCTCGCCCCAATGCAGCGCCTTGCCCAGGTCATATTTGATCTGCGGGTTGAAGTGCAGATTGGCGTGGTAAGTGCCACGGGCGTTCTTGTCGTTATCCACGACCCAGTCCATAAAGCCGTCGATCAGCACATTGGAGTTGCCCACCGGGATCGTGTACGACCACACCGGCGTGATCTGCCACACACCATCACCCGGGCGATTGCCTTCGGTCTGGCGCTGGTAGAAGTTCAACTGGAAGTAGTCGAAACCAGGGATTGCCAAGTCGAAGCCCGGACCGAGCAAGTACGACTCGTTGTCGCCTTCGCCGAACTCGTAAGTGAACGCCAGCAACACGTCCTTGATCGGACCGAACGACAAGTCTTTGTCGAAGATCTTGCCGAACGACAAGCGTGGGCTGAACTCACCGTAGTAAGTACTTGGGCCGACATTGCCGTCTTCCTTGCCGTTGTAAAAGATGCGGTCGACGAAGAAGAAGTTGTCGCCGTACTTCCACGCATCGGCGTGTTCGAAGGTCACGGTTTGCTGGATCTGCGGGTTAACAGTGAAGTTCTTGCCCCACAGATAAGTCAGGCTGTTGTTCTGCCACTGCAGCAGATCACCGGCCATGGCCTGGCCCCCGGCCAGCAGGGATCCTGCCAGCATCAGGCTGTTCACGGTACGTTTCATTCGGTTGCTCCCGAGGTAAAGGTTTCTGGTTTTTTTTCTAAGCGGACGCTCTGGTGTGGCGTCTTTTTGCTTGCCGCAAAAATCGTCTGTTCGGTCAGCTTTAATGCTTTTAGCAAGAGCTGCGCCAAGGTGTTTAAAAAGCCAAAAAATCCCCGTCGGCTGTGATGAACACAGTCGAATTCGGAGAGTTTTTGCACACGTTGGCTGCGGACTTGGGGCCCGGATAAGTTGGCCTTGCAGTCAGCTTTTACATTCGCTGTTTTTTTTTGAGTCGATTTGAGCGGGCGCCGAGAATACTGACTCCGAGGCTGGTGCTCAAGTGCGCTGTTACAGCGCGCGCGGGGCGAGAATGGGGCACGGCGCGTGGCCGGCCCCGGGTGAATGGCGTGCATAGTGTGTTCCCTGATCGTTATTGTTTTTGTTGTGACGCAGGAATCAATGTGGGTGTGCGTGAGCGCTTGCGGCAGCGCGTTCGGCGCCGCCCAGAATGTTGAATAACAGGTTCAGTGACAGCGCGCTGAGGGTGGCCATGGCGATGCCGCTGTGAGTGATCGGGCTCATCCACAGCGGCAACTGTGCAAAGAACTCGGGACGTACGACCGGGATCAAACCCATGCCGATACTGACCGCCACCAGCAACTGGTTACGGCGGTCGGCGATGTCGGCTTCCTGGAGGATCTTGATCCCGGTGGCTGCCACCATGCCGAACATGGCAATCGCCGCGCCGCCCAGCACTGCGGGTGGAATCGACGCTACCAGGAACGCGGCCTTGGGCAGCAGGCTCAGCACAATCAGAAACGCCCCGGCCACGATCGTCACCGAACGGCAGCGCACACCGGTCATCTGCACCAGGCCGATGTTTTGCGCGAACGAGGAGTGGGTAAAGGTGTTGAAGAACCCGGCAAAAAACGACGCGCCGGCATCACACAACAGGCCGCGACGCAGCATCCTCGGCGTGACGTCCTGGCCGGTGATCTTGCCCAGGGCGAGGAACATCCCGGTGGACTCGACGAAGATAATCACCACCACCAGGCACATCGACAGAATGGGCGCCAACTCGAACTTCGGCATGCCGAAATGCAGCGGCGTCACCACTTGCACCCACGGTGCCTGGGCCAGGCCGCTGAGGTCGACCATGCCGATCATCCCGCACAGTCCATAGCCCAGAGCCATGCCGATCAGCACCGAGATATTCACCCAGAAGCCGCGCATGAAACGGTTGATCAGCAGGATAGTGGCCAGCACCAGCGCGGCAATCGCCAGGTAAATCGGTGAGCCAAAGGTGGAGGCCGCCGCGCCACCGCCGGCCCAGTTGACCGCGACGGGAAACAGCGAAAGGCCAATGGCGGTGATCACAGTGCCGGTCACCAGCGGCGGAAAGAAGCGTACGACCTTGGACATGAACGGCGCGATCAGGATGCCGAAAAAGCCGGCGGCGATGGTCGCACCGAAGATCCCTTGCAGGCCGATGCCGGGCATGCCTGCCATGGCGACCATGCTGCCGACTGCGGCGAAACTGGCGCCCATCATCACGGGCATGCGAATGCCCACCGGGCCGATGCCGAATGACTGGACCATGGTTGCGATGCCCGCCACCAGCAGGTCGGCGTTGATCAGGAAGGCGATTTCTTCACGGCTCAGGCCTGCCGCCTGGCCGATGATCAAAGGCACGGCGACGGCGCCGCCGTACATCAGCAAGACGTGTTGCAGGCCCACCAGAATCAGTTGCAAGAGGGGCAGCCGCACCATGGCGGGCGCGGCAGGAGTCTGCGTTTCTAGCTGGGACATGCAACACCTCGGATCTTTTTATTGTTGTGTTGTTCGGCATTCAATTGCCGGGTGGAACTCATTCTTCAATACACACCGCAGATCCAATGTGGGAGCGGGCTTGCTCGCGAATGCGGTGGTTCAGTCACCTGAAGTGTTGAATGACACACCGCATTCGCGAGCAAGCCCGCTCCCACACGAGTCCTGCGTTAATCAGTCAGTTGGTACGCGCCCCCTGAGTGATCCAGGTGCCAATCAAGTCTCGTTCCTGCTGGGTCATCTGGGTGATATTGCCCAGTGGCATGATCTGGCTGGCCACGGCCTGCGCCTGGATCCGTGGCGCCATTTGCTGGATCTGCTGCGGCGTATCAAACATCACCCCGGCCGGTGCGGCGCTGAACAGTGGGCTGGTGGGCTTGGCCGAATGGCATACCGCACAGCGCTCCTGAATCACCCCGTGGACCTTGTCAAAATCAACCGATGCCTGGGCCGGTGCTGCTTCGGCGGGCGCCGGTGCAGGGGCTGTTGGCGCCGCTGGTTTAAGCCCGCCACCCAGCGCCGTTTCCGGCAGTGGCTGGTACTCGATGGCCGCGGGTGCCTTGGCCACTTCCGGTGCAGTCGCCACTGGTTTTGGGCCGGTCACGTAGGCCAGGCAAATCATCGCCAGCGCGCCCACCGGCAAGGTCCAGGCATATTTCTGGCTGTTGTGACGGGTGTTGAAGTAGTGACGCACCAACACCGCCGCCACCGCGATACCCGCCAGGATCAGCCAGTTGTATTGGCTGCCGTAGGTGCTCGGGAAGTGGTTGCTGATCATGATGAACAGCACCGGCAAGGTGAAGTAGTTGTTGTGGCGCGAACGCAGCAAACCCTTGGCCGGCAGTGCCGGGTCGGGCGTGCGGTTTTCCGCGATGGCCGCTACCAGCGCACGCTGGGCCGGCATGATGATGCGGAACACGTTGCCCACCATGATGGTGCCGATCACGGCGCCCACATGCAGGTACGCACCACGGCCACTGAACACTTTGCTGAAGCCGTACGCGGCGCCGATCAACAGCACGAACAGGATCAGGCCGAGCAGGGCAGGGCGTTTGCCCAGTGCCGAGTCGCAGAGAAAGGAGTAGATGAACCAGCCGGCCAGCAGCGAGCCGAGGCCCAGCAACACACCTTCCGGACCACTGAGGCTGCTGCCCGGGGCCAGCAGGTACAAGGTCGGGTTGGCATAGAACACCACGCACAGCAGCGCGATGCCGGACATCCAGGTGAAATAGGCTTCCCATTTGAACCAGTGCAGGTTGTCCGGCATGGTCGGTGGGGCCAGTTTGTATTTTTCCAGGTGGTAGATACCGCCACCGTGGATCGCCCACAAGTCACCGGCGAGGCCGTCCTTGGGGTTCACGCGATTGAGGTTGTTTTCCAGCCAGACGAAGTAGAACGAAGCGCCGATCCAGGCGACGCCAGTGATCATGTGAACCCAGCGCACGCTCAGGTTCAGCCATTCCATCAAATGTGCTTCCACAGTCTTTACCTCTCGCCTGTCACTCTGTCGTCGAGTGATCAGACCTTCTCTTATTGGTGGGGGGCGAGGATCAACCGCTCATCCTCTTTGAAAAAATGCTCATCGCAGTTATTGCCTGTGCCACTGCGATCAACCACCAGGAAGTCATCCCGCTTTTCGATCGTCAGCACCGGGTGGTGCCAGACGCCGCGATGGTAATTAATGCCCTGCCTGCCGTTGGTAACGAAGGCGCGGACCAAGCCCGATACAGGTTCATCGCCAAGTGGCGCGACCACGATCAGAAAGGGGTTGCCGAGCAGCGGGATGAAAGCCTGGCTGCCCAGCGGGTGTCGTTCCAGCATGCACACGGTCAGCGGCATGTCCTGCGCGTCGGCGCGGAAGATGCTGATGATCGCGTTATCTTCTGGCGTGGCGGTTTGCACCGTCGCCAGTTTATGAAAGCGCATGGTCGACCCGTTGTTGATCATGAAGTGATCGCTGCCATCGGTTTCGATAACGTCTCCGAAAGGGGCGAAGGCTTCTTTGGTCAGGGGTTCGATCATCAGTGTGCGCATGGCTGTCTTCTTAATCTTGTGTATGGATCGTTCCCACGCTCTGCGTGGGAACGCCGCCCTGGACGCTCTGCGTCCGCTCTTGTGACGCAGAGCGTCACGGTATGCATTCCCACGCAGTGCGTGGGAACGATCGGGTGTTACTTCGAGACCTTGCCCAAAACCCGCAGGCGGCTCACACCACCATCCGGGAACACATTCAAACGAATGTGAGTGATCGGGCCCAGCGCCTTGATTTGCTCGGCAAACGTGTGTTCAGCGTGCATTTCCAGTTTCTGCGCCGGCAGCAGTTCGCGCCAGAACAGCGATTGGGTTTCGATCTGGCTGTCGGTGCCACCCTTCACGAATGCGCCCTGGATCGAGCAAGTGTCCGGGTAGTTGCCCTTGAAGTGCAGGGTGTCGACCACGATCTTCTCGATCTCGCCCGGGTGGCCCAGTGCGACGATGACCCAGTCATTGCCCGGCGTACGACGACGTGCGGTTTCCCAGCCATCGCCCATGTTGATGCCACGGCCCGGGTTGAGGATGTTGCTCATGCGTCCGAAGTGTTCATCGGAGCAGGCCAGTGCGCGGCCGCCGTTCAATGCAGCAGCCAGGTCCACCTGTTCGTTGTCGCCCACCGCCGACCAGTCGCGGAACGGAATGCCGTACACACGCAGACGGGCCACACCACCGTCCGGGTAGATGTTGAAGCGCAGGTGGCTGAAGGCCTGGTCGTTGTTGATCTCGTGGAAGTGATGGCTGTTGCCTTGCAGCTCCACCGCCGACAGCACTTCAACCCACTGGGTGTTGTCATCCGGCTCGCCGCTCGCGAGGAAGCAGGCTTCCAGGGACGCCGATGGCGGGAAGTTGCCGGTGAAGAATGAAGTGTCGATGTCCACGCCTTTGATCGAACCCGGTACACCCAGGCGGATCACGGCGCTGTCGTAGCCTTCGAAGCGCTTGCGGCGCGACTCCCAGCCGTCCATCCACTTGCCGTTGTCATCGAAAACGCCCTCCTTCCACACGGCCGGGGTCGGCTGGAACAGGCGGTTGGCGTCGGCGAACCAGTCATCGGTGACAGAGATGATCTTGGTGCCCAGGCGGGCGTCGGCCAGGTTGACGAACTTCTCGAAAGGTACGGGTTGCGCTTTCATTCTTCTTGTCTGCCTTAAAGTAAGTGGCTTGGGATGCTCGCCAGACCCTGGGCGTTCATGAACCGCTCGGGCCAGGTCTGCTAAAGGGTCAGTAATCGGAACAACGCGATTTTATTGATCTCGGCCAGCGCACATTTGAACTCGGCTTCCACCGAGTGGTGAATGCGCGTTTCAAACGCGGCGAGGATCTGGTGCCGGTTGCTGCCTTTTACCGCCATGATGAAGGGAAACTTGAACTTGGCTTTGTAGCCATCGTTCAGCTCGGTGAAGCGAGAAAACTCTTCGGCCGTGCATTGGTGAATACCGGCGCCAGCCTGTTCATTAGTGCTGGCTTCGGTCAACTGGCCCTGGACGGCCGCTTTGCCCGCCAGGTCCGGGTGAGCGTTGATCAGGGCCAGTTGACTGGTGTGATCGGCGCTCAACAGGATGTCGCTCATGCGCTGGTGCAGGGTTTCGATCTGGTCGATCGAAGCGTCCTGGCCCAGGTCGAAGGCCTTTTCGGCCACCCATGGCGAATGTTCGTAGATGTCGGCGAAGGCTTTGACGAACGCGTCGCGGCTCAGGGTCGAGGGTTTCAGGGTCTGGAACGCAGTCATTTGGCGGCTCCCTGGAAAGGGTGCACGTCATGCCAGTGACGGGCAATGTCCACGCGGCGGGCGAACCACACCTGGTCATGGCCCTTGGCGTATTCGATAAAGCGCTTGAGTGCAGCCAGGCGTGCCGGGCGGCCGATCAGGCGGCAGTGCAAGCCGATGGAGAGCATCTTCGGTGCTTCCGCGCCTTCGGCATACAGCACGTCGAACGCGTCTTTCAGGTATTCGAAAAAGTCGTCGCCCTTGTTGAAACCCTGGACCTGGGTGAAGCGCATGTCGTTGGTGTCCAGGGTGTAGGGGATCACCAGGTGCGGCTTGCCGGTCGGGTTGTTGGGTTCCCAGTAGGGCAGGTCATCGTCGTAGGTGTCGCAGTCGTAGAGGAAACCGCCTTCCTCCATTAACAGCCGCCGGGTGTTGGGGCCGGTGCGCCCGGTGTACCAGCCCAGTGGGCGCTCGCCGGTGAGTTCGGTGAGGATGCGGATCGCTTCGAGCATGTGCTCGCGTTCCTGGGCCTCATCCATGTATTGGTAGTCGATCCAGCGGTAGCCGTGGCTGCAGATCTCGTGGCCGGCGGCGACCATCGCGCGGATCACGTCCGGGTGGCGCTGGGCGGCCATGGCCACGGCGAAAATGGTCAGCGGGATATCGAATTCCTTGAACAACTTGAGGATGCGCCACACGCCGGCCCGGCTGCCGTATTCGTACAGCGACTCCATGCTCATGTTGCGCTCGCCTTGCAGCGGTTGCGCCGAGACCATTTCCGAGAGGAAGGCTTCCGACTCTTTGTCGCCGTGCAGGATGTTGCGCTCACCACCTTCTTCGTAATTGAGTACGAACGACAGGGCGATACGGGCCTTGCCCGGCCAGTGTGGGTGAGGAGGGTTACTGCCGTAACCGACCAGGTCGCGTGGGTAGTCAGCGCTCACTGCAGTCTTCCTTCTTGTTCGTGGTAGCGGTGTGTGTGGCGGCCGGGCAGCGGAAAGACTGGGTGGCGTCACAACGATGACTGATTGTATACAACTTAGTGCGCACTTTGTAAGCCTGTATTTCTGCATTTTTTCCGCAGGGTCTTCGCAGAATAGCATTGCAAGAAACCTGCCTGACTGGTCAGCTAAATTGAAAAAAACCTCATTCACTGTAGGAGCGAGCTTGCTCGCGAAAAACCTGAGAATGCCTCGGTAACCCTGAAGCGCTGCGTTATCGTTGAAGGTCTTCGCGAGCAAGCTTGCTCCTACAGAATCGATGTCAGCAACGGAAAGCAGGCTTGTTGAATTTATTGTGTACAATTTTTTTGAAAAGTGTCTTAATCAGCCATCGCCGGCTTTTTCAGTGACCTGAAAAGGTGCGGTCTTTCACTTTACTGACTTCGGGAGGCGCGTAGACGCTATGGGACGTTTGACCACACACGTATTGGACTCCGCGCATGGCTGCCCCGGTAGCGCGATCAAGGTTGAGTTGTACCGTGTCGAGGGTGCACAGCTTGAGCTGGTGGCGAGCACCCTGACCAACAACGATGGCCGCTGCGATGCCCCCCTGCTGCAAGGCGATGACTACCGCAGCGGTGTCTATCAGTTGCAGTTCAGCGCCGGTGATTATTACCGCGCTCGCGGTGTGCAACTGCCCGAACCTGCGTTTCTCGATGTGGTAGTGCTGCGCTTCGGCATCAGTGCCGAACAGGATCACTACCACGTGCCTCTGCTGATTTCGCCTTACAGCTACTCCACCTATCGCGGTAGCTGAGTCGTCACCGCGCTTCATACCCCCAAAGCTCTTCGTTGATTTCGCCCGCTCACACTGCGGGCTTTTTTTCGTCTGCCGGTTGAGGTCCGGTAACTATGTATAGCCTGCGGGGTCCGGCGCCTGCTTACCCTCGGTGTTTCATTTGGAGCCGTTGGCGACATGACTACCGAACAAGACGATGCCGACACCCTGGACCAGCAAGCGCAGATTCGCCAGCGCCTGACTCGGCGCCTCGACGCCAGCGGCCAGCCCAGCCGGTTCATCAATGAGCTGCATGCCGCCGAAGTGCGTTGCCGCGACGCGATCAGACAGTTGCGCCGCCTGCTGGAACCGGCGCCGGGCATTTATCGCCTGGTGCGCAAGGCTTTGCGTGAGGCCTTTTTCCTTGACCCCGACACGCTGTTGTTCAGCGAGCCGTCGACGCCTGGCGGGTCGCCAGTGGTGGACAGCCTGACTGACCGGGCGCTGGGCTTGCTGGACAATCCCCTGTTCCCGATCAACATCAATCGCTACACCCGCCTCAGCATGAGCACTGATGCCAGTTTCAAAGTGGCTTTCACCGCCAGTGACGCGCTGCATAAGGTCAATGCCTTGGGGTTGCCCGCACAGATCAACTCGGCGATCGCCGACTACTGGCAGGGGTTGGCGTTTGGCAGCGCGGTGTCGCGCGAGGAGCGTTGGGTGCAGGTGCACAGCGACTTCTTCGCCGAGCGGGCGTTTCTGGCCCATGCCCTGTACGACTTGTCGGACCATGGTTTTGCCATGGCGCTGGGCATCCTGGACGCGCCCACCCCACAGGCACGTGAGCAGGCGGGTGGCGCGTGGGGGCGCTTGCAGGTCTGCGAGCTGGTGTGGCCAACAGCTGAAGGGCACGGGGTGCCGTTCAGCGGCGCACTGCATATCTACCGCGAGGGCGATGAGCGAACCAGGCGCCAGGTGGTCTACCTGCCGGGCTCGGACAAGGTCTTTCATGAATTCGCCAGCCTGGCGCAGATGCAACTGAAATTGCCCGAACGGGTCCACGGCCCTGAGCGTGCAGCCCTCTGGCAGCGCCTGCCCCTGGCGCGCCGACAGGCGTTGGCGCACGCGTTCACGGTGCGTCGGTCGGCGGCGCTGACGGATGACGCCCTGCGGCTCAGCGCACTGGCGCAACTGAATACCCAGCGGGACAACGAATGGAACAGCCTGCTGGCGCGGCATGCCCCGTGGGTGATCGATGGGCCGGCAAGCGTCACGTTGAGTGCTGCGCAGCGCCTGAAAATAGTGGAGCGGGGCCGGCGCCCGGCACCCGCCAGCGAACGGCTGAGAGCCGCACTGGACCAACTGCTGGAGTGGGATCGTCGGCGCCGTGGCCAGGAAGTGAGTTGCGCCACACTGAACCCGGGCCTGGCCATGCGCACCGCCGAAGACCTGGTGCGGCGTCACGAGCAGGGCGCGCTGGCGCTGCTGAACAAGGCTGACCTGAGCGAAAAGTCCCGCCCTTACGACAGCCTCCAGACCCTGCAGGCGCAATGGCATGAACAGGTATCGGCTGTGTACGCGTTGCTCGACGGGCAGGAACATCGTGTGGGCCAGCGCGAGTTCTGGCTGGAAAAGGCCCCGGGGTCGACCCGCCATCGCGCAGCTCAACGCCTCAATGCCCAGCGGTCTGCGCTGGCAAAAGAAGCACAGTTGCAATTCAGCCTGGGGTTGATCAACGCCACCGACCTGGCACTGCTCACCGAGGTACTCGACCAACCGCTGGACGCTGAGCCTGGCAATAGCACCACCCGTGTTCTGCAACTGTCCGTCGGCCAGGCCCGGCAGCCGCTCTACCGGTTGACCGGGGCGTTTGTGGTCACCACCGCTGAGGCCCTGGAGGACATGGCTCGACAGCTGCCGGTGGTGCTGCATCTGCCGGGTAAGGACGGCGGCCTGCAAGCGTTCGATTGCCTGGATGAACTGTCGAAAAGCCTCGACCTCAGCCTCAAATGCCCGGACGGTTCGATGCTCTGGCACTGTATCGGGCGTGACCAGCGCCGGGAGGCGCGCGCAGTGATCGCTGCGTTGGGCCAGGCGCCGACGCTGGTGTACTTCGAGGTGCTGGAGAGCAATGTGCTGTCAGAGACCTTCAAGGAGCAGATCAGGCAATTCGCGCGGGTTGAGCGCTGGACGGCCGAGGGAGGGCGGCCCTTCAGCGAGGTGACGGACCAGGCGCTGGCCCGAGCCTTGCTGGCTCGCGAATGGGCAGACACGCTGCAACTGCCCCGCAGTATCGCTCGGGCGCAGGCACTGGCCAACGTCAGCGTACTGCGCCTGGCGGTGGCCCAGGCGAAGACGCTGCCGGCCTGGCTGGCGAGTGCATCGCCAGTGTTGCGCAAGCGTTATCAGCGCCAGCAAACGCATTGCCTGGCCAGCGCCATGGTCGTGGAGCAGCAACTGGCAGAGGCGCTGCCGAGCCTGGAGGATTTCGCCCGGCGCACGCTGATCGCGCAACTGATGCAGGATGAGTTGCACCCGCTGCTGGACATCGATACCCCATTCCTGGACATGCCTGACGATGTCAGTACGCACTGGGAGTCTCATCCCCAGCGGCCGGTGGGGGATTCCGGAATCAGGACCGTGGTCAGCAGGACACGCCATACCTACAGCCTGTTGCAGTTGGCGCTGCATAACCTGGACCCTGATGCGCCCTGGACCCGCTGGCGATTGCAGCACAGCCGTTACCTTGAGCCGCTATGGATGAAGCATTTGCCCCCCAGGCAGTTGATCCAGCTGATCGCGGAGCTGGACCTGGCGGGACAGTATGAGCGGCTGATTGCCCGGGCGTTTTACCCCTCGTCTGCGCAGGTGCCGGCGCGGTTATCTCAGGCCCTGCTTGAGCGGCCGTTGATCCAGCGGGCGCGGCTGGAGGAGTTCAGCGCTGCGCAGCAAGGTCTCAGTGAAGCAGCCCTCAGCCTGTTCTCCACGGCCTTGGCGGCGAGGACGCCTGCCGACCTTGAAAAAAACGGTCATCACATTCGGCTGTGCTGTGCCCATCTGGCAGCGCTGACCCTGGAGCAACCACGCCATATCAGCGGGATGCTGATTATCCAGGATCATCTGTCGGCCAAGACCCTGCTTTACTGGCCTGGCGTGCAGGGTTACCCGGCGCTCACCGAACACCACACGGTGGCAGCGGCCCGGCGGGCGTTGCTGGAAATGGCGGCTGCGCCTGGAAACCTCAAGGTCCTGGCGACAAAAGTCGCGCCGGGTTGGGAGCAGCAAGCCCTCGAGCGTTACCCCGTGACGCTGCGCTCCACCGGCTCGATGCTTGAGCCTGGTGTGTCGTTCATTGTGCGTGGAAATTCATTTTTTCCGTTACCCATCAGGGGGGTGTGGTGGGCAGTGGATGGCATCCGGCGCTGGTTCAGGGTGCGACGCGCACAACCGGCGACGGCGTTATCGGAGGTTGAAAAGGAGATCCGGGAGCAACTGGAAGCCGACCCCGGGCAGTGGCTGGGCATCACCGGCACCAACGGTTGTGACCTGTTGCGCATCCTTGCGCACGGCCAGGTGCTGGGGCTTGAGCGAGCGGTGCGCGCCGTCGCCAACTCGGCCAGGGAGCTGGCGAGCTATCGCGAGTTGCGGTTGGGCGAACAATCCGCGGCACGGGTGCGCGGGCTGTTGTCGTTCATTCCCGGGGTGAGCATCGGGGTCAATCTGTATGAGGTTCTGCTGGCGGCGCGTCGGTTCCATCACAGCGGTGATCCCAGGGATGGCATGGCCATGGGGTTTGCCACCCTGATCTTGATGGGTGATGTGGCGCTCACTGCGATGCCACATGTCAAAGGGGCGCCCAGGATCGGCATGCCGATCCGGCCCCTGTCGATGGTACCGGCGCTCAACCAGATACGTCGCCAGCACCGGCCCATTATTACCCTCGGCTTGCCGCCTGCCCGCAAGGCGCTGAAGGACATGGAGGCCTATCGCAAGGCGCTTTCGACAGAGGGGGCCGTCAGCTTGCACGGGCCGGTCAACCAGGGCAGCCGCGTCAGGGCCGGCGAGCAGTTTATTGTTGAAGAGGGGCACGTCTACCCGGCTTATCGTCGCCGCAACGAGCAGGTGTTACGCATCAAAAACCCAAAAGCCAACGGCGAGGACGAGCTGCTCCTGACCATCGAGCAGCCCGGTGAATGGCTATTGGGCGCCGATAATCCGCGCCCGGGAACCAGCACCGGGGTGCGCAAGCCATGGGAAACACCGGTGGGTGGGCCCGGGTGGGTCGCGCCGACGGTTTCTTATACCGAGCGCGTGGCCCGGCAGCCGCCACTGGTTGCCAGTTATTGGCAGGCCTGGGGGCAGCGGTTGGAAGGGCGGTCCGTGCAGGAGATTTCTGCGTCACGCAGGCTGTATCGGGTTCAGGGCGAGCACGCTTACGACGCCGTCAGGCTGGGGGATCATTATTTTGAGCTGCTGCCCAACGGTTCGAATGTCTCTGAAGGCATCATTTTCATCAGAAATCCCCAGGTGCCCGACGCGAGGCCCGGTCATGATTTATTGCGCAGGCTGTCGCACGACGTGCACGAACAACCCATCCCAGCGACGTTTGGCGCCGACCAGTTATGGACGCCTCGCCAGCCGCTGTTCAGCCGCCCGCTGTTTGACTCGGTGAGGGATGCCTTTCCCGGCTTGACACCGGCCAGCAACCGTTTCGTGACCGAGCGTCTTGTGGAGTTGGCGGATTCCGGCCGGTCGATGACGGTGAGTCGAATGCTCAACGTGCGCACGACGCTGGACGACTGGCTGCCGCCGGTACCCCGGGCGGCGGGCAATACGGATGATTTATTGCGCATGCTGCGGCCGGTGGTGCGCAGCGGGCGGGTCAGCGTCAATATCGGTATAGACGGGCTGGTGCCAGGCCTGGAGCGCGTGGATTTCCAGCTGCCGATGCCCCTTGCCCCGTCCATCCTCAATAACACGCGGACGGCGACCGGCCATCTGCGGCCGGTCGCGGCCCAAACCGCGGTCAGGCAAGTGCTCGAAGGGCAGGGGTTTGCTGTTCAGCCACTTTATAAAAGCAGCTCGGCCCAGTTGTTCAACTTTTTTTGCACGCATCCAAAGTCGAACAACCTGTATTACGTGCTGACGCGTTGGGCCGAGTCGCCGAGTATCGCGCTGGGATCGGGGAGCATGTTGCTATTGTCCGACGCCTGGTTTCGCGCGCCTAACCGGTCGGCGATGCGGCACCAGGCAGCCCTGCACCGGCCCATCCTGCAAGCGCTGGATGAGGGCCGGTTGGTCAGAATCATTGCGGGTATACAGCGGGTTGAACGGTCAAATCGCGTCACAGTGTTTTTCGTCAAGCTGTCGGATGTCTAGCGGCTCAACAACGACGCCGCACCCGCGCCGGAGAACAGCCCGGCGCTGATCCGGTTGAACCAGCTCTGGCCCTTGCCGCTGCGCAGGTAGCGCGCCGCGCCATGGGCGCCGAGGCCGTAGGCCAGCTTGCACAGCAGGTCGAGCACGGTCCAGGTGGCAATCATGATCAGCAACTGCGGCAAAAAGGCCTGCTGGGCGCTGAGGAATTGCGGCAGGAAGGCGGCGAAAAACAGAATGTCCTTCGGGTTGCTGGCGCCCAGCACAAACGCCCGGCCAAACAGCGCACGAAAACGCGGTGTGGCGGCCACTTGCGGTACGTCGGCACCGTGGGACGGTTGCCGCGATTGCTGCCAGCTCTGCCAGGCGAGATAGAACAGGTACACCGCACCGACGATCTTCAGGGCGCTGAACAGCTGTTCCGAGGCCAGCAACAACGCCCCCAATCCCAGCGCCGAGGCGCTTAGCAGGCAGATCGAGGCAATCACCCCGCCGAGAAAGGCCGGATACGAACGGCGCAGGCCGTAGTTCAAACTGTTGCTGATCATCAGCAGGGACAGGGGGCCGGGGATCAGGATCACCACCAGCGCAGCGCCGCTGAACAGCAGCCAGGTTTCCAGACTCATTGCATTCCTCCATTCGTACAAAAGCCCCACCCGACGGGGTGAGGCAGGGGCAAGCGGGTTGGCCTACAGGAACGCGAACTTGGCGATGAAGATCGCGCAAAGCACCCACAGGCTGATGGAAATTTCCTTGTGTTTACCCGTGCCGGCCTTCAGCGCCACGTAGGTGATAAAACCCAACGCGATGCCATCGGCGACGGAAAAGGTCAGAGGCATCATGATCGCCGTGACAATCGCCGGAATGCTGTCGGTGGCGTCGTCCCAATTGATATGGGCCATGCCGCTCATCATCAGCATCGCCACATAGATCAACGCGCCTGCGGTGGCATAGGCCGGAATCATGCCAGCCAACGGAGCAAAAAACATCGCGGCGATAAACAATACGCCAACCGTAACGGCTGTCAGCCCGGTACGGCCACCGGCGGCCACCCCGGCGGCGCTTTCCACGTAACTGGTGACGGGTGGCACGCCAACCATGGCGCCGAACACGCTGGAAGCACTGTCGGCTTTCAGGGCGCGGGAGAGGTTTTCGATCTTGCCGTCAGCATTCACCAGGCCTGCACGCTGGGCGACGCCCATCAAGGTGCCGGCGGTGTCGAACATGTGCACGAACAGGAAGGCGAACACCACGCTGATCATGCTGACGTTGAACACGCCCATCACGTCCATGGCCATCCAGGTCGGTGCCAGGCTTGGCGGGGTGGCCATGATGCCGTGGTATTCCACCAGGCCCAGGCCCCAGCCGGCGAGGGTCACGGCGATGATGCTGATCAGGATCGCGCCGAATACCCGGTGGTAGCTGAGGATCGCAATCAACAGGAAGCAGATGGCCGCCAGCAAGGGGGCGGGTTCATGCAGGGAACCGAGCTTGATCAGGGTGGCCGGGCTTTGCACGATGATGCCGGCGGTTTTCAGGCCGATCACCCCGAGAAACAGCCCGACACCTGCGCCCATCGCGTGGCGCAGGCTCACCGGAATGCTGTTGAGCAGCCACTCGCGAATACGCGAGAGTGTCAGGATCATGAACAACACCCCGGAGACAAATACCGCACCCAGCGCCGTCTCCCAGTTGTAGCCCATGGTGCCGACCACGGTGTAGGTGAAGAACGCGTTCAGGCCCATGCCCGGCGCCAGGCCTACGGGCCAGTTGGCGTAGAGCCCCATCAGCAGGCAACCCAGCGCGGCGGCGATGCAGGTGGCGACAAACGCCGCGCCATGATCAATGCCGGCGTCGGCCATGATGTTGGGGTTGACGAAGATGATGTAGGCCATGGTGATAAAGGTCGTGAGGCCGGCGATCAGCTCGGTCTTCACTGTGGTGCCATGCAAGCGGAGTTTGAACAGGCGTTCCAGCCAGCCATGCTTCGCGGGCGAGAGCTGGGGGGGCGATAGGTCCAGCGGGGCTTCGGATTTGCGGCTTTCCACAGCAAGTACTCCTCAAGAGTTTTATTGTTATTTCCAGCACCGGTCACATGAGTGGGCAGCAGCGCTTTGAGGTACCAGCGGGTTTTGTTGACCAATAGGTCAGGAACTCGCACGAAGCGAATTATGCTTTTGTATACAAATAAAGCAAATAATGTTTTGTATTTTGTGTGCGAAAAGGATGAAAGGCAATTCAGGATTGGCCACTGAGTGCCTTGTTTACCGCCAGCCAGCCTTCTACTGCCGTCTCGCCAGCCTCGGCAAACGCCCGTTGCAGCAGCTTCACTTGCTCGCGCCGCAGGGATTGTTCGAAACGCTGACCTTCCTCGGTCAACTCCAGCAAGCGCTTACGCTTGTCGGTCTCGGACGCCACGCTGATCACCAGGTGCATTTCCTGCAGTTGGCGCAGCGGCATGTTCAACGCCTGTTTGCTCACGCCGAGCAGTTCCAGCAGTTCCTTGACGCTCAACGCCGGGTAGCGCGCGATAAAGAACACAATGCGTTGATGCACCCGGCTCAAGCCGCGACGTTCAAGCATTTCGTCGGCCTTGGCGGTGAACGCCTGGTAGCCGAAGAAGAAGGCTTCCATGGCGGTTTGTTGGCTGGTCTGGTTTTTAAGGTCAAGCATATTGACGTATCTGCCCAAGTCGTCGTAATTTCGGTCAACCAGTTTGACGTATTTCCCTCAGGCTTCGCTACCGGTGACCCTTATGGCCTTTTCAGAACGTGTTTCGCGCCTTAAAAGCTCCTTGATCCGTGAAATCCTCGCGGCAGCGCAAAAACCGCAGGTGATGTCCTTCGCCGGTGGCCTGCCGGCCGAAGTGATGCTGCCCAAGCTGGATTGGACGGACATGCCGCTGAACATCGGCCAGTACGGCATGAGCGAAGGCGAGCCGCAGTTGCGTGAACTGCTGGCGGCCGAGGCGCGGGGGCTGGGTATTGCGTGTGAGGCCAGCCAGGTCATGGTGGTCAGTGGCTCACAGCAAACCCTGGATCTGGCGGCCAAGCTGTACATCGACAAGGGCACCAAAATCCTGCTGGAAGGCCCGACCTACCTGGCGGCGTTGCAGATATTCCAACTGTTCGGCGCTGATTGCCTGACCGTGCAGCTTGAGGCGGACGGTCCGGACCTGAAGGCGCTGCGCAACAGCCTTGAGCAGGACCGTCCGTCCTTCGTCTACTTGATCCCGACCTTCCAGAACCCGTCGGCGGTTCGCTACAGCGAGGCCAAGCGCCAAGCCGTCGCCGCGCTGCTGGACGAGTTCGGCGTGACCCTGGTCGAAGACGAGCCCTACCGCGAACTGACCTTCGACGGCGGCAGCGCGCAACCCATCGTCAGCCGGTTGAAGAAGGCCAGCTGGATCTACACCGGCACCGTGTCCAAGACCCTGTTGCCCGGCCTGCGGGTCGGCTACCTGATCGCCAGCCCCGACCTGTTCCCGCACCTGCTCAAGCTCAAGCAGTCGGCGGACCTGCACACCAACCGCGTGGGCCAGTGGCAGGCGATGCAGTGGATCGGCACCGAGAAATACCAGCACCACCTGGTGGAACTGCGCGGTTTCTACCGAGGCCGCCGCGACGCATTCCAGGCTGCACTGGCGCGGCATTTCAGCGACCTGGCCGACTGGCAAATACCCCAGGGCGGATTATTCTTCTGGCTGACCTTGAAACAGCCGCTGGATACCCGCACCTTGTTGGCACCTGCGCTCGACCAGGACATCGCGTTCATGCCCGGTGAGCCGTTCTTTTCCGAGCCGGACAATCATCACGGTCACTTGCGGCTCAATTTCAGCCATATCGACCCGGCGCGCTTGGACGAAGGTCTCAAGCGTCTCGCTGCGGTGGTCCGTCAAGCACAGCACGCGCAAGCGGCATAGGGGAGCCTCCATGTACAAGGTTTACGGCGATTACAAATCGGGCAATTGCTACAAGGTCAAACTCATGCTCAGCCTGTTGGGCATCGACTATGAGTGGATTGATGTCGACATCCTGAAGGGTGACACCCAGACCCCGGAGTTCCTGGCCAAGAACCCCAACGGCAAGATCCCGGTGCTGGAGCTCGAAGACGGCACCTGCCTGTGGGAATCCAACGCAATCCTCAACTTCCTCGCCGACGGGAGCGAGTTCCTGCCCACCGAACCGCGCCTGCGCACCCAAGTGCTGCAGTGGCAGTTTTTCGAGCAGTACAGCCATGAGCCGTACATCGCGGTGGCGCGGTTTATCCAGTTTTACCTGGGGCTGCCGGAAGACCGGCTGGAGGAGTACAAGAAGCTGCACAAGGGCGGTTACAAGGCCCTGAAGGTGATGGAGCGCCAGTTGCAGTTAACGCCGTATCTGGTGGGCGACCAGTTCTCGATTGCCGATGTGGCGCTGTATGCCTACACCCATGTGGCGGATGAAGGTGGTTTTGACCTTGGCGCTTATCCGGGTGTGCAGGCGTGGTTGAAGCGCGTGGCCAGCCATCCAAAGCATGTGCCGATGCTGGGCTGAAATGCGCTCAAAAATGTGGGAGCGGGCTTGCTCGCGAATGCGGTGGATCAGCCAACCTATGTATGGGCTGACCCACCGCCTTCGCGAGCAAGCCCGCTCCCACATACATTTAGTTTTGCGGTGCGCCAGGTAATTCTTCACTGAGCAACTCAAAACAGCGCTGCGCCGCCGGGCTCAACGGCTGCCCACTGCGACTGATCAACCCGATCTCCCGGTTCACCCCCGGGTGATCAATGGCAATCCGCTTCAACCCTTCCAGACTGTCCGCCGCCGATTCCGGCAACACACTGATCCCCAAGCCCTGCCGCACCAACGCCAGCACGGTCGACATGTAGTTGGCCTCCATCCCCGCGAGCATCGTCAGGCGCGTCTCGTCGAACAACGCGTCCACCTGTTCCCGCACGCTGCTGTCGCGGCCGGTGAGGATGATCGGCTGCTCGGCCAGTTGCTCCAGGCTTAGCTTGGCATAGCGCGTCAGCGGATGATCCAGCGGCACAAACGCACACAACCGGTCATTCAGCACCGGCACAAACGCAAACCCATGGCTCAGCCTCGCCCGCACACCAATACCGAAATCCACCTCGCCCGAACGCACTTGTGCGTGAATGCGGTGAGCCACCAGGTCATGCAAGCGCACCTCGATCCCGGCAAAACGTTCGCGAAACAGGCGCAGGGCAGGCGGCAATGCGCCGGCGCACACGGAGGGCAGGGCGGCGATGGTCACCACGCCTCGGCGCAAGGCTGCGAGGTCACGGGAGCCGGTGACGATGTTGTCCAGGTCCAGCAACAGCTTCTCCATCGGCCCGCGTGCGTCCAGGCCGGCGGCGGTGATGCTGACGTGGCGCGGGCTGCGGTCGAGCAGGGCAACGCCCAGCCATTCCTCCAGTTGTTGCACCTGCACGGTCAGTGCCGAGGGCGATAGGTGCAGTTCGTTGGCCGCCTTGGTAAAGCTGCCTGTACGGGCAACGGCGAGAAACGCCTGGATATGCTGGATCGAATTTTTCATTTTTATTTTGCTCGAGCGTTTTGTTTTTTCGAATGTGGAGTGCCGAATATTCCAATTTACAAAGCCTAACGCGATTCCAATACTCCAGGGAAAACAATAACCGGCCGAAAACGCCGTTCTGGAGCTACCCCATGCTCGCTACCCTGGGTGTCATCACCATCCTGTGCCTGCTCACCGCCGTCATGAGCAAACGCCTGTCGCCACTGGTGGCCCTGATCGCCTTGCCGATCATTGCCGCACTGCTCGGCGGTTTCGGCCTGCAAACCAGCGCCTTCATCATCACCGGCATCAAGAACGTCGCCCCCGTGGTGGGCATGTTTGTGTTCGCGATCCTGTTTTTCGGGATCATGACCGATGCCGGTATGCTGGATCCAATCATTGATCGCATCCTGCGCACGGTAGGGACGCGTCCTACAAGGATTGTCGTCGGTACCGCGACCCTGGCATTGCTGGTGCACCTGGACGGCTCCGGCGCGGTGACCTTTCTGGTGACGGTGCCGGCGATGCTGCCGCTGTACACGCGACTGGGGATTGATAAACGTATCCTCGCCTGCGTGGCGGCGATGGCGGCCGGGGTCAACTTCCTGCCCTGGACCGGCCCGGTGTTGCGCTCTTCGGCGGCGTTGCATGTGCCGGTGGCGGACTTGTTCCAGCCACTGATCCCGGTGCAGATCGTCGGCCTGGTCTTTGTGTTCGCCTGCGCCTGGTGGCTGGGCCACCGTGAAGAAAAACGCCTGGGGCTGGGCGCCGGTTCCAGCGTGGAAGCGGTGCCGCAACGGGTGCTCAGCGACGATGATATTGCCCTGCGTCGCCCGCGGTTGTTCTGGGTCAACCTGGTTCTGACCGTACTGGTGATGGTGGTGATGATTGCTGGCTGGGTCGACCCGGTGGTGATGTTCATGCTCGGCACCGTGGTGGCGCTGTGCATCAACTACCCGAACGTCGACGCCCAGCGCGCACGGATCGATGCCCACGCAAAAACCGCCCTGACCATGGCCAGCATCCTGCTCGCCGCTGGTGTGTTCACCGGCATCATGCAAGGCACCGGCATGCTCAAGGCCATCGCCGAAGTGGCGGTGGCGCAGATTCCGGCGGGCCACGGCAAGTTGATCCCGGCGGTGGTGGGTTTCCTGTCGATGCCGTTGAGCATGCTGTTTGATCCCGATTCCTACTATTTCGGCGTGATGCCGGTAATCGCCGAAGTCGGCAAGGCCCTGGGCGTCGACCCGTTGCAAGTGGCCCAGGCCTCGTTGCTGGGCGTGCACACCACCGGCTTCCCGGTCAGCCCGCTGACGCCCGCGACCTTCCTGTTGGTGGGCCTGTGCAAGATCGAACTGGCCGATCACCAGCGCTTCACCATCCCCTTTCTGTTCGCCGCGTCGGTGTTGATGACCCTGACGGCTTTGCTCCTGGGAGTGATTTGACATGAAAACCTTGCGCATCGGTTCCGGCGCCGGCTACTCCGGCGACCGTATCGAACCTGCGGTGGAATTGGCCGAACAGGGCGACCTGGATTACCTGGTCTTCGAATGCCTGGCCGAACGCACCATCGCCCTGGCGCAACAGGCGCGGATCAGCGATCCACAAGGCGGTTACGACCCGCTGTTGAGTGAGCGCATGCGCCGCGTGCTGCCCTTTGTCGGCCAGCCCGGCGGGCGCCGGCGCTTGCGGGTAATCACCAATATGGGCGCGGCCAACCCGGTGGCGGCGGCGGTGGAAGTGCGCCGGATTGCCGCTGAACTGGGGCTGAACCTCAAGGTGCTGGCGGTGATAGGCGATGATGTACTCGAAACGTTGCGGGGCCAGCCGGAGCAACGGCTCGACAACGGCCAGACCCTTGGCTCATTGGGCGACCGGCTGATTTCCGCGAACGCCTACCTGGGCGCCGAGGGCATTATCGACGCCTTGCGCGCCGATGCCGACGTGGTGATCACCGGCCGGGTGGCAGACCCTTCGCTGTTCCTGGCGCCGCAGATGTTCGAATTCGGCTGGGCTGCGGATGATTGGCAACGGCTGGGGCGCGGCACGCTGGTGGGGCATTTGCTGGAATGTGCCGGGCAGGTCAGCGGTGGCTACTTTGCCGATCCGGGCTTCAAGGATGTGGACGACCTGGCGCGCCTTGGCTTTCCGTTGGCCGAGATTGATGCAGACGGCGAGGCACTGATCACCAAGGTCGCCGGCTCCGGCGGGCGGGTCAGCCGGGCTACGTGCACCGAACAACTGATCTACGAAGTGCACGACCCGGCGGCGTACCTTACGCCGGACGTATGTGCCGACTTTTCCCAGGTGTCGTTTGCTGAGGAGGCCGTCGACCGGGTGCGGGCCCACGGCGCAAGCGGGCGGCCACGGCCCGAGCAGTTGAAAGTCAGCGTCGGGTATCTGGACGGCTGGATCGGCGAGGGTCAGATTTCCTACGGCGGCCCGGGCGCGGTCGCTCGTGCACAACTGGCTCGCGACGTGGTCCTGAAACGGTTGGAACTGACCGGCGTGCGCCTGCAGGACGTGCGTGCCGAACTGATCGGCATCGACTCCCTGCACGGTCCGCGCAGCACTGTTGAACCGTGGGAAGTGCGCCTGCGCATTGCTGCCCGCTGCGAAGAGCGCAGCGAGGCGGTGCGCGTCGGCAATGAAGTGGAAACCCTCTACACCAATGGCCCGTCCGGCGGCGGCGGTGCCAGCAAGAGCCTGCGCCAGGTGGTGGCGGTGGCATCGTTGCTGTTGCCCCGTAACGCGGTCAACCCGAGGATCGAAGCATGAAGCTGCACACTCTGGCCCACTCCCGTACCGGCGATAAGGGCGACACCTCGAACATCTCGATCATCGCGTATCGGGCCGAGGACTATCCGCTGCTCTGCGAGCAACTGACGGCTGAGGCGGTGGCGGCTTTTTTTGCGCCGTTGCTGGAGGCGGGCGCTGCACCGGTGCGGCGTTATGAGCTGCCCAATGTGCAGGCACTGAACTTCGTGTTGCCGGGGATCTTGCGGGGCGGGGTGACGCGGTCGCTGGCGCTGGATGCCCATGGCAAGTGCCTGGGCTCAGCGCTGCTGGATATTGAATTGGCCATACCAAACTAATGTGGGAGCGGGCTTGCTCGCGAATGCGGTGGATCAGCCAACCTATGTATTGGCTGACACACCGCATTCGCGAGCCAGCCCACTCCCACACAGGATCCTCGCTGTTTCTCAGGCCGCCGCAAACCGTTTGTCCAGGTAATCGATGATCACCTTGGAGTCGTACATCCAGGTGGTCTGGCCGTTCTCTTCAATGCGCAGGCACGGCACCTTGATCTTGCCGCCTTGTTCCAGCAGGGTCTGGCGGTCCTGTTCGTTGTTCTTCGCGTCCTTCAAGGCCACCGGCACGTTCAGGCGGTGCAGGGTGCGGCGGGTCTTCACGCAGAACGGGCAGGCGTGGAATTGATACAGGGTCAGGTCCTTGGCCGCTGCGTTCACCTGCGCCTGTTGTTCGGCAGGGCGCTGCTTTTTGCGCGGACGGGTCAGGAAGTCGCCGGCGATGATGACGTGGCCGAGACCCACTCGAAGTGCTTTGACGAACATGGCTGAAATCTCTTGCCCTAGACTGAAGGGGCCGCAGCTTACCTGATTTTTCACAGGCGAAAAAAAACCGGCGATGAACGCCGGTTTTTCCAGGTGCTGCGTATTACTTGATCAGGCTGAGAAACTCGCTGCGGGTCGCCGCGTTTTCGCGGAACTCACCCAGCATCACCGACGTGATCATCGACGAATTCTGCTTCTCCACACCGCGCATCATCATGCACATGTGCTTGGCCTCGATCACCACCGCAACGCCCAGGGCGCCGGTGACCTGCTGGACCGCATCGGCGATCTGGCGGCTGAGGTTTTCCTGGATCTGCAGGCGACGGGCATACATATCGACGATACGCGCGACCTTCGACAGGCCCAGCACTTTGCCGCTCGGGATGTACGCGACGTGAGCCTTGCCGATAAACGGCAGCAGGTGGTGTTCGCACAGCGAGTACAACTCGATGTCCTTGACCAGCACCATTTCGCTGTTGTCAGAGCTGAACAAGGCACCGTTGGTGACTTCTTCGAGGGTCTGTTCATAACCGCGGCAGAGATACTGCATGGCCTTGGCGGCACGTTTTGGCGTGTCGAGCAGGCCCTCGCGGGAAACGTCCTCGCCGAGCTGGCCGAGGATCGCGGTGTAATTCTGTTCCAGGGACATGAAACTACCTAGTGGGGTTTTCGCAAAGGGCAAGGGTACGGTGGCCAACACATCGCTGCAAGCCTGACGATGGCACTTGTTACTCGTCGCGACCTTCCATCATGGTGCGCTTGAGCATCACGTACACCGCGCCAGCGCCGCCGTGACGTGGCTGGCATGAGGTAAAACCCAGCACTTGGGAGTGCTGGCGCAACCAGGTGTTGACGTGGCTTTTGATCATCGGCCGCTTGCCGTCCAGGCGCACGGCCTTGCCGTGGGTAATGCGCACGCAGCGGATTTCGAATTGAGTGGCTTCGGCGAGGAACGCCCAGAGGGTTTCGCGGGCTTTTTCGACGGTCATGCCGTGCAGGTCGAGGCTGCCTTCGAACGGGATCTGGCCTACCTTGAGCTTGCGCATCTGGCTTTCCTGCACGCCGTCGCGGGCCCACATCAGCTCGTCTTCGGGGCCTACATCGATAACGAACTGATCCGACAGACCGTCCACGGTGGTGGCGTCCATACGTACGGTCGCGGCCTGGCGCAGCTTGGCGATCTGGGCGCGGTCGGTCTTGGGTTTGCCGGTGTCTGCGCGATCATGCTTGATCGGCTTGACGCCGCGCAGCTCGTTCTTGAATAGGGAAAAATCGTCGTCTTGCATGTCAGCCTCCGCGAAGGGCGGGCAGTTTACCTAATCGCGGCGGCTTGATGCGCAACAAACGCTATCGGCATGCCATCAGTCGTGCTTTTTCATCAGGTGCGAGGCGATGTTCAGTGACAGGGGCTGGCGCATGCGCCGACGGCAACGGCGCCACAGCCAGACGCCAAACCACAGCACCAACAGGCCAATGACCAACAGTATTGCAGAACCGCCAGGGCTGGCGTTCAGTTCGCCCAAGGCCGGTGAATGTCCAACCAAACCAGCGCCGCCGGCAATTGCCAGTAGTACGCCACCTATCGCCAACAGCGCGGCAAAGCCGGCGCCGATGCGCAGACGCCAGTTGCTCGGGCCCTTGGGGCGCAAGCGACGAGCGTCAAAACCATCGGATATCTTCATTCCGACCTTTCCTCCAGGGTATCGGCCCTTCGACCGGAAGATACACAGGTTGTTCCGGGTACAGAGGCAATTGCAGCAAATGACAGGTTTTTGCGGATGAGCGGGCGGCTACCCGCTCATCGAAGGTCGATCAGATCAGATCTTTGGTCAAGGCGAGGGTGGCGAAGTTGTCGGCCATGATGGCCATTTCGGTCTGCTGCACGTGTTCGGCGCTGAGGATGCCGCCCTTGTAAGGCAGGTCGCGGGTGGCGCAGGCGTCTTCTACCAGGGTGCAGCGAAAGCCCAGGTTCTTCGCCGCGCGCACGGTGGTGCTGACGCTGGAGTGGCTCATGAAGCCGCAGACAATCAGGTCCAGGGAACCGAGGTCTTGCAGGTGCTTCTCAAGGCCAGTGCCGTGGAACGCGCTGGGCAGCAACTTGCCGATGATGGTCTCGTCGGCCTGGGGCTCGAGGCCTGGAATGAATTCACCGCGCTCGCCCTGGGGATCAAACAGCCCGCCGACTGTGCCCAGGTGGCGCACGTGCACGATCGGGCGCCCGGCGTTGCGCGCGGCAGCGGCCAGTTGCTTGATGTTTTCGACAGCCGCGTCCATGCCCGAGAGGGCGAGGGGACCGCTGAGGTATTCCTTCTGGGCGTCGATGATCACGAGGGTCGCATGGTTCAGGTTCGCCGCTGCGTAACCACGACCGCTGAGTTGAAACATCGTCTTTGGAACGGACATTCTGGGGCTCCTGTGAGTGGGGCTTTTGTGACATTGTCCTCCGGCTGAGCGCTTCTGTGAATCGCTACCATCGTAAGGTACGCCGTTGTTGGCGTGCAGCGATGTCAATAGGGCACTACGTTTAGGCAAAAACCGTGTTTAAGATGAAATCCGACGTGCGGCAAAGGGTTTTTTCGTACATCGTCGGTACAGCTTAAGACTGTTAGAATCGCCGGTCGTTTTTTCCAGGAGCTTGCCCCCGTGATCACTTCTCGCCTGCGCACCTTGCGCGACCACATCCGATGGGCTGTCAGCCGTTTCCATGGGGAAGACTTGTTTTTTGGCCATGGCACCGACAACGCCTGGGACGAAGCCCGGCAACTGGTGCTCGGCGCCCTGCATCTGCCGTGGGAAATTGCCGACAGCTACCTGGATTGCAACCTGGAAGAAGAGGAAATCTCCCACGTGCAACGGTTGTTGCACCGCCGCATCCATGAGCGTGTGCCTACCGCTTACCTGCTGAAGGAAGCCTGGTTCTGCGGCATGTCGTTTATCGTTGATGAGCGTGTGCTGATTCCACGCTCACCGATTGGCGAACTGATCGAAAACCGCTTCGAGCCGTGGCTGGGCAAGCCGCCGGCA
Organism: Pseudomonas sp. PAMC 26793; assembly: GCF_000313235.1. Classification (NCBI taxonomy): domain Bacteria; kingdom Pseudomonadati; phylum Pseudomonadota; class Gammaproteobacteria; order Pseudomonadales; family Pseudomonadaceae; genus Pseudomonas; species Pseudomonas sp. PAMC 26793. The sequence continues at coordinate 250,391 of NZ_AMXG01000054.1, forward strand.
CGCATTCTGGACCTGTGCACCGGTTCCGGTTGCATCGGTATTGCCTGCGCCTACGAGTTCCAGGATGCCGAAGTAGTGCTGGGCGACCTGTCCTTTGAAGCCTTGGAAGTGGCCAACCAGAACATCGAGCGCCATGGCGTCGATGAGCGCGTGTATACCGTTCAGGGCGATGGCTTTGATGGTTTGCCGGGCCAGCGCTTTGACCTGATCGTGTCCAACCCGCCGTATGTCGATGCCGAAGACTTCGCCGACATGCCGGATGAATACCAGCACGAGCCGGAGTTGGGTCTGGCCTGCGGTGACGACGGCTTGAACCTGGTTCGGCGGATGCTGGCCGAGGCGGCAGATCACTTGACCGAGAAGGGCTTGCTGATTGTCGAGGTGGGCAACAGCCAGGTTCACGTCGAGGCGTTGTACCCGGAGGTGGACTTTGCCTGGCTGGACTTCCAGCGCGGTGGGCATGGGGTGTTCATGTTGACGGCTGAGCAATGCCGGGCGCATCAGGCGGTGTTTGCCGCGAGGGTCTAAACCCTGCCTGCAGTATGCTGATCATTGTGGCGAGGGAGCTTGCTCCCGCTGGGCAGCGTAGCGGCCCCAAGAATCTTGGGAGCGCTTCGCACTCCAGCGGGAGCAAGCTCCCTCGCCACAAATACACTTTATGATTCAGCGATGCGTCGCAATCCAGATCAACAACCCCGCCTGAAACACGGTAAACGCCACCAGACACGTAATCGTAAAGCGCAACCCGCTGTCTTCGCGCTTGAACTTGGTGACCTTTTCCTCTTCCTTGCGCAACTTCACTTCCTGTTCCGCCAGGTTCTGCTCGGCCTGTTGCAGCATCTGCGCCGCTTCCAGAATCTCCACGAACTGCAGCTTTTCGGTGTTCCAGCTGTCCAGCACATCGCTGACCTTGCCCGGCTGCACGTTGCCCTTCAAATGCTGGACATCGGCATACGCCACATCAAAGCCCTGGATTCGCAGGAAGTGATCCCGGCGCAGGCGGGTGGCTTCGTTCAGCGCGTCCTTGTTGGCCAGGTCAACGCCGTCGACGCGGTAGTGCGACCACTTCTTTTTCGCCCAGGCGGCGCCTTGGGCCACCAGGAAGCGGCCGATGCCGCGGTTCGCCGGTTCGATCTCCAGGCTGTTGCCCGGGCCAAAATGCACGCGGTGGGTGGCGTGATCGACCCAGATATCCAGGTGATTCTGTTCCCGGCGCACCCGCTGGCCAGGCAATTGAATGACCATGCGCAGCAGGCTGTGATCCTTGTTGTTGCGTTCGGCCCAGCCAAATTGCACAAAGCGCAGGGGCCGCACGCCCGTGGCGCGGTCGGTGGCCAAAGGGGCCAGGCGCAGCATCTTGAAATGTTCGGCCTGTACCTCCGCCCACGGTAACGCGGCCGATGCGGCGGCCTCGGTGTCTGCCGTGGTGTCGGCGGTAGGTTCGGGTGTTGCTTCGGTGTTCGTCATTCGGCGCGATCCTGTCCAAGCTCTGCGGGCCGACAGGCTTTTTGCTGTCGACCCAGGGCTTATCGGCCGTTTTGCTCAGGACTGGAGGGGGAATACTCGCTTAACTGGCGCGAAGTCCGTCGATAAAGCGAACCAGGCGTGTGCCCAGTTCGGCAGCCAGCGGGAGCTGTGGGTCGTTGTAGGACTCCAATTGCTGCTTCACGTCATTGGGCACGATGCGCATCACGTGGTTCATGCCCTCGATCACCGTCAGCTCGGCGTCGGGCTTGGCCTTCTGCAATTGTTGCGCATCGGCCACGCCGACCTGCAGGTCGTTGGTGCCCTGGACGATCAGGGCCGGCATCTTCAGTTTGGCAAATGCGGCCGAAGGGTCGGCGCGGAACAGGCTGATCAGATAAGGCTGCACGCTGGGTCGGAAGATGCCCTCAAGCGGTGTAGGCACATCGGCGTCCACCTGGCCGGCCTTGAGGTGATCGAGAATCTGGTTGCTGCGCAGTAATAGCGCGGGAGGCATGTGGTCGGCCAGTTGCTGGCGGATGACCTGGTCCACCGGGCGGGCACTGCCCGACAGGGAAATCACCCCGGCCGGATTCAGCTGCGGGGCGGCGAGGGCGGCTACCAGCGCGCCTTCACTGTGGCCGAGCACAATCAACGGACCCATGCGCGGGTCGGCCTTGAGCAACTTGCCCCAGGCCACGGCGTCGGACACGTAGGCGTCCAGGGTCAGGTTGCGTTCATCGGGGGTGGCGGCAAGGCTGGCGGCTACACCGCGCTTGTCGTAGCGCACGCTGGCAATGTTGTGCCTGGCCAGCACCCAGGCCAGGCGCTTGAGGCTGTCGTTGCGTGCGCCGTCGGCGCTGTTGCCGTTGCGGTCGGTGGGCCCGGAGCCGGCAATGATCAGCACCACCGGCACGGGCTTGTCGGATTTGGGTAACAACAACGAGCCAAATAGCTCGCCACTGCCGGTGTCCAGGCTGATAGGCCGTTGCAGCACGACAGGGGAGGCGGCGAAGCCAAGGCTGGAAAACAGGGTGAGGGTCAAAAGCAGAACTCGCAGCATCATCGCGCCATCATGAGGAAGGTGCCGGTTGGACCAACGTCTACCGGTAAGGTTTCGAGGATGAACTAGTCGGTTAGCCTGCGTATACTGGCCGCCTTAAGTTATTACGGTTGACTTGATTCAACTGATTTCACGGAGCGCCCTGCATGTCCGGCAATACCTACGGCAAGCTGTTCACTGTTACCACCGCGGGCGAAAGCCATGGCCCGGCGTTGGTCGCCATTGTCGACGGCTGCCCGCCGGGCCTCGAGTTGTCCCTGGAAGACCTGCAGCGTGACCTCGACCGCCGCAAGCCCGGCACCAGCCGCCATACCACCCAGCGCCAGGAGCCCGACGAAGTCGAAATCCTCTCCGGTGTGTTCGAAGGCCGCACCACCGGCTGCGCCATCGGCCTGCTGATCCGCAACACCGACCAGAAGTCCAAGGACTACTCGGCGATCAAGGACCTGTTCCGCCCGGCCCACGCCGACTACACCTACCACCACAAATACGGCGAGCGCGACTACCGTGGCGGTGGCCGCAGCTCGGCGCGGGAAACCGCGATGCGCGTGGCGGCAGGGGCGATCGCGAAAAAATTCCTGGCCACCCAGGGCATCGTGATCCGCGGCTACATGAGCCAGCTGGGCCCGATCGAAATTCCGTTCAAGACCTGGAACAGCGTCGAAGACAACGCTTTCTTCTGCCCCGACCCGGACAAGGTGCCGGAGCTGGAAGCCTATATGGACCAGTTGCGCCGTGACCAGGATTCCGTCGGCGCCAAGATCACCGTGGTCGCCGAAGGCGTAATGCCCGGCCTGGGCGAGCCGATTTTCGACCGCCTCGACGCTGAACTGGCCCATGCGCTGATGAGCATCAACGCGGTCAAGGGCGTGGAAATCGGCGCCGGGTTCGACTGCGTTGCCCAGCGTGGCACCGAGCACCGTGACGAACTGACTCCTGAAGGTTTCCTCAGCAACAACGCCGGCGGCATTCTCGGTGGCATCTCCTCCGGCCAGCCGATCGTTGCACACCTGGCCCTCAAGCCGACGTCCAGCATCACCACGCCGGGCCGTTCGATTGATGTGCACGGCAACCCGGTGGAAGTGATCACCAAGGGCCGTCACGACCCGTGCGTCGGCATCCGCGCCACGCCGATTGCCGAAGCGATGATGGCGATTGTGTTGATGGATCACCTGCTGCGCCACCGTGGGCAAAACGCCGACGTAAAAGTCAGTACTCCGGTATTGGGCCAGTTGTGATCGTGTGTGGCGAGCGAGCTTGCTCGCGCTGGGCTGCGAAGCGGCCCCAAAGCCTGCAACCCGGTATTAGCTGGAGAACTGCGGCGCTTCTAGTGGGGCCGCTTCGCAGCTCAGCGCGAGCAAGCTCGCTCGCCACAAGTCACTTATGCTGACGCAAGGCCTTCCATACTGGCGACTCTCCAGCTTCTACCTGTTCTATTTCGCCCTGCTGGGGGCGACGGCGCCGTTCCTGGCGTTGTACTTCGATCATCTGGGGTTCTCCAGCGCGCGCATCGGCGAGCTGGTGGCCATCCCCATGTTGATGCGCTGCGTGGCACCCAACCTGTGGGGCTGGTTGGGGGACTACACCGGCCGGCGCCTGGCCATCGTGCGCTTTGGCGCGGTGTGCACCCTGGTGAGTTTCTCGCTGATCTTTGTCAGCAAGACCTACGCCTGGCTGGCGCTGGTCATGGCCTTGCACGCGTTCTTCTGGCACGCGGTACTGCCGCAGTTTGAAGTCATCACCCTCGCGCACCTGCAAGGCCAGACCTCGCGCTACAGCCAGGTACGGTTGTGGGGCTCCATCGGTTTTATCCTCACCGTGGTGATCATGGGCCGCCTGTTCGACTGGCTGAGCCTGGACATCTACCCGGTGGTGATCGTGGTGATCATGGCCGGCATCATCGGCGCGAGCCTCTGGGTGCCGAATGCGCAGCCGCCGGCCCAGGGCAATCGCCTGGCCGGTGACGGCTTTTTGCGGCAACTGCGCAGCCCCGGCGTCCTCGCGTTTTATGCCTGCGTGGCGCTGATGCAAATGAGCCACGGCCCGTACTACACCTTCCTCACCTTGCACCTTGAACACCTCGGTTACAGCCGTGGGGTGATCGGCATGTTGTGGGCGTTGGGCGTGGTCGCGGAAGTCTTGATGTTCCTGGCCATGAGCCGGATTCTCACGCGCTTCTCGGTACGCCGGGTGCTGATGGCGAGTTTCCTGCTGGCGGCGCTGCGCTGGTTGCTGCTGGGTTCATTTGCCGAATTCTTCTGGGTGCTGTTGTTGGCGCAGGTGATGCACGCGGCGACCTTTGGCAGTTTTCACGCGGCGGCCATCCAGTTCGTGCAACGCAGCTTTGGTGCTCGCCAGCAAGGCCAGGGCCAGGCACTGTATGCCGCATTGGCCGGTACCGGCGGTGCGCTGGGCGCACTCTATTCAGGTTACAGCTGGAACCTGCTGGGGCCGACCCTGACCTTCAGCATTGCCAGCATTGCGGCGCTGGCCGCCGCCCTAATCATTGGCATTCGATTGCAAGAGGAGCGGCCATGAGCGGCTCCCGTGACAGAGGAAGAATTTGATGAGCTATCTCGCGGTTTACCACGTCTCTACCCCCGACACCCCGAACAAGGTCCTGACTTACCAGGACGATATCGCCTCGACCCTGGCCGAGCTGGGGGTGGGGTTTGACCGCTGGCAGGCCGCTGCCCGGCTTGAGGCGGACGCCAGCGAGGTTGAGATCATCGCGGCCTACCAGGCGCCCATCGATAAGCTGATGACCGAGCGCGGCTACACCACCGTTGATGTGATCCGCGTCAGCAACGACCACCCGCAAAAAGCCGAACTGCGTGCCGAGCGACTCGACGAACACCGCATGGCGCAAGACCACGTACGCTTTTTCGTCGCAGGCCGTGGGCTGTTTACCTTGCACATCGAAGACTATGTGTACGCGGTGTTCTGCGAGAAAAACGACCTGATCTCGGTGCCTGCCGGCATTGCGCATTGGTTTGATATGGGGGAGAACCCACACTTTGTGGCAATCCGTCTGTTCAGTGACCCTGAAGGGCAGGCGGTCCACCTGACCGGCGACGGGATCGCCGAGGGTTTTCTCCGGCTTGAGGACTAAGGTTATCCGCCAATGCCTCCTGAATAGGAGGCATTTTTTTAGTTCAATTCCTGCAGGTTGGAAATCACTGTAGGAACAAACTTTGAAGTTTGTGGGTAACGGCTGTTTATCGTTGGTCTTACTTAATATTTCCTCTCTTTGTGTAACTCTCTCTGGCCGCAATATTTAATCGCCTGTCAATAGGAGGAATCCGACTTCGGGCGTTACAAGACCTATATGAAGAGAGAGGCCTGCATGAGCGGTACAGAGCCACAGGAACAACCGTCCACGCACACTGATAACGCGCCGGTTCCCTGCCGCAAGACGCGTGAGATGTTGGCGGGTAAAGCCTTGACCCCAAAGGAACGGGAAATTCTGCATTGGGCTGTAGAGGGCAAGACGGTGTGGGAAATCAGCAGGATTCGCTCAATCTCCCAGGCCACGGTGAAGTTTCACCTGCGCAATATCTACGGCAAGTTGCAGGTGACTAACCGGGTCCAGGCGGTCAATGAGGCGGTGAAGCAGGGATTGTGCAAATAAAAAAAGGCCGTGGTGCGCAACGGCACCACGACCTGTTCAGGTCCTGCATGACAATCAAGCCGAATGGTAAGTCGGCAGGGCAAAGCGGTTCTGGCTTTGCAGCATCGAAATCTGTGGCAGGTCGCTGGCTTGTTCAGCCAGGTCGCGACGAATCGCGCTGATGACCCACGTCAGTTGGTCGGCAGTGTGCAGTTGCTGATAAGAGATCGAACGTTTGATCTGCTTGCCTTCGCTGTTACGCAAGGTCAGCAGGATGCCGCCATCAGGACGGGCCTGGGTGGTGACGTCGAAATTGGAGAACACAGAAGAAAATTTATCTTGGATCAGGCTCATATCTATCAGCTCCGTTTGCTCATGTTTTGCAGCGTGGAGTGATAGGTGCAGTGATTGTGCCAGTACTGGGAATCTTAAAAAATCGTTATAAATCAGTTAGTTATAAATTTATTGGATTTTCAGTTTCGTGCAATTTGCATGAATGGCCATCGTGCATCCTGCATTTTGCGGGGTTTTGCCAATTGCTTCGCCACGCGTGGGTGATGCAGGTCTTCCATAGTGACCGCGTCACCGGCCGTTAAATCCTTTTCCTTTTGGGATACAAAACTTTTCAAATCCTGCGTGTACAGCCGAAGAATGGCAGGCGTATTTTCCTGCAAGGCATTCGGCGCCGGTCTTACGGTGCGAAGGGTGCTTGAGGTCATACGAACAATAAGAAAAAGGACGTTCCTGCCATGAACCACCCGCCGAGTGACATGATCACCTGGGGCAAGATGCTGCGTAAGGTGCCCACCATTGTCCGTGCCCTGCCGCGTCTTGTCCGCGGTATGCGCGCCGCCAACGTCACAGACCCGGCGCAGCCGTGCGGCCTGGGCTGGACGTTCGAGCAAGCCACTCAACGCAATCCCGATGGCGCCGCGCTGCTGTATGGCGACCGCGTGCTCAGCTATCGCCAGGCCAACCAACAAGCCAACCGCATGGCCCATTACCTGCAGCAGCAGGGTATCGGCAAGGGCGACGTGGTGGCCTTGTTTATCGAGAACCGCCCCGAGTTGTTGCTCAGCGTGCTGGCCGTGGCCAAGGTGGGCGGCATTTGCGCCATGCTCAATACCTCGCAAACCCAGGCGGCGCTGGTCCACAGCCTTAACCTGGTGACGCCGGCGGCGATTGTTGTGGGGGCCGCGTTGGTAGGCGCCTACGAGACCGTGCGCAGCCAGGTGGCAATTGAAGCCGATAACACCTGGTTTATCGCTGATCAGCAGCACACCCACGTGCCGCCGAATTACGTAGACCTGATGGCCGCCAGCGCCGATTGCCCGGTGGAAAACCCCGCCAGCACCCAGCAGATCTACTTCAACGACCCTTGCTTCTATATCTACACCTCCGGCACCACCGGCTTGCCCAAGGCCGGTATTTTCAAACATGGCCGCTGGATGAGGACGTCCGCCAGTTTCGGCACCATCGCCCTGGATATGGGTCCCGAGGATGTCGTGTATTGCACCTTGCCGCTGTATCACGCCACCGGTTTGTGCGTGTGCTGGGGTTCGGCGATTGCCGGGGCGTCGGGGTTTGCGATTCGCCGCAAGTTCAGCGCCAGCCAGTTTTGGGACGATGCGCGCCGATTCAATGCGACCACCCTCGGTTACGTCGGCGAACTGTGCCGCTACCTGATCGACCAGCCCGTCAGCGAGCAAGACCGGGATCACCGGGTGACGAAGATGATCGGCAACGGCTTGCGTCCTGGCGTCTGGGCCGAATTCAAGCAGCGCTTTGGCGTCGATCACATCTGCGAGCTGTACGCCGCCAGTGACGGCAATATCGGTTTCACCAACGTGCTGAATTTCGACAACACCATCGGCTTTTCCCTGATGCACTGGGCACTGGTGGACTACGCCCACGATAGCTGTGAACCGATTCGCGGCACTGACGGCTTCATGCGCGAAGTGCCAAAGGGCGGCCAAGGGCTGCTATTGGCCAGGATTGATGACAAGGCACCGTTCGACGGCTACACCGACCCCGAGAAGAACCGCAAGGTGGTACTCAGCGATGTGTTCGAGAAGGGCGACCGCTATTTCAACACCGGCGACCTGTTGCGCAACATCGGCTTCGGCCATGCCCAATTCGTTGACCGACTGGGGGATACCTATCGCTGGAAAGGTGAAAACGTCTCCACCACCGAAGTCGAGAACATCTTCCTGCAGCACCCGCAGATCTCCGAAGTGGTGGCCTACGGGGTGGAGATTGAAAACACCAATGGCCGCGCTGGCATGGCCGCCATCACCCCTGCCGAATCCCTGGCGTCCCTGGACATGCGCGAACTGTTGACGTTTGCCCATGGGCAACTTCCCGCGTATGCGGTGCCGTTGTTCCTGCGGATCAAAGTGAAGATGGAAACCACCGGCACCTTCAAATACCAAAAGGTAAAACTCAAGGAGGAGGCGTTCGACCCAGGCAAGGCCGGTGATGATCCGATCTTTGCCTGGCTGCCGGGATCGGACAGTTACGTGCCGGTTACCGGGCAACTGCTGGCGGAAATCCAGGGGGGCAAGTTTCGTTATTGATTCTGCCTATCGGCGCTTTTGGGAAAAAAGCCATGACAGTGGGGAACTCCATCGCGAGACTGGGCGCCTTATGAAACACCAGACAAGGAGCCCCACATGTCAGACCAAGCCAAACAAATGACCGAAGACGAAGCCGCCGAATTTGCCGAGCAGGTCTTCGACGTGGCGCGCAAGGGCGACGCGGCGATGCTGGCTGCGCTGCTGGCCAAGGGCTTGCCGCCAAACCTGCGTAACCACAACGGCGATACGCTGTTGATGCTGTCTGCCTACCACGGTCACGTCGACGCGGTGAAAGTGCTGCTGGAATTCAAGGCCGACCCACAGATTGCCAACGACAAGAACCAACTGCCGATTGCCGGCGCGGCGTTCAAGGGCAACCTGCCGGTGGTCAAGGCGTTGATCGAAGACGGTGCGCTGGTCGAAGGCGCATCCTCTGATGGCCGCACAGCCTTGATGATGGCGGCGATGTTCAACCGTACCGAGATGGTGGATTACCTGATCAGCCAGGGCGCCAACCCCAAGGCTACCGATGCCCAGGGCGTGACCGCGCTGGCAGCGGCGCAGACCATGGGTGCAGTGGATACGGCGGCGCAGTTGCAAAAACTGGTGTAGGCTTTGCGCCCTCAAAATCAGCCCCGCCACAGGACCACCCCATGAAGACCGCACTCGTCGAACTCATCAGCAAAATCAGCTCCGGCTGCATGAGCGAACCCGAGATCGCCAAGGTGGCGGACGAAGCGGCCCAGGCCTACGCCGATCCTGAAGCTTTCCTGGCCGCCAACCCCGACATCAACTACGACGACACTTTCCCGATTCCCCTGGGTGAGTGGATCGTCGTCGGCAGCCTGCCTGACACCGTGCTGTTCCAGGCCGACACCTACCTGGACCTGTTCGCCCAGATCGTCGCCTCGTTCGGCCCGGGCGTGGCCTTCAACCTCAAGCCCAAGCAACTGGCCAAGACCGAAGCCCTGACGGCGCTGAACCGCATCCAGATCCAGATGAGCGCGCTTAATCCGGAGAACGGCGGCTATGTGCTGATGAACTTCAGCCAACTGCTGGACGACGAGATCCAGGCCGTGCTGGTCTACGGCAATGACGTGCCACGGGTGCTGGAGTTGTGTGCCGAAGTCGGGATCAAGGGCGAACCGTCCCTGGAAGCCCTGCGGGTTGCGGTACACGTCTGAAATAAAACGGAACCCCTGGCCACGGCTGACTATCCTAAGCAGGCAAGCCCTCACTTAGGAGCGATAACATGGGTTCCACTTTTAATGGTCTGATCGGGTTGATCATCCTCGCGCTGGATATCTGGGCGATCATCAATGTGTTCAAGAGCGGCGCGAGTACCGGTGCCAAGGTGCTGTGGATCCTGCTGATCCTGTTGCTGCCGGTGTTGGGTTTGATCATCTGGGCGATCGCGGGGCCGCGCGGCAACGTGCGGATCTGATCCAAACGACGCTATCCAGAGCGGGCACAGTAAGTGTGGGAGCGGGCTTGCTCGCGAATACGGTGTAACAGTCACCTGATGTATCGACTGATTTACCGTATTCGCGAGCAAGCCCGCTCCCACATTTGTTTCCGTAGTCCCGTTATTGTGTTTCGAGATATTCGCTGTACAGAATTTTCACATTCCATCCAAGACAATTTGCCGGCTCTTTTCCCTGCCGAGTGCTCTAAAACGAGTGCCCACCTACTGCAGGAGTGAGTAATCAATGGCGTTGCCGGCGTTGATCGGGCACCATTTGCGCCATTGCGTTCACCGTCTACCCCAGCCTGCCTGGGCGAGGGCGGGGCGCCGCTGTATTCATTCGCAACTTAAACTTCCAATGGGTCCTAAAACGACATGGCAAACCCGGACGCCCTGAATCAGCAGCGAGCTTCTAATCGCTTGCTGCAACCGACCGTCAAATCCCATCTGGCGTACACGCTGCTTTGTGCCTTGATCATGATGGTGATGTTCTCCCTGCTGCGCCTGGCGCTGCTGGTCTACAACCGCGAGATGATCCTCGACACACCGGCCTCGACCTTCCTTGAAGCGTTCGCCAACGGCCTGCGCCTGGATATCCGCCTGGTGATGTACGTGCTGGTGCCGCTGCTGCTGGCCTTGTTCAGCGTGCGGGCCATGGCGGCGCGCGGGTTTTTCCGCTTGTGGCTGACGGTCGCGTCCAGCATCGCCCTGTTCCTGGGCCTGATGGAAATGGACTTCTACCGCGAATTCCACCAGCGCCTCAACGGCCTGGTCTTCCAGTATGTGAAGGAAGACCCGAAAACCGTGATGAGCATGCTCTGGTACGGTTTCCCGGTGGTGCGCTACCTGCTGGCCTGGGCCGTGGGTACGCTGATCCTGAGCATCGCCTTTAAAGGCGCCGACCGTGCAACGCGCCCACGCGGCCCGTTCAGCGGTGGCACCATCGGCACCCGCCAGGTGGCGCCGTGGTACACCCGCATCGCGGTGTTCGTGGTCTGCCTGCTGGTCGCCGTGGTCGCCATCCGTGGCACCCTGCGCCAGGGCCCGCCGCTGCGTTGGGGTGACGTGTACACCACCGACTCGAACTTCGCCAACCAGTTGGGCCTCAACGGTACCTTGTCGCTGATCGCGGCGGCGAAGGCGCGCTTCTCCGAAGAGCGCTCTAACATCTGGAAAGCCACCCTCGAACAGCCGTTGGCCACCCAGACTGTGCGCGACATGCTGGTACTGCCGACCGAGAAACTGGTCGACACCGACACTGCCGCTGTCCGCCGTGACTTCACGCCGCCGGCCGAGAAGACCCTGCCGATCAAGAACGTCGTGGTTATCCTGATGGAAAGCTTCGCCGGTCACTCGGTAGGCGCCCTGGGCCGTCCGGGCAACATCACGCCGTACTTCGACAAACTGTCCAAGGAAGGCCTGCTGTTCGACCGTTTCTTCTCCAACGGCACCCACACCCACCAGGGTATGTTCGCCACCATGGCGTGCTTCCCGAACCTGCCGGGCTTCGAATACCTGATGCAGACCCCGGAAGGCAGCCACAAGCTCTCGGGCCTGCCGCAGTTGCTCAGTGCCCGCAAGTTTGACGACGTGTATGTCTACAACGGCGACTTCGCCTGGGACAACCAGTCGGGCTTCTTCAGCAACCAGGGCATGACCAACTTCATCGGGCGTAATGACTTCGTCAACCCGGTGTTCTCGGATCCGACCTGGGGCGTGTCCGACCAGGATATGTTCACCCGTGGCCTGGAAGAGTTGAAGGCACGTGAAGGCGGCAAGCCGTTCTATGCGCTGTTGCAAACCCTCTCCAACCACACGCCGTACGCGTTGCCGACGCCATTGCCGGTTGAGAAGGTCACCGACCGTGGCAGCCTCAACGAGCATTTGACGGCCATGCGCTACTCCGACTGGGCCTTGGGCCAGTTCTTTGAAAAGGCCCGCAAGGAGCCGTACTTCAAGGAAACCCTGTTCGTGATCGTGGGCGACCACGGCTTCGGCAACGAGCAGCAGATCACCGAAATGGACCTGGGCCGCTTCAACGTGCCGATGCTGATGATTGCACCGGGCATGCAGGAGAAGTTCGGCGAGCGTGACCACACCGTGGGCACCCAGATCGACATCGTGCCGACCATCATGGGCCGCCTGGGCGGTGACACCCTGCACCAGTGCTGGGGTCGTGACCTGCTCAACTTGCCGGAAGGCGACAAGGGCTTTGGTGTGATCAAGCCGTCGGGCAGCGACCAGACCGTCGCCTTGCTCACTGGTGACCGCGTGCTGGTACTGCCCAAGGAAATGCCACCGAAGTTGTGGGAATACGAACTGGGCGCCAACCCGACCGGGAAAGTGATTCCAGAATCGCCGGACGAAGCTGGGTTGAAGCAGAAGCTTGAATCGTTCCTGCAGACCGCTACCAAGAGCCTGCTGGACAACACCGCAGGTGTAGTGGACGGCAAGCCGGACTAAACACCCGCGCATAAAAAAAGAGGCCTTTTTAAGGCCTCTTTTTTTTGCACGCTGGAACGCGTTATATCTTGCCGAGCAACAACAGAATCAGCAGCACTACCAACACAGTACCGAGAATACCCGATGGCCCGTAACCCCAGTTGCGTGAGTGAGGGAACACTGGAAGACCGCCGACCAGCAGGAGGATCAGAATAATGATAAGAATGAGGCTCATGTTTTGTTTTCCTTATTGTCTTCTGAAAAGACCTGTTATTTAACGAATAGGCCCGACAGCAGACGGACGCCTTAATAACTCCGACCCATGTGTTTGGCAGAAAATTCCGTGTTTTTTTAAAGCTTTTCGCGAACTTGCTTATTTCCTTTAATCGCGTTGCAAATAACCGCCCTTAGTTCAAATAAATTGAACTTGGCAGGTTTCCCGCTATCCGACCCGGCCCACAGTTTGCTTAGGGCATTCAGCAGTCTGATGGTGCGTGGGTGCAGGAAAAACCTTCGCTACACTGCGGCTCACTTCTTCCGTGAACCACAAGGCTACTTTCCTATGCAAAATCGCATGATGATCACCGGCGCCGGTTCTGGCCTGGGTCGCGAAATCGCTCTGCGCTGGGCCCGTGAGGGTTGGCAACTGGCCTTGTCGGACGTCAGCGAAGCTGGCCTGCAAGAAACCCTGAAGCAGGTGCGCCAGGCCGGCGGTGACGGTTTCACCCAGCGTTGCGACGTGCGCGACTACAGCCAGCTCACCGCCTTCGCACAGGCCTGTGAGGAAAAGCTCGGTGGCATCGACGTGATCGTCAACAACGCCGGTGTCGCATCGGGCGGGTTCTTCAGCGAACTGTCCCTGGAAGACTGGGACTGGCAGATCGCAATCAACCTGATGGGTGTGGTCAAGGGCTGCAAGGCCTTCCTGCCACTGCTGGAACAGAGCAAGGGCCGCATCATCAACATCGCCTCCATGGCCGCCCTGATGCAGGGCCCGGCCATGAGCAACTACAACGTGGCCAAGGCCGGCGTGGTAGCGCTTTCGGAAAGCCTGCTGGTGGAACTCAAGCAGCAGGAAGTCGGGGTGCACGTGGTGTGCCCATCCTTCTTCCAGACCAACCTCCTGGACTCGTTCCGCGGGCCGACGCCGGCGATGAAGGCCCAAGTGGGCAAGCTGCTGGAAAGCTCGCCGATCACCGCCGCACAGATCGCCGACTACATCTACCAGCAGGTGGCTGAAGGGCAATTCATGATCCTGCCCCACGAGCAGGGACGCATGGCCTGGGCACTGAAGCAGAAGAACCCGCAACTGCTGTATGACGAGATGACCGTGATGGCGGACAAGATGCGGGCCAAGGCTCAGTCGCTCAAAGCCTGAACATCACGTTTAGTTCTGAGGCGTAATTCGCGATTTGTAATCGCTTGTCTGTAAGGCAAATTACCTACGCGTGTAAGGCATGCCTGTTTAACCTGAAGGCCATTGATGGTGATGGGCGGGGGGCGCATGGTCGGGGTTCGGTAACTTAAAAAGGACGAACCCCATGCTGGTATTAAGCCGCGCGGTAGGTGAAATAATTTCGGTGGGTGACCAGATCACTTTGCGCATTCTGGAAGTGAACGGCACCCAAGTGAAGCTGGGTGTGGAAGCGCCGGTGGGGGTCAATGTGCACCGGGCGGAGGTTTATCAGAAGATCCTCAGTCGCCAGGGGCAACAGGCCAACACCCATCCAGTGCCTGTGCCCAATCCTTGAGTGTCAGTCGAACAGATGCTTGGGCACATCGTGCTTGAGCATCAACTGGCACTGCTCGCTCTCGGGGTCGAAGACAATCAGCGCCTGGCCCTTGGTCAGCGCTTGGCGTACCCGCAGCACCCGGGTTTCCAGGGGGGTGTCGTCACCGTTGTCGGTGCCGTCGCGGGTCACGAAGTCTTCGATGAGGCGGGTCAGGGTGTCGACTTCAAGTGCATCGTAGGGAATCAGCATACAAGCCTCGGCTAAGGAATCCCGGCGATGCTACTGCGCCGGGATCCGAGTTGCCAGTCTCAGGTTTTTTGGCCCACCAGGCTGTCCACCGACGGCACGCGGGTATCACTCTCCATTTGCGTGTCGTGTTCGATCTGGTGACTGAACCGGTCGAGGGAGCCTTTGGCCGGCTGTGCATCGCTGGCGAACACCGGCGGGCTGAGGATGTAGGCGCCCAGCAGGCGGCTCAGCGCGGCGAGGCTGTCGATGTGCGTGCGCTCATAGCCATGGGTAGCATCGCAACCGAATGCCAGCAGTGCGGTGCGAATGTCGTGGCCGGCGGTCACCGCCGAATGCGCGTCGCTGAAGTAGTAGCGAAACAGGTCACGGCGCACCGGCAACTCATTCTCCGCCGCCAGGCGCAGCAGGTGGCGGGACAGGTGATAGTCATACGGCCCGCCGGAATCCTGCATCGCCACACTCACCGCGTGCTCGCTGGAGTGCTGCTCGTGGGCCACCGGCGCAATGTCGATGCCGACGAACTCACTCACATCCCACGGCAAGGCCGCGGCTGCACCACTGCCGGTTTCTTCGGTGATGGTGAACAGCGGGTGGCAGTCGATCAGCAACGGTTGGCCGCTGTCGACAATAGCCTTGAGCGCCGCCAGCAGTGCGGCAACCCCGGCTTTATCGTCCAGGTGGCGGGCGCTGATATGCCCGCTCTCGGTGAACTCCGGCAGTGGGTCGAAGGCGACGAAATCGCCGACGCTGATGCCCAGGGAATCACAATCGGCGCGGGTGGCGCAGTAGGCGTCCAGGCGCAGTTCGATGTGATCCCAGCTGATGGGCATTTCATCCACGGCGGTATTGAACGCGTGACCGGAGGCCATCAACGGCAACACGCTGCCACGGATCACGCCGTTATCGGTAAACAGGCTGACACGGCTGCCTTCGGCAAAGCGGCTGGACCAGCAGCCCACGGGCGCCAGGGTCAGGCGGCCGTTGTCCTTGATTGCCCGCACGGCGGCGCCGATGGTGTCCAGGTGCGCGGAAACGGCGCGGTCAGGGCTGTTTTTCTGGCCCTTGAGGGTGGCGCGGATGGTGCCGCGCCGGGTCATCTCAAAGGGAATGCCCAGCTCTTCAAGGCGCTCGGCAACGTAGCGCACGATGGTGTCGGTAAACCCGGTGGGGCTGGGAATGGCGAGCATTTCCAGCAGCACCTTTTGCAGGTAAGCGAGATCCGGTTCGGGGATGGTACGGGTCATAAAGACTCCTGATGAGTTGAGGATGATCGTTCCCACGCGCTGCGTGGGAATGCCTCATGGGACGCTCTGCGTCCGCTCTTGTGACGCGCAGCGTCACGGGCTGCGTTCCCACGCAGCGCGTGGGAACGATCATTCAAGCCGTCGGCTGGCTATGGGGGAACAACAGGTCCACGAACTTTTCAGCCGTCGGCTGCGGTTCATGGTTGGCCAGCCCGGCCCGTTCGTTGGCTTCGATAAAGACGTAGTCCGGTTGGTCGGCGGCCGGCACCATCAGGTCCAGGCCCACCATGGGAATGTCCAGGGCCCGGGCGGCGCGCACGGCGGCGTCCACCAGGGTCGGGTGGAGGATGGCGGTCACGTCCTCCAGGCAACCACCAGTGTGCAGGTTGGCGGTACGCCGCACCGCCAGGCGTTCGCCACGGGGCAGGATGCTGCTGTAGTCGTACCCGGCAGCGTGCAGCGTGCGTTGGGTTTCGTGGTCCAGGGGGATTTTGCTTTCGCCATCGGTGGCGGCCTGGCGCCGGCGGCTCTGGGCCTCGATCAACGCGCCGATGGAGTGCTGGCCATCGCCGGTGACCTCCGCCGGGCGGCGAATCGCGGCGGCGACCACTTCGAAACCGATCACCAGAATCCGCAGGTCGAGGCCTTCGTGGAAGCTTTCCAGCAGTACGCGCGAGTCGAACTGGCGGGCCGCTTCAATGGCTTTTTGCACGTCTTCAATGGTCTGCAAATCCACCGCCACGCCCTGGCCTTGTTCACCATCCAGTGGCTTGACCACGATGCGCTGGTGCTCGTCGAGAAACTCCAGGTTCTCATCGGCACTGCCGGCCAACTGCTGCTCCGGCAGCTTCAAACCTGCAGCCTTGAGCGCCTTGTGGGTCAGGCTCTTGTCCTGGCACAACGTCATGCTGATAGCGCTGGTCAGGTCGCTGAGGGATTCGCGGCAGCGCACCCGGCGGCCACCGTGGCTCAAGGTGAACAGCCCGGCTTCGGCGTCGTCCACCTGCACGTCGATCCCGCGCCGATGAGCTTCCTCGACGATGATCCGCGCATAGGGATTGAACTCCGCTTGCGGGCCGGGGCCGAGGAACAGCGGCTGGTTGATGCCGTTCTTGCGCTTGATGGCGAAGGTGGTCAGCGCGCGAAAGCCGAGCTTGGCGTAGAGACTTTTCGCCTGGCGGTTGTCGTGCAGCACCGACAGGTCGAGGTAGCTCAGGCCACGGCTCATGAAGTGTTCGATCAAGTGACGCACCAGCACTTCACCCACGCCGGGGCGGGTGCATTGCGGGTCCACCGCCAGGCACCAGAGGCTGCAGCCGTTCTCCGGGTCGTTGAAGGCTTTGTGGTGGTTAAGGCCCATCACACTGCCGATCACCGCGCCGCTGTCTTCATCCTCGGCCAGCCAATACACCGGGCCGCCTTGATGACGTGGCGTCAGCAGTGCCGGGTCCACCGGCAACATGCCGCGCCCCTGGTACAGCTGGTTCACCGCTTGCCAGTCCGCCTCGCTTTGTACCCGGCGAATCCGGAACCCGCGAAACACCCGGGTCGCGGGACGATAGTCGGTGAACCACAGGCGCAAGGTGTCGGACGGGTCGAGAAACAACTGCTGGGGATCAATCCCGAGGATCTGCTGTGGCGCCGCCACATACAGCGCGATATCCCGCTCGCCGGGCTGCTCGTTGAGCAACTCCAGGGCCAGGCTCGCCGGGTCCGGAAAAGTGTGGCCGATCAACAGCCGGCCCCAACCGCAATGCACGGCAATCGGCGTGGGGTCGAGTACGCTGCCGTCTTCGGCTAAGCGGGCTTGCAGGCGCTCGTAGGAGGGCGCCTGGCCCCGCAGCAAGCGTTGGCTGTAAGCCGTGGCATGAGGTTTCATGAATCAGATTCCTTGTTCGCTGAGCCACAGGTTCAGCGCCGCCAGTTGCCACAGCTTGGAGCCGCGCAACGGGGTCAATTGGCCTTGGGGATCGGTGAGCAGGCGGTCGAGCATGGCCGGGTTGAACAGGCCGCGATCCTGGCTTGGGTCCAGCAACAGGTCGCGCACCCAGTTCAAGGTGTCACCCCGCAAATGCTTGAGGCCGGGCACCGGGAAATAGCCTTTCTTGCGGTCGATGACTTCGCTCGGGATCACCCGGCGCGCGGCTTCCTTGAGTACTTGCTTGCCGCCGTCCGGCAGTTTGAATTTGCCCGGTACGCGGGCCGACAGCTCCACCAGGCGGTAGTCGAGAAACGGCGTGCGCGCTTCCAGGCCCCAGGCCATGGTCATGTTGTCGACGCGCTTGACCGGGTCATCCACCAGCATCACGGTGCTGTCCAGGCGCAGGGCTTTGTCCACCGCGGCATCGGCGCCGGGCTGGGCGAAATGCTCACGCACAAAGTCACCGGCGGCGTCATTGGCGGTCAGCCATTTCGGCGCAACCGTGGCGGCGTAGTCGTCGTAGCTGCGGTCGAAGAACGCATCGCGGTAGGCGGCATACGGATCGCTGGCGCCGTCCACTTGCGGGTACCAGTGGTAACCGGCGAACAGTTCATCGGCGCCCTGGCCGCTCTGCACCACCTTGCAGTGCTTGGCGACTTCCCGGGACAGCAGGTAGAAGGCGATGCAGTCATGGCTGACCATCGGCTCGCTCATGGCGCGGAACGCTGCCGGCAATTGCTCGATGATTTCGCTTTCGGCGATGCGCAGTTGATGGTGCCGGGTGCCGTAATGCTTGGCGATCAAGTCCGAATACTGGAACTCGTCGCCGCGCTCGCCACCGGCGTCTTCAAAGCCGATGGAGAAGGTCGACAGGTCCTGCACGCCGACTTCCCGCAACAGGCCCACCAGCATGCTGGAGTCGACACCGCCGGAAAGCAGCACACCCACGTCCACTGCCGCCCGCTGACGAATCGCCACGGCTTCGCGGGTGCTGTCGAGCACGCGGTCGGTCCAGTCTTCGAGGGTCAGGTTGGCTTCATCGGCATGAGGGCCGTAGGGCAGGGTCCACCAGGTTTTCTGTTCAGTCTTGCCATCGGCGTCGATGCGCATCCACGACGCGGGCGGCAGTTTTTCAATGCCCGCCAGCAAGGTGCGCGGCGCAGGCACCACGGCGTGGAAATTCAGGTAGTGATTGAGGGCCACCGGATCGAGGATCGGGTTGATATCGCCGCCCTTGAGCAGCGCCGGCAAGGCCGAAGCAAAACGCAGGCGCTGGCCGGTGCGCGACAGGTACAGCGGTTTTACGCCGAGGCGGTCACGGGCGATAAACAGGCGCTGGGCATCGCGCTCCCAGATGGCGAAGGCGAACATCCCATTGAGCTTGGGCAGCAAGGCTTCGCCCCAGGCGTGGTAGCCCTTGAGCAGCACCTCGGTGTCGCCACCGGAATAGAAGGCGTAGCCCAGGGCTTCCAGCTCTTCACGCAATTCCGGGAAGTTATAGATCGCGCCGTTGAACGCCAGGGACAGGCCCAGTTGGGCGTCGACCATCGGTTGGGCGGAGCCGTCCGACAGGTCCATGATTTTCAGGCGTCGATGGCCCAGGGCAATCGGCCCTTGGGCATGGAAGCCCCACGCGTCAGGACCGCGTGGCGCCAGGTGATGGGTGATTCGTTCCACCGCTGCCAGATCGGCAGGTTGGTGATCGAAACGTAACTCTCCAGCTAATCCGCACATAAATTCCTTACCGGTTTTTCCGTTGGGGAGGGATAGAAATGCAGCCGCCAAAACAGCGGGTACCCAGAGACTGACCCGGGTAAATTGTGGGAGTTTTAGAACAATACGTTATAAGGCAATGAGCCTTGACGGGCTGTGGGCCCGTCTTGGCCCTCAGGATTTGCCTGGGTTACCGCGAATCAGCGCCCGCAGCGCGAAGCGATTGGGGTGACAGGCTTCGCTGACACTGCGCGGCAGCGGCAGCGGCTCATTGTCGAGCCAGGCGGCCAGCAGCTCGGCGCAGAGGGGCGCGGTGACCAGCCCCCGTGAGCCATGGCCGCTGTTGATATATAGGCCGTGCAGCCACGGGCAGGGCGCGTCAGGTATATGTCGGGCGTCTTTGCTGAGGGCGGCGTAGGTGTGATCAAACGCCGCGCGTGCTGCCAGCGGCCCGACGATCGGCAAGTAGTCCGGGCTGGTGCAGCGGAAGGCGGCGCGGCCTTCGAGCTGTTCGGGTGCCAGGCTGTCGGCGCCCAGGCGTTGCAGCAGGTCGAGGGAGATTTCCCGCAGCATCTCAAGGTTGCCCACGTGCTCGGCCACTGTGGGCGTAAGGTCGTCGCTCTTGAAGTCAAAGCTGGCGCCGAGGGTATGCTCGCCCAGGCGTGGCGGGGCGACGTAACCTTCGGCACACACCACCGTGGCCAACGCCTGGCTTTGCGCTGTTTGCGGCAGCCGGGTGATTTGCCCGCGGATGCGTTTGAGGGGGAGGTCAGCGCTGAAGGAAAACCGCTTGATCTCGGCGGCACCGGCCATCACCACCACACTGGCCTGCGCCAGAACCGTATCGCCCTGCAGCGCCTGCCACTCACCGTCGACCTCTTTGAGCTCAAGGGCGTCATGGTGCTGCAGCACCTCGATCAGCGGATGCCTGGCTTGCCACTGGCACAGCGCGGGCGGGTGTACCCAGCCGCCCTCGGGGAAGAACAAGCCCCCTTGCTCCAGGGTTATTCCGGCGCGCGCCTGGGCCTGCTCTTTATCCAGCAGGTGCAACAGGTCCGGGGCAAAAGCGCTGGCCAGCTGTGCCTGGCGCTCGGCTTCCTTGGCATTGAAGGCCAGTTGCAGCACGCCGCAGGCATCCCAATCCACGCCACGTTGCAGGTGTTCCAGCAAGCGCCGCGTGTGGCCGAAACCGCTGAGAATCAACTGCGACAGTGCCGTGCCGTGGGCGGAAAGCTTGAGGTACAACACCCCTTGCGGGTTGCCGGAGGCTTCCTGGGCGAGTGCTGCATGGCGTTCCAGCAAGCTGACCCGCCAGCCCCGTGCCGCCAGGCTGGCGGCCGTGGCACAACCGGCCAGGCCACCGCCGATGACGAGGGCATGGCGTTCACCAGCCACAGCAGGCGGGCGCGCAAACCAGGGTTTTGCCGCGGCAGGCGCGGGCGCTTCAGTGGGCCAGCCGAGAAACTCGCCCCGCAGGATTTCCCACTTGTGGCCGATGCCCGGGGTGCGCTTCATCTTGAACCCGGCCCCATTGATCAGCCGGCGCACCCAGCCGGTGCTGGTAAAGGTGCTGATGGTCGAGCCCGGCGCCGCCAGGCGCGCCAGTTGGGCGAACAGCTCGGCAGTCCACATGTCCGGGTTTTTGGCCGGGGCGAATCCGTCGAGGAACCAGGCGTCGACCTGAGCGTCCAGCTGTGGCAATTGCTCCAGGGCATCGCCGATCAACAGGGTCAGGGTGACGCGACCGTTATCCAGCACCAGCCGCTGGAAGCCCTGATGGATCGCGATGTATTGCGCCAGCAGTTGCTCGGCGAACGGTGCTAGTTCCGGCCAGAGGGCGAGGGCGCGTTGCAGGTCGGCGTGGCTCAGCGGGTACTTTTCCACGCTGACAAAATGCAGGCGTGCGCCCGGCACTGCGTGTTGCTCGAACAACTGCCAGGCGCACAGGAAATTCAACCCGGTGCCAAAGCCGGTCTCACCAATCACCAACCGCCTACCCACGGGCAGCGCAGCAAAACGTTCCTGCAAACGGTTCTGTTCGAGGAACACGTAGCGGGTTTCTTCAAGGCCCGACTTGTCGGAGAAGTACACGTCGTCGAACACCCGCGAGTGCGGGCGGCCTTGGTCATCCCAGTCGAGCTGGGCGTGGGATACGGGGTTCATGGGCGGCTCATAAAATACGGCAGGCAAAGACAAGGCGGCCATTCTAGCTGATCA
Organism: Pseudomonas sp. PAMC 26793; assembly: GCF_000313235.1. Lineage (NCBI taxonomy): Bacteria > Pseudomonadati > Pseudomonadota > Gammaproteobacteria > Pseudomonadales > Pseudomonadaceae > Pseudomonas > Pseudomonas sp. PAMC 26793. The sequence goes on from NZ_AMXG01000054.1 coordinate 272,088, forward strand.
ACAGGGGTGTCATTGATCCATGACAACCGGGTGTGGAATTTCCTCCGGCGCTGCACCGTCCAATCCGCTAGTCTTGCCTCATTCTGGAACGGAGCCGCCCATGTTCGAATCTGCCGAAATCGGTCACGCCATCGACAAAGACACCTACGACGCCGAAGTACCCGCATTGCGCGAAGCCTTGCTGGAAGTGCAGTACGAACTGCAGCAGCAGAAGCGCTTCCCGGTGATCATCCTGATTAATGGCATCGAAGGCGCCGGCAAGGGTGAAACCGTCAAACTGCTGAATGAATGGATGGACCCGCGTCTGATCGAAGTGCGCACCTTCGACCAGCAGACCGACGAAGAACTGGCCCGCCCGCCGGCCTGGCGCTACTGGCGCCAGCTGCCGGCGAAAGGCCGCATGGGCATCTTTTTCGGCAACTGGTACAGCCAGATGCTGCAGAGTCGCGTCCATGGCGAGATCAAGGATGCGCGGCTCGACCAGGCCATCGCCGGTGCCGAGCGCCTGGAAAAGATGCTGTGTGACGAAGGTGCGCTGATCTTCAAATTCTGGTTTCACCTGTCCAAAAAGCAGATGAAATCCCGGCTCAAGGCCTTGCAGGACGACCCACTGCACAGCTGGCGCATCAGCCCGCTGGACTGGCAGCAATCAAAGACCTACGACAAGTTCGTGCATTTCGGTGAGCGGATCCTGCGCCGCACCAGCCGTGACTATGCGCCGTGGTTTGTGATCGAAGGCGTCGATGCGCATTACCGTGGGCTGACCGTCGGCAAGATCCTGCTGGAGGGCCTGCAAAACGCCTTGAAAGTGCCCAAGGGTAAAGTCAGCGGCATGAACCCGGCGCCGCTGCCGTCGGCGGTTGACCAGATGAGCCTGCTGAACAGCCTGGACATGAGCCTGAGCCTTGAAAAGGACGATTACGAAGAACAACTGATTACCGAACAGGCGCGGTTCTCCGGGCTGATGCGCGACAAGCGCATGCGCAAGCACGCGTTGGTGACGGTATTTGAAGGCAACGACGCGGCGGGCAAGGGCGGCGCGATCCGCCGTGTGGCGGCCGCCCTCGACCCCCGGCAGTACCACATCGTGCCGATTGCCGCGCCCAGCGAAGACGAACGCGCCCAGCCTTACCTGTGGCGTTTCTGGCAGAAAATTCCGGCGCGGGGCATGTTCACCGTGTTCGACCGCTCCTGGTACGGTCGGGTGCTGGTGGAGCGCATCGAAGGCTTCTGCACGCCGACGGACTGGATGCGCGCCTACGGCGAGATCAACGACTTCGAAGAGCAACTGCGCGACGCCGGGGTGATCGTGGTCAAGTTCTGGCTGGCGATCGACAAGCAGACGCAGTTGGAGCGGTTCCAGGCCCGCGAGGAAATCCCGTTCAAACGCTTCAAGATCACCGAGGATGACTGGCGCAATCGCGACAAGTGGGACGACTACCGGGCGGCGGTGGGTGACATGGTAGACCGCACCAGCACCGAGATTGCCCCGTGGACGCTGGTGGAAGCCAATGACAAGCGCTGGGCGCGGGTGAAGGTGTTGCGCACCATCAACCGGGCGCTGGAAGAAGCGTTCGACAAAACGGACAAGCACGACAAGAAGGACAAGAAGAAGTAGCGCCATGCTTTTGCATACGCGGGGTGAATGATTGTCGCGGTTGAAGAGGGCGGGATCTATGCTCGATCCATCTCTCAACAACCCCAACAATAGAGGTAGCCCATGCGTGAAGTAGTGATCGTCGACAGCGTGCGAACCGGCCTGGCCAAGTCCTTTCGCGGCAAGTTCAACCAGACCCGTCCCGATGACATGGCTGCCCATTGCGTCAACGCGCTGCTGACCCGCAACGGCATCGACCCGGCCACGGTCGAGGATTGCATCGTCGGTGCGGGCTCCAACGAGGGTGCCCAGGGCTACAACATCGGCCGCAATGTGGCGGTGTTGTCGCAACTGGGCACCGGCACGGCGGGCATGACCCTTAACCGTTTCTGTTCTTCGGGCTTGCAGGCGATCGCCATTGCGGCCAACCAGATTGCGTCCGGTTGCAGCGACATCATCGTGGCCGGTGGGGTTGAGTCCATCAGCTTGACCATGAAAAGCGTGAACACCGATAACCTGATCAATCCGTTGCTCAAGGAGCAGGTGCCGGGTATCTATTTCCCTATGGGGCAGACCGCGGAAATTGTTGCGCGGCGGTATCACGTGAGTCGTGAAGAGCAGGATCTGTATGCGCTGCAAAGCCAGCAGCGTACGGCTCAGGCCCAGGCTGACGGGTTGTTTGATGATGAAATCGTGCCGATGGCGGTGAAGTATAAGGTCGAGGATAAGAACACCGGCGCGGTGCAGGTGTTGGACGGGGTGGTTGATCGGGATGATTGCAATCGTCCGGATACCACCTTGGCCAGTCTTGCGGGGTTGAAGCCGGTGTTTGCCGAGGATGGGTCGGTGACGGCGGGGAATTCGTCGCAGTTGTCTGATGGGGCTTCCATGACACTGGTGATGAGCCTGGAGAAGGCCCTGGAATTAGGGCTGAAGCCGAAGGCGTTTTTCCGTGGGTTTACGGTGGCGGGGTGTGAGCCGGATGAGATGGGCATTGGGCCGGTGTTTTCGGTGCCCAAGTTGCTCAAGGCCCGTGGGCTGGCGGTGGCGGATATTGATTTGTGGGAACTGAATGAGGCGTTTGCGTCGCAGTGTCTGTATGCGCGTAATCGGCTGGAAATTGATAACGCCAAGTACAACGTCAACGGTGGGTCGATTTCCATCGGGCATCCGTTTGGGATGACGGGGTCGCGGCAGGTGGGGCATTTGGTGCGTGAGTTGCAGCGGCGTAAGTTGCGTTACGGCATTGTCACTATGTGCGTTGGGGGTGGGATGGGGGCTACTGGGTTGTTTGAGGCGGTGCGGTAGGTTGGGGGGCATATCCGTTATTTAGGTAACGGCCGCCTATGGTTTCGCTCTTACAGCGAGTCACTTTGCAAAAGCGGCAAAGTAACCAAAACGCTCTGCCCCGCCTGTCGGCACCTCGCTGGGGCTCGGTGTTCCACTCCGGCACCGCGAAGCGGGCCGCCGCGACGGGCCATCCATGGCCCGGCGCGGCTAAACCGGCGTCCTGCCGGTTTACCCGCTCCGCACTGCCTGCGTTCGGCCTCGGGCTGAATGGGGCAGTCAGATCAAGATCAAAAGCAAAAGCACAGCGGCCTCCCGGCCGGCTTGAGTGTTAAAAGCAAAGGCAAGATCCAGAGCGAAAACAGATCTGCTTTTCTGTGGGAGCGGGCTTGCTCGCGAAAAACCTGAGGTCGCCGCGTTCATTCAGAATGCCCACGTCATCGTTAACGACCTTCGCGAGCAAGCCCGCTCCCACATTTGGACCGTGCCCGCTTTAGCTTTTGATTTTGCTGTTGCTCTAAAACACTCAAGCCGGCCGGTAGGCCGCTGTGCTCTTGCTTTTGATCTTGATCTTAGGCGCCCCGTTAAACCACGCTGGGCACACCGAGCCCAAGCGAGGTGCCGAGTGGTGGGGCAAGAGCGTTTTGCTTACTTTTGCGCTGTTCAAAAGTGAGCCGCCGTAAGGGCGGAACCAATAGCGGCGGTTACCGCAGCAACGGATATGCACACCAACCAATCCAATGTGATCGGCTATAGTGCCCGACGACTCTGGAAAGGGAGACCCTTCGTGCGAATTGCGCTTTTACTGTCAGCCTGGCTCATCTGCCTGGGCGCCCAAGCCGCCCCCGTGGACGTCGCGACCCTGGACCGCGGCACCTGGCCCGAACGCCTCAGCAATCCCGCCCTGTTCGACGTCGCCTCACGCGCAGAAATCCTGATGTTCGCCCACACCTTGCTGGCCAGCGAAGCCCTCGACGAGCCCGCCCTCAAGCAGCGCCTGGGCCTGAAGATCATCAATCTGGCCTCCATCGACGACCTGCGCCGCCAACTGTGGCAACGGCTATTGGAAAACTACACCTTCGCCCAACAAAGCTGCGAACAGGACGCCTCCTTCTGCTACCTAGTGGAAAACATGGACGACCTGCGCGAACAAGCCGCCAAATTTGAAGTGAGCGACAACTCCTTCTATATAGGTTGGGCCGGCCCCAGTCGCGCATTCCACGAACGCTACCTGGATGAACAGTTGCGCAAGGCCGCCCTGTTCCCCCAGATCAGCAGCGAAATCGCCCGCTTCGGCGACCACGAACGCAACGGCGACGAGCTCAACGACCGGATGTTCCTGCTGACCTTCGACAGCGGCCCATCCCCCGTCAGCGGCAACACCGACTGGCTCACCGACTACCTGCGCAAACAGAAAATGCACAGCCTTTTCTTTGTGCTGGGCAACAGCCTGCAAACCCGCGTCGAGAAAAGCTCGGCCACCGATGTGCAGGCGCTGTACCAGGGCCAGTGCGTCGGCACCCAGGGTTGGCAATACCGCTCCCATAGCCACTGGGTCGACTGGCAGTCGTCCATCACCCGCAGCGCCTCTCTGGCCCAGAACCTGATGCCGGAAAATTACGTACCGCTGTTCCGCCCACCCTACGGCCAGCGCCGGGCCGACAGCCAAGGCTTCTTCCAGTCACAAGGGCTGCAAGTGGCCTTGTGGGACATCGATTCAGAAGACGAACCCGGCAAGCTCAAGGCCGACGAATCGGCCAACCGGGTGCTCACGCTGATGCTGCTGTGGCGGCGCGGGATGATCGTATTCCACGACACCCAGGACAAGGCACGCATCGCATTACCCTGGCTTTTGCACGCCACGGCAGAAAGTGGACTCGGCTGGCAGGATTGCCGGGAAGCGTTTCGCTGAAAAAAGCACAAAGAGCCCGGCCCTGTTGGGGCTGAGGTTTTTTAGGGGAGAATTTGGGAGATATTTCGATACAGGCGGACTTCCGACTTTAACGGTGCAATGCCGGCTCGCCTAGTGCTATTCGTCATCCTGAAAAATAAACTTCAAAAAAGCGTCAAAGTGCTTTTTCCTGTCATGTGTTTTGCGGTATTACGAAGACAGACAGCCGAAACCTGCAACACAGGTGGCGTCTTCCAAGACACCTCTTGTGTGCACCGCACTTGACGCCCCTCAAGTGCGTTCGACGGTCGAATCGAGGCGCAGCACTGTCGTGGTATTGCGTCGACTGGCTCCCACAAAGGTGACCGAGTATGGATGATCATGGACGTAACCCTTCTTCCGACCAGCCAATCCTTTATGTGCTTGATACCAACGTACTGATTCACGATCCAAACGCACTGCTTAACTTCGAAGAACACCACGTCGCCATCCCGATGATCGTGCTTGAGGAGCTCGACAAACTCAAAAGCGGGCACCACAGCGTTGCCGCCGAATGCCGCCAGGCCATCCGCCTGATCGACAAGACCCTCGGCGAAGCCTCCCCCGACGATGTCGAGGTGGGCGTACCGATCCAGCGTGGCAAAAGCGGGCCCAAGGGCTTGCTGTCGATTCTGATGAGCAAACGCAGCGAGCCCAATAGCCTGCTGCCGGAAAATCTGAACGACAACAAAATCATCAACCAATTGATCGACCTGCACGCACGCGACAAGGACCTGCGCCTGGTGCTGGTGACCAAAGACATCAATATGCGCCTCAAGGCACGAGCGTGTGGGATCGCTGCCGAGGACTACAGTACCGACCAACTGGTCGACGACGTGTCGATGTTGTCCCGTGGTTATCACACCATGACCGGCTCGTTCTGGGATCGCGTCAGCAAGGTCGAAACCCGTCAGGACCATGGCCGCACCTGGCACCAGGTACAGCTGATCGACAACCTGCCGGCGGTGCACATCAACGAATTCATCATCGATGAACAGGGCTTTGTGGGCTGGATCAAAGAGATCCAAGTCGACAAGCTGCTGATCCTCGACCTGCATCAGGAACCCCTGTTGCACCAGGAAGCCTGGGGCCTGAAACCGCGTGATATCTACCAGAGCCTGGCGCTGTATGCCTTGCTTGATCCGGACATCCACCTGGTCAACCTGACCGGCGCCGCAGGTTCGGGGAAAACCATCCTCGCCCTGGCTGCCGCCATCGAACAGACCATGGTGACCAAGCGCTATCGCCGCATCATCGCCACCCGCAGCGTGCAGGGCCTGGACCAGGAAATCGGTTTCCTGCCCGGCACCGAAGCGGAAAAAATGGAGCCGTGGCTGGGGGCGATCACCGACAACCTCGAAGCCTTGCACATGGATGACGAAAACACCCATGGCAGCGTCGACTACATCCTCAGCAAAGTGCCGTTGCAGTTCAAATCCCTCAACTACATTCGAGGTCGCAGCTTCCAGCAAAGCCTGATTTTGATCGATGAATGCCAGAACCTGACGCCGCACCAGATGAAAACCATCATCACCCGTGCCGGCGCCGGTTCTAAAGTGGTGTGCCTGGGTAACCTGGCACAGATCGACACCCCTTACCTGTCCGCGACCAGCTCCGGGCTGACCTACTTGACGGAACGCTTCAAGGACTTCCCGAACGGCGTGCATATCGCCCTGCAAGGTGTCCCTCGCTCGATTCTGGCTGAATACGCAGAGTCGCATCTGTAAACACAAATGTCTTAACTGGTGGCTAAATGCCACGAACCACCCCGGATTTCTCACGAAGTCCGGGGTTTTTGCTGTGGGTGAAATTTGTTTTCCTTGACCTGCCTTTATGTGCTTGTGGCGATTGTAATTATTTTGTTACATTTTTTGGCCGGCACAAAAAACAGAATAAAAACGACGCTCGGCTCCGTCGGACAACCGCCTCATCAATTCGACGACGCATTGGAGACCTCTTACGGGTTTCAGCGTGACCCTGCCTATTACAAAAAGCCCGATACATCGCTCATTGACGACGCACTTATCTAAAGGGAAAGGAACATGGACGTAGCAGGTAATGGCTCTACTTTGCCTCAGCGCAAAGGCACTGCAGGTTTCAAATCGATACCCCTCACACCCATCGCACTCGGATTGGCGCTATGGCTGGGCCAGGGTCCCATGGCCCGGGCGGATGACAGCAACCCCTACACGGCTCAGGTGCTGGAGTCGGCCTTCAGGAACGCGGTTGCTTCGTTTGGCCCCAACACCGATGTCTACAAGAACCTGCGGTTTGCCTACGCGGACATCGTTGACCTCGCGGCCAAGGACTTTGCCGCGCAGTCCGACAAGTTCGATTCGGCCCTCAAGCAACACTACGAACTGCAGCCGGAAAACCTGACGATTGGCGCGATGCTCGGCGACACCAAACGGCCGCTGGACTATGCCTCGCGTCTGGACTATTACCGCAGCCGGTTGTTCAGCAACAGCGGCCGTTACACCACCGATATTCTCGATTTTTCCAAGGCCATCATCGCCAATCTGCCCGCCGCCAAGCCCTATGTCTATGTAGAACCGGGCGTCAGCAGCAACCTCAACGGGCAACTGAATGCCGGTCAATCCTGGGCGGGCGCTACACGTGACTGGAGCGCCAACGCGCAAACCTGGAAGACCCCGGAAGCCCAGGTCAACTCCGGCCTGGACCGCACCAATGCGTATTACGCCTATGCCTTGGGCATGACTGGTAAGGGCGTGAATGTCGGCGTGCTGGACTCGGGCATCCTCACCGAGCATTTCGAGTTCCAGGGCAAGAACGCCCAGGGCCAGGATCGGGTGCAGGCGGTGACTTCCACCGGTGAGTACTACGCCACCCATCCGCGCTATCTCCACGACACCCCGGATGGTGAGTTTCAAAAGGGCGAGCACTTCAGTATTTCCGGCGAGTACGACCCGGTCATCAACGACGGCCACGGCACGGAAATGTCCGGTGTATTGGGCGCCAGTCGCAACGGCACGGGCATGCATGGCATTGCCTTTGACGCAAACATCTTTGTGGCCAATACCGGCGGCACCGATGACAACCGTTTCCAGGGTTCCAATGACCTCGACTACAACGCCTTCATGGCCAGCTACAACGCCCTGGCCGCAAAGAATGTGTCGATCGTCAACCAGAGCTGGGGACAAAACTCTCGCAACGACGTGGAGAACCACTTCGGCAATGTCGGCGACAGCGCGGCGGACAACTTGCGCGACATGACCGCCGCCTATCGCCCGTTCTGGGACAAGGCCCACGCCGGGCAGAAAACCTGGATGGACGCGATGGCCGACGCGGCGCGGCAAAACACCTTTATCCAGATCATCTCGGCAGGCAACGACAGCCACGGGGCCAACCCGGATACCAACGCCAACCTGCCGTTTTTCAAGCCCGACATCGAAGCCAAATTCCTTTCGATCACCGGTTACGACGAGACCAGCGCCCAGGTGTACAACCGCTGCGGCACCTCGAAGTGGTGGTGTGTGATGGGCGTTTCGGGGATTCCATCCACTGGGCCCGAAGGTGAAATTATCCCCAATGCCAACGGCACATCCGCCGCCGCGCCGAGCGTTTCCGGTGCCCTGGCCCTGGTGATCCAACGCTTCCCCTACATGACCGCCAGCCAGGCCCGCGATGTGTTACTCACCACCTCCAGCCTGCAAGCGCCGGACGGTCCGGACACGCCGGTGGGAGACCAGACCGGTGGCCGCACCTACGACAACCTGCAACCGGTGCACGATGCTGCGCCGGGTACGCCGCAAGTGCCCGGCGTGGTCAGCGGTTGGGGTTTGCCCAACCTGCAAAAAGCCATGCAGGGGCCGGGGCAGTTCCTCGGCTCGGTGGCGGTGGCATTGCCCACCGGTACTCGGGATATCTGGGCTAACCCGATTTCCGACGAGGCAATCCGCGCCCGTCGCTTGGAAGATGCCACCGAACAGGCGACCTGGACCACCACCAAACAGCAAAAAGGCTGGCTCAACGGCTTGCCCGCTAATGCGTCGGCGGACGATCAGTTTCAATACGAAATCGGCAGCGCGCGGGAGCAGGCGACATTGGCACGCGGCAAGGACCTAGTCACCGGCAACACCTACGTCGGCAGCCTGGCCAAGTCCGGAGACGGTGAACTGGTGCTGGAAGGCCAGAACACCTATTCGGGCAGCACCTGGGTACGCGGCGGCAAGCTGTCGGTGGACGGCGCGTTGACCTCGGCTGTGACGGTGGATGGCAGCGCGGTGGGCACGGTGAACGCAGATAACGGTGTGACCACCACCCAGGGCGGCACGCTGGCCGGCAACGGCACGGTGGGCGCCTTAATCGTCAACAACGGTGGCCGCGTGGCGCCGGGGCATTCGATCGGCACGCTGCACACGGGCGACGTGACCTTCAACTCTGGCTCGGTGTACGCCGTGGAGGTTGGTCCGAACGGGCGAAGCGATCAGATTCAGAGCAGCGGCGTCGCCACCCTCAATGGCGGTGTGGTCACCGTTTCCCTGGAGAACAGCCCCAATCTGCTGTCCGCCACCGAGGCCCGCAGCCTGCTGGGCCAGCAGTACAGCATCCTCAGCGCCAACCAAGGCATCAATGGCCAGTTTGCGGCGATCTCACCCGACTACCTGTTTATCGGCACCCAGTTGAACTATCAGCCGAACCTGCTGAGCCTTGCGGTGGAGCGCAACCAGACGACCTTTGCCAGCGTCGCGCAAACCCGCAACGAACGCGCCGTGGCCACGGCAGTAGAGGCCTTGGGCAGCGGCAGCCCCGTGTATGAAAGCCTGCTGGCGTCAGATTCGGTGGCCCAGGCGCGGGACGCGTTCAAGCAACTCTCGGGGCAACTGCACTCGGATGTGGCGGCGGCGCAAATGGCCGACAGTCGTTACATTCGCGAAGCCGTCAACGGCCGTTTGCAACAAGCTCAGGCACTGGACTCCAGTGCGCAGATCCAGGCCAGCGACAACGGCGGCTGGGTGCAACTGCTGGGCGGTCGCGATAACGTCAGCGGTGACAACAACGCCAGTGGCTACTCCTCGTCCACCAGCGGTGTGCTGCTCGGCCTGGACACCGAGGTCGGCGACGGCTGGCGTTTGGGCGCAGCGACCGGCTACACCCAGAGTCACCTCAATGGCGACGCCTCGGCATCGGCAGACAGCGATAACTATCACCTGTCGGTCTACGGCGGTAAACGCTTCGAGGCCGTCGCTCTGCGCTTGGGCGGCGCCACCAGCTGGCACCGTATCGACAGCTCGCGGCGAGTGGCTTACGCCAACCAGTCGGACTACGACAAGGCCGACTACAGTGCTCGCACCGATCAGGTGTTCGGCGAAATCGGCTACACCCAATGGGCGTTTGTCGAGCCCTTCGCCAACCTGACTTACCTGAACTACCAAAGCAATTCGTTCAAAGAGAAAGGCGGCGCCGCGGCCGTGCATGCCAGTAAGCAAAGCCAGGACGCCACGCTCTTGACGTTGGGTCTGCGTGCGCATACCCAATTGCCGGTCAGCTCGACCTCGGCCGTGACGTTGCGCGGTGAGCTGGGCTGGGAGCATCAGTTGGGCGATACCGACCGTGAGGCCTCGCTGAAATTTGCCGGCAGCGACACTGCGTTTGCCGTCAACAGCGTGCCGGTGGCCCGTGATGGGGCCGTCATCAAGGCCAGTGCGGAGATGGCCTTGACCAAGGACACGCTGGTGTCCTTGAGCTACAGCGGTCTGCTGTCCAACCGGGGCAATAACAACGGGATCAATGCCGGATTTACCTTCCGCTTCTAACGCCGCATCGTTGCCTGTGAGGGGGCGCACTGAGGGATCAGTGCGCCCCTTTATTCATGGGATAAACAGCCCTGCGCAAAATTGACTCACAGGTTTACAATTGCCGCTCCTGATCAGGAGTATCCCTGTGCTGACTCATCTCGATTCCCAAGGTCGCGCCCACATGGTCGACGTCACTGAAAAAGCCGTGACGTTCCGTGAAGCCGTGGCCGAAGCGCGGGTGCGCATGTTGCCCGAGACCCTGAAAATGATTGTCGACGGCGCCCACCCCAAGGGCGACGTGTTTGCCGTGGCCCGCATCGCCGGGATCCAGGCAGCAAAGAAGACCAGTGACCTGATTCCCCTGTGCCACCCGCTGATGCTCACCGGGGTCAAGGTTGAACTCAGCGCCGATGGCCTGGACGCGGTGCACATCATCGCCCGCTGCAAACTCTCCGGCCAGACCGGCGTGGAGATGGAAGCGTTGACCGCGGCCAGCGTCGCCGCCCTGACGATCTACGACATGTGCAAGGCCGTGGACCGTGGCATGACTATCGAAACCATTCGTCTGCTGGAAAAACTCGGTGGCAAGAGCGGGCATTTCAAGGCGGACCAGGCATGAGCATCAACGTACTGTTTTTTGCGCGCTACCGTGAAGCCGTGGACCTGGACTCGCTGGAGGTTGAAGGCGAATTCGCCACGATCGACGCCGTGCGCCAGGCCTTGGCCGGCGACCCCGGCTTTGAAGTGCTCAACGAAACCGGCTTGATGTGCGCCCGTAACGAAGAGCTGTGTTCGCTGGATGAGCCGCTCGTTGATGGCGACGAAGTGGCATTCTTCCCGCCAGTGACCGGAGGCTGACCATGGCGATTCGGGTGCAGGCCGAGGCGTTTGATCCCGGTGCCGAGGTTAATGCGATGCATGCGGCCAATGCGGGCGTGGGGGCGGTGGTGAGTTTTGTCGGCTATGTGCGTGACTTCAATGATGGCCTGGATGTGGCGGGGATGTTCCTCGAACACTACCCGGGCATGACTGAAAAAGCCCTCGGCAAAATCGCCGTGGAGGCCGAGCAACGCTGGCCGCTGCTCAAGCTGGAAGTGCTGCATCGCATCGGCGCCCTGGAGCCGGGTGAACCGATCGTGTTCGTGGCGGCGGCCAGCGCCCATCGTCAGGCGGCGTTCGATGCCTGCGCGTTCGTGATGGACTACCTGAAGACGCGGGCGCCGTTCTGGAAGAAGGAAAACACCAGCGAAGGGCCGCGCTGGGTGGAAGGGCGCGACAGCGATCACGCTGCTGCCGACCGCTGGAAATAACGGCGCGTGTGGTGAGGGAGCTTGCGGTGGCGAGGGAGCTTGCTCCCGCTGGGCTGCGTAGCGGCCCCAAAAAAGCGGGAGCGCTACGCACTCCAGTGGGAGCAAGCTCCCTCGCCACTGGGGTCAGGTCGAGGCTTGCAGCCGGTGGGGCGACAGCATCGCTTCGGTCAATCCGAACGCCGCCAATGCATCCGGCAACGGCTTCCCGCGCACCAGCGCCGCACTGGCCTGGCCCATGGCCGGTGAGGTCTGAATCCCATAGCCGCCCTGGGCCGCAATCCAGAACAATCCCTCCACCTGTGGATCGAACCCGCAGACCAGATCACCATCGCTGACGAAACTGCGCAACCCGGCCCAGGTCCGCGCAGGCCGGCGGATGGTCAGGGTGGTGGCTTCTTCGATGTGATAGATGCCCGTGGCAATGTCCAGCTCTTCCGGCTGCACATCGTGGGGCTCTACCGGGTCGGCATTGGCCGGTGAGCCGAGGAACATGCCGGCGTCGGGTTTCATATAGAACGAGCCGTCGAGGGCGGCCAGTTCTGGCCATGCGTGGGTGTTCAATTCGGCAGGCGGGGCGAAGACGAACGCGCTGCGGCGCTTGGGTTGCAGGCCGATTTTCTGTGCACCGGCCAACTCACCGATGTGATCGGCCCAGGCGCCTGCGGCGTTGATGATCACTGGCGCGCTGAAGTGCTGTTGCGCGGTGCGCACCTGCCACAGTCCTTGAGCGTCACGGATCAGTTTCTGCACATCGTTGTCGGTATGGATTTCACCGCCATTGCGCCGAATGCCACGCAAGTAGCCCTGATAGAGCGCATCGGTATCGATGTCGCAGACGGTCGGGTCGTAGATCCCGCCATGGACTTTTTCCCGGCGCAGGATCGGCATCATGGCCATCGACTCCTCGACGTCGAGCAGTCGCGTTTCCGGCACCAGGGCTTTGGCGCTCAGGTAGTGGCGCTGCAACTCATCGGGATCGCCGATCAAGTCCACCAGCAATTCACCGCGAGGGGTGAGCAGCGGGTGCTCGGTAAAACCCGCTGGCGGGTTATCGAAGAAGGTGCGGCTGCCGAGGGTCAGTGCGCGAACCTGGGGCGTGCCGTAGGCGGCGATGTACAGGGCGGCGGAGCGGCCGGTGGAGTGGTAGCCCGGCATCGACTCGCGTTCCAGCACGATGACGCGGGCATGGTGTGACAGCCAGTAGCCGGCGGATGCGCCAGCGATGCCACCGCCGATGATGAGGTAGTCGGCCTGGTTCATGTATTCCTCCTGGAATTTGAAAGCGCAGAAACCAAATGTGGGAGCGGGCTTATGTGGGAGCCGGGCTTGCCCGCGATGCAGGCACCTCGGTATGTGAGTTACACCGAGGTGATGCTATCGCAGGCAAGCCAGCTCCCACACAGGCCAGCTCCCACATTTTTTACCGCATTCCGGCTTAAGGGCGTTTGCGCTCTACAGGGCGCAACAAATGCGTCGGCGGCGTTTCGCAGCTGATCTTGCGGCCCAGCAAGGTTTCGATCGACGGCAACTGGTACGAATCGTCTTCACCGGCAAAGCTGATGGACACGCCCGCAGCACCGGCACGGCCGGTACGGCCAATCCGGTGCACGTAGTCGTCCGGCACTTCCGGCAGGGTGAAGTTGATCACGTGGCTGATGCCATCGATGTGAATCCCGCGCCCGGCCACGTCGGTGGCCACCAGCACGCGAATCTTGCCTTCGCGGAAACCTTCCAGGGTCTTGATGCGCTTGTGCTGCGGCACGTCGCCGGACAGTTGCGCGGCATTCACCCCATCACGCACCAGGCGTTCTTCGATGCGTCGCACTTCGTCCTTGCGGTTGGCAAACACCATGACCCGCTCCCAACCGTTGTCGTTGACCAGGTTGTAGAGCAGCTTGTATTTGTCGGCACCGGCCACGGCATAGATGTGCTGTTCGACGTTCTCGCTGGCAACGTTGAGTGCCTCGATCTCGACGATGGACGGGTCGGTGGTCCACTGCTTGGCGAGGTTCATCACGTCTTCGGTGAAGGTCGCGGAGAACAGCAGGGTCTGGCGTTCGTTTTTCGGCGGGGTCTGGCGAATGATCTGACGCACTTGTGGGATGAAACCCATGTCGAGCATGCGGTCGGCTTCGTCCAGCACCATCACTTCGACCATGTCCAGGTGCACGTCGCCCCGCTGGTTGAAGTCCAGCAAGCGGCCCGGTGTGGCCACCAGGATGTCGCAGTGGCGCGCTTCCAGGTGCTTGAGCTGCTTGTCGAAGTCCATGCCACCGACAAACGTCATGACGTTCAGGCCGGTGTATTTGGTCAGGTCGGCGGCGTCCTTGGCGATCTGTACCACCAGCTCCCGGGTCGGGGCGATGATCAGGGCCCGTGGCTCACCCATATAGCGCTCTTTCGGCGGCGGGGTTTGCAGCAACTGGGTGATGATCGAGATCAGGAAGGCGGCGGTCTTGCCGGTGCCGGTCTGGGCGCGACCGATGGCGTCTTTGCCGGCGAGGGTGAAGCCCAGCACTTGCGCCTGGATCGGCGTGCAGTACGGGAAAGCCAGGTCCTGGATGGCGTGCATCAGTTCCGGGGCGAGCTTGAAATCATGAAAGCGGGTTTTGCCTTCCTGGGGTTCGACGGCGAAGTCTTCCAGTTTCCAGGGAATCACCACAGGTTTGGGCGCGCGTTCACGGCGCGGCTTTTCCTGGCGTGGCTCCTGGCGTGGTTGGTCGGCGAGTGGTTCTTCAGCGACGTTAACCGTGGCGGGTGTGGTCACCGGCTCTTTTTTTGGCGAGGCTACAGGTGCGGTCCGGCCAGGCTGCTGGCCGTCATTGCGGCTGCCTTGAACGTGGGCGGGGGCACTGGAACCTGGCGCGAGCTGCTCAGCCTCGCTTTTACCGAACATCTTCTTGAGTGCTTTGAGCACGGTCATCTCATCAATTGGTTAAGGAATGTACGCCGGCCAGTGTAATGCAAGAATCGGGCGCGGCGTAGTGCGTTGGTCATGCGGCTACACAATGGGTGGTTTTCAGCCCAGACGGGCGGCTAACCAATCACCGATATCCTGTATCTCCTGAGGTAACACTTCGTGGCCCATTGGGTATTCCTGCCATGTGGCGGTGACACCGCGCGACTTCAAATGCTCATAGGCGCTGCGACCCATGGCGTTCTGCACCACGTCATCGTATTGGCCGTGCAGGCACAGCACCGGAATCCGTTGCTGGCTGGCCGACAATTCCAGTTCATCACCAAAGGTGGGAGCGTAGGTGGAGAGGGCAATTACGCCACCCAATGCACCCTGCCATTTCAGGAAAGCGGTGTGGAACACCACGGCGCCACCCTGGGAAAAACCGGCAAGGAAAATCCGTGAGGCGTCTATCCCGCTGCTTTTTTGTTCCTTGATCAGGTCAGTGACCATTTTTGCCGAGGCTTCCAGTTCCTCAATGCTGATCGAGCGCGCCGGGCTCATGGCCTTGATGTCGTACCAACTCGGCATCTCATAGCCGCCGTTAATGGTCACCGGGCGCGTCGGCGCCTGGGGCAGGACAAAGCGCGTCGACAGGAGTTTTTCCTGCAGGGCTTCAGCCACCGGCAGGAAGTCGTAGCGATCGGCACCCAGACCATGCAACCAGATTACGCAGGCGTCTGCGGGCTTGGCGGGCTGAAGAATCAAGGGTTCGGTCATGTCTGCTCCATATATGTGCGTGCGCTCCGATTGAGTGCGTCGGAACGGTGCGCGACGGGTTGATCTGTTAAGAGAATGTCGCAAGGTTGAATCTTTTGCTCTTGACCATGGGCTGAAACGACTCAGCCACCAGTCTGGTACGGGGCTTGCTATGTGAAACCCGATGTCAAGGCTCACCCCAGGCGGTAACACTATCAGTGACTGACGCCCGGGGGATAGCAACTGGACTTAAAGCAAAAACCTCATGCTGTTTGACCCCAAAAAAAGCCAACACGGGTCGATGTCGCCTCATAAGGGTGCGGTGGGGTTCTAGCTCCGACACAACAAGAGCAAAACTGGAGGTTTGAATGAAGGTATTGAAATCCACCCTGGCTATCGTGACCGCGGCTGCCGTATTGGGTGTCAGTGGTTTCGCCCAGGCTGGCGCCACGCTGGATGCCGTGCAGAAGAAAGGCTTTGTGCAGTGTGGCGTGAGCGACGGTCTGCCAGGCTTCTCGGTGCCGGACGCCAGTGGCAAGATCCTCGGGATCGACGCTGACGTATGCCGTGCCGTTGCCGCTGCCGTATTCGGCGACGCAACCAAGGTCAAATTCAGCCAGTTGAATGCCAAGGAGCGTTTCACCGCGCTTCAGTCTGGCGAAGTCGACATCCTGTCGCGTAACACCACCATGACCAGCTCCCGCGATGCCGGCATGGGCCTGAAATTCCCGGGCTTCATCACCTACTACGACGGTGTTGGCTTCCTGGTGAACAACAAGCTGGGCGTTAAAAGTGCCAAGGAACTGGACGGTGCAACCATCTGCATCCAGGCCGGTACCACCACTGAGCTGAACGTTTCCGACTACTTCCGCGCCAACAACCTGAAGTACACCCCGATCACGTTCGACACCTCCGATGAAAGCGCCAAGTCGCTGGAATCCGGTCGTTGCGACGTACTGACCTCCGACAAGTCCCAGCTCTACGCACAGCGTAGCAAGCTGGCTTCGCCGAAGGACTACGTGGTCCTGCCGGAAACCATTTCCAAAGAACCACTGGGCCCTGTCGTGCGTAACGGCGACGACGAGTGGCTGGCCATCGTGCGCTGGGTTGGCTACGCCATGCTCAACGCTGAAGAAGCCGGTATCACCTCCAAAAACGTCGAAGCTGAAGCCAAGTCCACCAAGAACCCGGACGTTGCCCGTCTGCTGGGTGCTGACGGCGAATACGGCAAAGACCTGAAAGTGAAGAAAGACTGGGTCGTACAGATCGTCAAGCAGGTTGGTAACTACGGCGAAGTGTTCGAGAAAAACCTCGGCAAGAGCACTCCCCTGGAAATCGATCGTGGCTTGAACGCACTGTGGACCAACGGTGGCATTCAATACGCACCACCTGTGCGCTGATCGCTGATGGTTCTATCACCCGGTGGGCCAACCGCCGGGTGATGTTCTGTTCCATTATTCCTGGGGCACTTAATGCAAAATCAAATCGGCGCACCAAAACAGAAGCTCAGCTTCAGTGATCCAAAAGTGCGTGCGTGGCTATTCCAGATCATCACGATTGTGGCGGTGGTCTCGTTGGGCTGGTACCTGTTCAACAACACGCAAACCAACCTTCAACACCGGGGCATTACCTCGGGTTTCGACTTTCTTGAGCGCAGTGCCGGCTTCGGCATCGCTCAGCACCTGATCGACTACACCGAATCGGACAGCTATGCCCGGGTCTTTGTGATCGGTTTGCTCAACACCTTGCTGGTGACCGTGATCGGCGTGGTCCTGGCGACCATCCTCGGGTTCATCATCGGTGTGGCGCGCTTGTCGCCCAACTGGATGATCAACAAGCTGGCGACCGTGTATGTGGAAGTGTTCCGCAACATTCCGCCGCTGCTGCAAATCCTGTTCTGGTATTTCGCGGTATTCCTGACGATGCCGGGGCCGCGTAACAGCCACAACTTCGGCGACACCTTCTTCGTCAGCAGCCGTGGCCTGAACATGCCCGCCGCCTTGATGACGGACGGTTTCTGGGCGTTTGTGATCAGCGTCGTGGTAGCAATCATCGCCGTTGTGTTGATGGCCCGTTGGGCCAACAAACGCTTTGAAGCCACCGGGGTTCCGTTCCACAAGTTCTGGGCCGGCCTGGCCCTGTTGGTGGTGATCCCTACGCTGTGCGCACTGGTTTTCGGCGCGCCGCTGCACTGGGAAATGCCCAAGCTGCAAGGCTTCAACTTCGTCGGTGGCTGGGTGTTGATTCCCGAGTTGCTGGCGTTGACCCTTGCCTTGACCGTCTACACCGCGGCGTTTATCGCCGAGATCGTGCGTTCAGGCATCAAGTCCGTCAGCCACGGCCAGACTGAAGCGGCGCGTTCCCTCGGGCTGCGCAACGGTCCGACCCTGCGCAAGGTGATCATCCCGCAAGCCCTGCGCGTGATCATCCCGCCGCTGACCAGCCAATACCTGAACCTGGCGAAAAACTCGTCACTGGCCGCCGGTATCGGTTACCCGGAAATGGTTTCGCTGTTTGCCGGCACGGTGCTCAACCAGACCGGCCAGGCCATCGAGGTCATTGCCATCACCATGAGCGTGTACCTGGCGATCAGCATCAGCATTTCCCTGCTGATGAACTGGTACAACAAGCGCATTGCGCTGATCGAGCGGTGAGGAAACCAGCATGACTTCTCATACTTTCAAACCGGACATGCCACCTCCCAACAAGGTCTTCGGGCCGATGGCGTGGATGCGTGCCAACCTGTTTTCCAGCTGGCTCAACACCCTGCTGACGTTGCTGGCGTTCTACCTGATCTACCTGGTCGTGCCACCGATCCTGCACTGGGCGATCCTGGATGCAAACTGGGTGGGCACCACCCGCGCCGACTGCACCAAGGAAGGCGCCTGCTGGGTGTTTATCCAACAGCGTTTCGGGCAGTTCATGTACGGCTATTACCCCGGCGACCTGCGCTGGCGCGTGGACCTGACCGTCTGGCTGGCCATTGTCGGCGTGGCGCCGTTGTTCATCTCGCGCTTTAAGCGCAAGGCGGTCTATGGCCTGAGTTTCCTGGTGGTGTACCCGATCGTTGCCTACTTCCTGCTCCACGGCGGGATCTTCGGCATGACCAACGTGGCCACCAGCCAATGGGGCGGCTTGATGCTGACCCTGGTAATCGCCACCGTCGGCATTGCCGGGGCCTTGCCCCTGGGCATCGTGCTGGCGCTGGGGAGGCGGTCGAACATGCCGGCGATTCGTGTGGTCTGCGTGACCTTCATCGAATTCTGGCGCGGCGTGCCGTTGATCACGGTGTTGTTCATGTCGTCGGTGATGTTGCCGCTGTTCCTGCCGGAAGGCATGGGCATCGACAAACTGCTGCGGGCGTTGATCGGCGTGATCCTGTTCCAGTCGGCCTACGTGGCCGAAGTGGTGCGCGGTGGCTTGCAGGCGATTCCCAAGGGCCAATACGAGGCTGCGGCCGCTATGGGCCTGGGTTACTGGCGCAGCATGGGCCTGGTGATTTTGCCCCAGGCGCTGAAGATGGTGATTCCGGGCATCGTCAACACGTTTATCGCGTTGTTCAAGGACACCAGCCTTGTGATCATCATCGGCCTGTTCGACCTGCTCAACAGCGTCAAGCAAGCCGCCGCCGACCCGAAATGGTTGGGCATGGCCACTGAAGGCTACGTGTTCGCCGCCCTGGTGTTCTGGATTTTCTGTTTTGGTATGTCCCGCTATTCCATTCATTTGGAACACAAGCTGGACACAGGCCACAAGCGTTAGGAGTGTTGTGATGAGTGAAGCGATCAAACAGCCTGTGAGCCCTGAAGGCATTATTCAGATGCAGGGCGTCAACAAATGGTACGGCCAGTTCCACGTGTTGAAAGACATCAACCTGAACGTCAAGCAGGGCGAGCGTATCGTGCTGTGCGGCCCGTCGGGTTCCGGCAAGTCCACCACCATCCGCTGCCTCAACCGTCTGGAAGAGCACCAGCAGGGCCGCATCGTGGTCGATGGCGTGGAACTGACCAACGACCTCAAGCAGATCGAAGCGATCCGCCGGGAAGTCGGCATGGTGTTCCAGCACTTCAACCTGTTCCCGCACCTGACCATCCTGCAGAACTGCACGCTGGCACCGATGTGGGTGCGCAAGATGCCCAAGCGCAAGGCCGAAGAAATTGCCATGCACTACCTTGAGCGCGTGCGTATTCCGGAACAGGCCCACAAGTTCCCGGGGCAGCTGTCCGGCGGCCAGCAACAGCGCGTGGCGATTGCCCGTGCGCTGTGCATGAAGCCAAAAATCATGCTGTTCGATGAGCCGACGTCGGCGCTCGATCCGGAGATGGTGAAAGAGGTGCTGGACACCATGATCGGTCTGGCGGAAGACGGCATGACCATGCTCTGCGTCACCCACGAAATGGGCTTTGCGCGCACCGTAGCCAACCGCGTGATCTTCATGGACAAGGGCGAGATCGTTGAACAGGCGGCGCCGAATGACTTCTTCGACAACCCGCAGAATGATCGGACCAAGTTGTTCCTGAGCCAGATTCTGCATTGATGGGTGTTTGAATAAATAAACCCGGCCTGGTGCCGGGTTTATTTTTGCCATCAATCAAGTTGTCGTCAGGATCTCGTGCTCTTTATGTACCGTATGCACGGAATTGCGAAGATCTGCGCCTTCACTCAGGATTTTTGCTTCGACCAGCAAGTGCGGGTGACGCTCAAGCAAACGCATCAGGACTACCAGGGATTTGGGGGGCAATACCTCACCGCGCTCGTAACGAGATAAGGCGTTGTGGCCGCCACCCGATAGTAGTTGTACCGTTTCTTTTTGTGAAAGGTGCAGTTTGCGGCGTATGCGCTTCATCTCGGTGCCGACCATTTGCCTGAAACTGTGAACGATTTCATCGCAGTGATCTGAATAGCGCTCCGCGTCTTCGGGGTCCAGGATCACCTCTCCACATGCCTGGCACTCCCATCCAGACAGATCGTCTATACGGCGATGCAAACCTTTGACTTCCGATGTTTCGCTACGTCCTGAGAAGTGATGCATTCCGTCATGTCTGCCGCAGCTGAAGCATTGCTCTGTTTTCATGGGTTTTTCTCCTTGAAGGAGATCACCAGAGGTTTACCGTCCGTGCGGTAGGTCACCTTGATGTAGATCTCCAGATCATGTGAGTGAAGGTGATACACATCTTGCCAAACGCGATGGTCGTCATGAGTGGTCATCGACTTGTACAACATCGTGTTTTTCAACTCGAAAATGACCGCCTGCATTTGCTCGATGCTTAAATCAAGATCCTCGCCGCAACGGCGTGCGCTTTGAGTAAATGCTTGCTTTCCAAGCCGCCTGACATCCGCCTTTATCACCGCCAAATCGTAATAAGGTGTGTACTTTTCCATAAGACACCTGAGCCCAATAATTACCCTCTGAGGGTAATTTTACCAATCGAAAATTCTGCTCCTTTGCCTGCTCAAGAACCCTAGTGCGTTGCCTTTGTAGGCAACTCCGAATAGGCTGTGGGAAAATTCATCCTATGATTGGATGAAAGGACGAAACCCATGACAGATATCGCCCCTCTGATAAAACGCTCCCTTGTCGACCAGGCCCTGGACCAGTTGCGCCAGCGCATTACCCAAGGCGTATGGGCCATCGGCGAGCGCCTGCCCACCGAGCCCGAGTTGTCTGCCGAGCTGGGGATCAGCCGCAACACCGTGCGCGAAGCCATGCGCGTATTGGCGTTCTCCGGATTGATCGAGATCCGCCAGGGCGACGGCAGCTACCTGCGCTCCATGACCGACCCTCTGGGCGCCATGAAAGCCTTGTCCCACTGCACCCTGGCCCAGGCCCAGGAGACGCGGCAGATTCTCGAAGTCGAGGCAGTCGGCTTGGCCGCGTTGCGCCGCACCGATGAAGACCTGGTCGCTTTGCGCGCGGCGCTGAAAGCCAGCGGCGACCATTACCACGGTGATCTTGAGCACTACATCAGCTGCGACCTGGTGTTCCACAAACGCCTGGTGGACGCCGCCCACAACCCGGCCTTGAGCGAGCTGTACCACTACTTCTCCAGCATCGTCGGCGCGCAACTGCGCCAGACCCTGAACATCCAGCCGCGCCGGCAAGCGGTGTTCGACCTGCACGGCGCCTTGCTCGATGCCGTGGAACAACAGGACCCGGAGCGCGCCAAGGCCCTGTCCCGGCAGTTGATCAATGAACCTTGAACCCGAGACCACCATGCCCCGTTCAGACCATGCCCTTGAAGAACTGCTGATCGACGCCGAAGCCGATGACGATAAGGTCCAGCACAGCCCGCCGGTGGTGAGTCGCCTGTGGCTGTTGCTGCTGGGCCTGATCCTGGTGGCGCTGAACCTGCGCCCGGCGTTGTCGAGCATGGCGCCGCTGCTGGCTGAGGTCTCCCGTAGCCTGGGTCTCTCGGCGGCCAAGGCCGGGCTGCTGACGACGCTCCCCGTGTTGTGCCTGGGCCTGTTCGCACCGTTGGCTCCGATCCTGGCCCGGCGTTTTGGCGCAGAGCGGGTGGTGCTGGGCATTCTGCTGACCCTGGCCGGCGGTATCATCCTGCGCAGCTCATTGGGTGAGGCCGGGCTGTTCGCCGGCAGCCTGCTGGCCGGCGCGAGCATCGGCATCATCGGTGTGTTGCTGCCCGGGATCGTCAAGCGCGATTTCGCCAAGCAGGCCGGCACCATGACCGGCGTGTACACCATGGCACTGTGCCTGGGCGCGGCGTTGGCGGCGGGTTCTACCGTGCCGTTGAGTCATTACTTCGGCGACAGCTGGAACATCGGCCTGGGGTTCTGGATTCTTCCGGCGTTGGTCGCGGCGTTGTTCTGGTTGCCACAAGTTGGCCAGAAACACGGTGCGCACCAGGTGGCCTATCGCGTGAAGGGCTTGTTGCGTGACCCGCTGGCCTGGCAGGTAACCCTGTACATGGGCCTGCAATCGTCCCTGGCCTACATTGTGTTTGGCTGGTTGCCGTCGATCCTGATCGGCCGTGGCCTGACCGCCACCCAGGCGGGCCTGGTGCTTTCCGGTTCGGTGATTGTGCAGTTGGCCAGTTCCCTGGCCGCGCCCTGGTTGGCCACCCGCGGCAAGGACCAGCGCCTGGCCATCGTGGTGGTGATGGTGCTGACCCTGGGCGGTCTGTTCGGTTGCCTGTATGCACCGTTGGACGGCTTGTGGGGCTGGGCGATTCTGCTGGGCCTGGGCCAGGGCGGCACCTTCAGCCTGGCGCTGACCTTGATCGTGCTGCGTTCACGGGACGCCCATGTAGCCGCCAACCTGTCGAGCATGGCCCAGGGGATCGGCTACACCCTGGCGTCCATGGGGCCGTTCGCGGTCGGGCTGGTGCATGACTGGACCGGTGGCTGGAACGCCACCGGCTGGATTTTCGCGGTGATCGGCCTGGGCGCGATCATCGCGGGGTTGGGCGCCGGGCGTGCGCGGTATGTCGCCGTGACCAGCGAGAAGGTCTAGAGGTACAGCACCTCCAGGGTGCTGGAACCGTCGATATGCACGTCGCTGCTGAGGTCGAGATTGTTCTTGGCAGCGATCACCGTATCGACCCTGACCAGGCTGCTCAGCGTCTGGAAGGCGGTCGGTCCGCTGGTGCTGCCGACGGTGTCGGTAAAGCCGAGAAAGCTGCGCGAACCGATGTCGATCGGGTTGCTGTTGGCGGTGCGCCAGGCGATGCCACCGCTGGTGGACTCGGTGCCGTAAACCTCCGGCAGGCTGTCGATCACCGTCTGCCTGGGGTCGAAGGTCAGAGAGTACAGCCCTATCTTGTTGCCACTCGGGTCCAGCCCCAGCCCGTAATAGATTTCGCTGTTGACGTTGGCGGTGCCGTCGCGGTTGTCGCTCATGCGCAGGGCATAACGGGTCGCGGCCTCGCAGTTGATGGTCACGCTCAGGTAGCGCACCGGCAGGCGTTTGCCGCGATCAGTGTTCAGGTCCTGCTGGGAAATCTTGCCGTAGTCGATCAGCCCGTTGCTCGACAGTGCCGGTGTGCAGGCGCTGGGGGTGAGCAGGCCGGTGATGCCGAGTTCGACACTGGAGGCCGCGTTGGCGCCGGCGCTGAGGGTCAGCAGGGCAAGTGTTGCGAGAGAAAGCGGGCGTAGGTGCATGACCAGACTCCTTGATCAGAGGTAGATGATTTCAATCGTGCCCGAACCGTCGAGCAGTACTTCCGTACGCAGGTCCAGGCTGTTCATGGGCGACAGAACGGCGCGCACGCTGACCTGCCCGCTCAGGTTCTGGATCGCCGAGGGGCCGGCATTGCTGCCGGGTGTCGCGGTAAAACCAAGCAAACTGCTGCTGCCGATGGGAATGGGGTAGGCGTTGGAGCTGCTCCAGGCCACGCCACCTGTGGTGGAGTCGGTGCGGTACACCTGGGGCAGGGCATCGGCGCGCAGGTCGAAGGGGTCGAAGTAGAGAAAGTAGCGGCCGATTTTATTGCGGCTGTCGTCCACCCCCAGGCCGTAGGCGGTTTCATCCGTTCCGCCGGTGGCCGAGCCGTTGCGGTTGTCATGCATGCGCAAGGCAAAGTGGGTCGGGCCGTCGCAGCCGATGCTCAGCAGCAGGCTGCGGGAGGCCAGGCCGGTTTCCTTGTCGGCGTACAGGCTCTTGGCCCACATACGGCCAAAATCGATGATGCCGCCGTTGGACAGCGTGGCTTCACAGGCAGCAGGGGCGAAGCCGGCTTGCACCGACAGCTCCCGGGCGCGGCCGGTGGCGACGGCGTCGATCAACCCGGTGGCTTCCCAGGTCACCGCGTCACGCACTTGCGTGGCGTCGGCCTGTGCCCAGGCATCGACCTGCAACTGCGCCGAGAAGCTGCTGCCGGTGGTCGGCACGCCGTCGCGCAACGGCACGATGGCCTGGTCGGGCTGCCAGTCGAGCGACCTGCCCCTGGCGCTGGGCGCCTGGCCTTGCCCGCTGGTCAACCCCAGTTCAACAGCCTGGCCGTCGAGTACCGCATCGCTGATGTGCACGCGGTAGCTGCCACGCTCGGTAAAGCGGTAACGCTCGGCGGTCGCGGCCAGGGCCCGGTAGAACACGTGCATATCGGTGGGCGTCGGGCAGTTCAGGTTGAGGCTCAGGCGGCGTTCCCCCAGCAGGATTTCTGCGCCGGGGTTGCGCTGCACGGCGCGGTTCATCACGCCGAAATCCAGGCGTGACTGGCTCAGGGTCAGTTGGCATTCGTCGGCGTGCGCCCGGGCCTGGACGATGGCACCCAGGGCCACTCCCAGCAGTAACAATCGCTTCATCACAGTCTTCCTCATGGCGTCACACAGCGCGCCGGGGCGGTTTCGAAATACACCTGCGGGTCGGCTTTTTCCGCGAGTTCAACCTGCAGTTCACAGCGGCTCATGCCGGGTGCCTTGACCCACAGGCGACGTGGGTCCAGCACGTTCGGCAGGAACACTTGGCTGCCTTCCTGCACCAGGGTCACGAACTCGCCATCGGCGGTACTGACCGTGGCGCCACGGGGCAGCGGCGTGCCGTGGTCGGTGGTCACCGTGAGCAAGGCACGGCGGGTCAGGGCCACGCCGAATTCCACACGGTCTACCGCGCCGCGCCCGGCGCTGATGACGGCCAGGCCGTTGCTGATATCGGCATTGCGCGGCAGCGACTGGGTTTGCACTTCCACGGGGCTGCGCCCATAGGCGGACACTTGCGGCACCACGGCCTGGCCCTGGAAGTCGGTCCACACCGGACCACTGGGCGTGGTGAGCTTGACCCCGGCCATATCGCCGACAGACACCAGGGCAAAGGTGTCGCGCACCGGGTAAGGCGAGAAGGTCACGCCACCGCTGTGGGCCACCACCGCACCGCGTGCGCCGCCCTGGTAGCTGGAGCGTTCGGCGTCCGAGCGGCTGTAGTTCAGGTCCAGTTGTGCATAGCGCGGCAGATAGGACACGCCGAGGGTGGATTCCACTTGTTGGTCGCGGCTGTCGTGCTCGGCGCTGACCCGATAACTGAGTTGATCGTTGACCTGCTCGTTCACCCCCAGGCCGATGCGGTGCTCGCCACCGGAGTTGCGCACCCAGGAACGCCCGCGGCGGTTCTCGCCCAGGGGCACGCTCAGGTTCAGGTACACCGCGTTCTCGTTATTCTGCCGGCCGCTGACCTGCCATTCGGCACTGGCCGACAGCGACACGCCGCGCACGCTGGTGCCCCACGAGGCCAGGGCGCGGCTGCTGTTTTCGCCGTTGAACGTGGTGGTGCGCGACAGGCCGGCATTGAAGGCGCCCAGCCATGGATGGGCCCAGCCCAGGGCCAGGCTCTGCTGGTCGCGATAGCGGGTGAGGCGACCGTCGTCGTCCCGTGAATCGTAGTAGGCGGCGTCTTCCAGCTCCCGATAGCCCATGGTGCGGTGGGAGGCGCCGGCGGTGATCGACCATTGTCGGCCCAGGCGCTGGGACAGGCTCAAGTCGGTCTGTACGCCGCGTTCACCCAGGCGTTGGGCATCGGCTATCTGGGTCGACAGTTGTAGCTGGCCGTCTGTCCACGGCAACAGGCCAAGGCTGGCACCCGTGGCACGGTAGTCCTCGGCGGCAAGCGCGCCGGCCCCCAGGCTCAGGCGCGGGTTCAAGGCGCCGCTCCAGCCGCCGCTGATCACCCATGGATCGTCGCCCCGTGTATCGCCGATATTGCGCACCCGGCCTGCTCCCAGCGAGTAACCCGGTTCTGGCAGGCCGATGCCGAGCATCGCCGCCGGCACGGTGAAGCGCCGTTCTTCGCCGCTGCTTTCCTTGACCGTCACTTCAACGTCCGAGCGTGTGTTCAGGCGCCGAACATCGGTCAGCGAGAACGGCCCGGCCGGCACCACGGTGGAGTGAATCAGCGCGCCGTTCTGGCGCACTTCCACCTGGGCCGGGCTGTTGGCGATGCCGCTGATGGTCGAGCCCTGTTCCTGGTCCTGCAGGGCTTGTTCGGTAAACAGCTGCATGCCGGTGATCTGTGCGGATGACAGCACCGGGTTGTAGAGGTTGATCTGCCCGGCCTGCAGCACCGTCTGCTGCTCGGCGAAGGTGCGCTGGGCATAGGCTTCCAGGTGGGTACTGCGGGACCGGGAGTCTTGCCAGGTCTGTACCTGGCGGCTGCGCACGATCCAGTCGCCCGCGTTGAACCCCACTTCGGTATTGGCCGAGCCAAAGCGGCTGGCGTCGTCGCCATAGCGGTTGTACAAACCGGTGAGGTCGTAGTTGAGCAAGCCGGCGAACCCTCCGGTTTCATAACCGGACAACTCACGCTGGCGCGGGCGCAGGGCATCGGTGGGCACCATCAGGCTCACGCTCAGGCTGGCGGGATCTTGCTCCACCACGGTTTGCGGGTATTCGCCGAGGAAGTCATGGCAGGTGCTGTCGCCCAGCGGCGCCGGTATCACCAGGTCGGCGGCGTCCAGCAGCGGGCGGTCAAAGCACAGCGCGCCCTGGCTGTCGAACTGCACATCAAGGCGTCCACGGCGCTGGCCGTTCACCGTCAGGCTCACAGCGTGGCGGCCGCTGGTGTAGCGCGGTGCGTCCAGCAACAGGTAGGCCAGTTCCGGGTCGATACCGCGCTGGTGCAGGGTTTGCGCATCGAAGGCGTCGGCCCAGGCATCGGCCGACAGCAACGCCATGGTCAGTGGCAGCGCGGCCCGTATCCGGGCTGGGCGTAAAGGACAGTCGGGCACGGCTTCGCCAGCCGGGTCAGTGGTTACTGTGTTCACGTAAAGGCACTCAGGTTATGGAAACCGGCAACGGTTGGCGGGCTTCCCGGTGACAGTCACAGGGCTGTCACTTCGTTATTCAGCGTTTGCGGCGGTTATCGGTGCTTCATAGGCGGCGACGGCAAAGCCGTAGACGGTGGCCGGTTGCAGACGCACCGCCGTGGCGGTGTGGGGGGTACTGAGCCGCAGGGTTTCGCCGGGCAACACATACGTGCGCGGCAGCACCAGGCTTTGCTTGCCCGGCAGCAATTGCAGCTCCTGGGCCAGGCGCACCACGTAAGGCGTGGGGTTGGCGACCTGCAGGTGACCAGCGTTCAACGACCAGGTCAGCCCGGTCCAGGGGGTGCGGTTCGGCGCCAGGCCCTTGGGGTGAATGATCACCGGCAGGTTCTGGCGCACGGTCACGCCCACCCGAGCGTGACCTGCCTGGGCGGCATCACGGTCCTTGGGCATACCCTCGAAGATCACCCGTTTCAGGCGTTGGGTTGTCAGGGGCGTGGGGTTGCGCAGAATGAAGCGCACCAGCTGGCTTTTGTCGGCCTCGACCCGGGACAGGGGCGGGGTGACGAACAGCAACGATTCGGTGTCTTCCGGAATGTCTTCGAGGGTGACATGCAGCAGGGCCAGTTTGCCGTCGGTGTTGGTCACCGACACCGAGGCTTCGCCGTCGGCCTCGTTGACGATCACCACCGAGGTGTCGGGCACCATGCCGTCGGCAAACGCCTGGGTGCTCAGCAGCCAGCCCAGGGCCAGCAAGGTTGGATAGGTCTTCATGACGCAGTTCCTAAAATGATCACAGGGCTTAGAGGTAGCGCAGGTCCAGGACCAGTGAGCCATCGAGGGGAACGTCCTGCCTGAGGGTCAGACGGTTCGCCGGGTGGATGGTGGTCTGTGCGCGGATCCGGGTGGTCAGGGTGACGATGGGTTCCGGAAACGGTCGGCCGGGACGGGCAAAGCCCATCAGGGTCTTGGGGTGGATGGCCGGTTGGGGAGCCCAGAGGCCGCCCTCGGGGTTTGACACAAGTGACTGCATGACCTGGCCGTCCCCCAGCGCGGCTTCGAACGCCAGGCCGACGGTGCCCAAGTGTTCCGTGGGCGCGTTGGGGTTTTTCCCCAGGCCGTAGAAAGTGTCCGGTGCGGCAGACGAATCCTCGCGGCTGTCCATGCCGATCAGGGCAAACAACAAGGGGCCGCTGCAGTGGATCTCCACGTCCAGCCATTGGCTGGGCAATGGGGTGGGCGCCTCCTGGTTGAGGGTATGGGCAGGGATGGTGCCATGGTCGATAACCCCGCTGCCGGAGAGCGCGATCGTGCAGGAACTGGGGGTTACGAGGCCCGAAAGGGTCATCTCGGTGGCGGTGCTGGCAAACACGCTAGAGCCGGTGTTGAGCAATAACAGCGCCGCGTACAGGCGTAGGGTTCTGTTCATCATTCGGTCTTCAATGTGTTCGGTGCGCTAAGGCGCCTCGCCGCGAGCGGCGAGGCCGCGGGTTTACAGGTACTTCACTTCGAACGTGGCGGAGCCGTCGATGGGGTGTTCATCGCTCAGGTCCAGGCTGTCGGCCCGGGCAATATGGCCGTAGACGGTCAAGTCGCTGGTCACTTGCTCGATCGCAACGGGTAGCCAGATGCCGCTTGATCGGTCACCGAAGGCGGCCAGTGAGGAGGGCACTAGCGCGGTGTCGTCCAGGTCACTCCAGGTGGTGCCGTCATCCGATGAGAACAGGACTTTGGTGTTAACGCTGTCGGCCACCGCGTTTTGCAGGGTCAGGTCATAACCACCCAGTTTTTGCGTGCCGTTGATCAGGCCCAGGCCATACCCGTTGAGCGTGCTGCCGGAGCCTGCGCGGTTGTCAGTGCCCTTGATCGCAAACAGGGTGCTGCCCTCGCAGGTGATGGTCAGTTGCAGTGTGGTTCTTGGCAGTGGCGTCTGGGTCGTCAGGTTCAGGTCCTTGGCGGAAATCTTGCCGTAGTCGATCACGCCGGCACCGGACAGGCCGGGGGTGCAGGCACTGGGGGTAATCACCCCTTTGACAGTCAGGTCGACGGTTGACGCCGCCAGGGCTGAGGCGCTGGTGCTGACCAGCAGCGCGGTGGCCAGGGCATTGAGCGTAAGTTTCATGGGGCACACGTTTCCTTTCGAGTGGGGCCGCTTGAATAAAGGGTTACAGGTACTTCAGTTGTACGGTGGCATGGCCGTCCAGTGGCACTTCGTCGAGCACGGTCAGGCGGTCGGTGCCGTCGACCATGGTGTACACGCGCAGGTTGGCGTTGAAGCGCGTCACGGCGATCGGCGTCGCGTTGGTGGCAGCCGAGATGGACGTAATCACGTTATGGCCGAGGACCACTGACGGGCTCCAGGTGGCCCCGCCATCGTCGGAGGTAATGGTTCTAACCACGAGGCCGTCGGCCGTCGTGTTGTAGAGGCCGAAGGCGGCGCTGCCGAGTTTTTCGTCGTTGGCCGTCGTGCCCAGGCCATGCCAGTTCGGGTTGATCGCCGCAGTACCCGCACGGTTATCGATGGTGCTCAGCGCGATGAACGTTGGCGCGTCACACAGGATTTCCATCTGCATGGTTTGCGAAGGCAGTGAAGTGGGGCGATCCGCATTGAGCTCCTTGGCCGGCATCTTTCCGTAATCCACTACACCTCCGCTGGAGAGCATGGGTTCACAGGCATTGGGCGTGATGGTGCCCGTGACGGCGAAGTCGGTGCTGCTGGCGGCCAGCACGGTGGGGGCCAGCAGCAACGTGGCGAGAAAGACAGCGGGTGAGGAATTCATAGGCGAGCGGCACCTTTGGTTGCAGAGTCGATGGTGTAAGGGATTAGAGGTACATCACTTCGATGGTGGCCGAGCCGTCGATATTGACTTCGTTGCTCAGGTCCAGGCCGTCGGTGCGGTTGATGTAGCCGCTGTAGGCCACGGGCGTGACCAGTAGCTGGGTGGCGCGCGGGGTGCTGGCGTCTGCCAGGGTGGCGACCGAAACATAGACGCCGGTTTCGAAGCTGTTCCAACGCTCCCACGTGACGCCATTGTCGAAGGACCCGATGGCTTGCACGGTTTCGCCGTCGGCCTGGGGCGGGTTAGTGCTGGTGCCCAGGTTCAAGGTATAGGAGCCCAGCTTTTGCGTGCCGTTGATAAAGCCCAGCCCGAAGCCGCTGCTGGTGCCAGAGCCATCGCGGTTATCGGTCGCCTTGAGAGCGAAGATGACCGGCGCATCGCAGGTCACGGTCATTTGCAACTCGACTTTTGGCAGCATCGTGATCTGGGTGGCATTCAAGTCCTTGGCCGACATTTTGCCGTGGTCGATAACTCCGCCGCTGGACAGGCTTGGGGTGCAGGCGTTGGGGGTGATGATGCCCTTGACGGTCAGGTCCACGGTGCTGGCGGCGAAGGCAGGGGCGGTGCCGGTGATCAGCAGGGTGCTGGCAAGGGCGATCAGGTGCTTGTTCATGGTCTGTTGTCTCGGTCTCGGGTCGACTGACGGGTGCACGTCACCGCAGCGCAGAAGGAGGCGCAGTTGGGCGTCGAGTCAGTTCGGATGGTTGGCCGCCAGGTGAATTGGCGGGTTGCCCTCTTGGGCTGGGGCGCAATTTAGCGCCGGGGGGAAGGAGGGGAAATACAAGAATTACGACAATCCGCTATCGCTCAAGCTCGCCTGCGTCAAGTCGGAATAGGTGGGCTGTACTGTAGGAAAAACTGTCTTTTCGTAGTTCTTGTATCGCAAGAGTGGTATTCATGTGGATAGCTTGATTCGGTAATGGGTGCCAGAGGGATGGGTTAAGGATCACCGTCGAGCGCACCCTCACCTGACGATAAGCCAGGGCCGCCCGACGGCCCTGGCAGGTCGGCACCGATATCGAGGTGGCCATGACGCCAAGCGTGTTTGCTGACGACGCCCCCAAGCAGCAAACGGTGCCATGGCGCAGTCCTCCTGCTCACTGGAAGCACCTGAGCGTGCTGATCGTCGAGGACCATCAGGCCTATCGCGCCTTGATGGGCTGGTTCCTGCAAAAATTCGAAATCGATCACGAGTTGGTGCGTAACGGGCAGGCTGCGTTGACGGCCCTCGCCCTCCGGCATTTCGACCTGGTGATCAGTGATTGCCGCATGCCGGTGCTGGATGGCTACAGCATGGCCCGTGAGATCAGGCGGCGTGAGGCCGTACATAGCCGCCCGCGTGTGCCGATCATTGCCTTGACCGCCAAACTCTCACCGGATGATGCCCGCCGCTGCCTTGAGGCCGGCATGGACGCCTGGCTGCTCAAGCCGCTGACTCTGGAACAATTGCGTTCGGTGCTCGAGCAGTGGTTGCCACAGCCACCGGGCGCGAGTGCGCACCCACCGTCCACACCAGTGGCCAGGGCTAACTGGCCAAGCCGCGCCGAACTGATCAAGACCTTTGGTGATGAACAGGTGGTGAACCAGATGTTGCGCACCCTGGTTTTGGAGGCCGAGGCTGATTACGCAGACCTGGTAAAGGCTTGCCGCATCGTCGACCCGCATGCATTGGTCGACAGCTTGCATCGCCTGGCGGGAAGCCTGGCATTTTTTGGCGAGACTGAACTGGATCGCTGTGCGGGTGAGTTGATCGAGCAGGTGCGCAAGCACGGGATCCGGTGCAACAGGCGGGCGTTGCAGCAGTTCGACCAGGACCTGCTGGTGTATCTGCGCTATTTGACAGATTTATGACATTTTCAGTGATTCTTGTAGGGGGTATTACCTTTGTGTGTAGGGGTGGTTTGTAGGCGGTTTCCTTTTTTGCTGTAGGTAAAAAATCACCCACTTAAGAACACGGGACGCCATTGAAAAACGCTCCTGAGTGGGCGGTTGTTGCTCGGGTCGGACAGGGTTATTTTGCGCAAATCAATTTGCCATTACTCATGGATTTCTATGCTTCGCGTAATTATTGCTGATGATCATCCCATTGTTCGGATCGGGCAGAAGGTGGTGATCGAGGCCAACGGCAAGTGCAAGGTAGTCGGTGAGGCCAATGGCCCGGATGAGCTGCTGCGGGTACTGGGTACCACCCCTTGCGACGTGCTGGTGACGGACTTCGCCATGCCGGGCGGGCAGCAGGCTGACGGCTATGTGTTGTTGGGCTTGTTGCAACGGCAATACCCCGGGGTGCCGGTGATCCTGGTGACGATGTTCGCCAATATCGCCACCTTGCGTGCCTCGTTCGCCGAGGGCGCCCGAGGTATTGTCGCCAAGAGTGCATCGGCCAAGGAGTTGCCCACGGCGATCAAGGAGGTCTGCGAGGGCAAGACCTTCGTCAGCGAGTCCCTGCGGACCCAGTTGGTGCAGGCGGGCACGGGCGATCAATCACAACCCCCGCAGCTGTCCGGCAAGGAGCGCGAAGTGGTGCGCATGTTGGCCAGCGGCATGACCGTCAGCCAGATTGCCGCGCGGGTCAATCGCAGCATCTCCACCATCAGCAAACAGAAAAGCACCGCCATGAACCGGCTGTGTATCTCCACCGATGTGGATTTGTTCGCCTATGCTCGCAGCAGCGGAATGGTGCCCTGAAGGGCTGGGATGAGGTATTCCTGGCGTTGATGCCAGTAGTGTTCCCGGGCCTTGGGGATTATCGTACCGACCCTCCAAACCCCTTTTGCGGAAACTGCCCATGAGCGACGCCCATAACGCCCTGATCACCGAGTTCTACAGCGCCTTCCAGCGCCTGGATGCCGAGGCCATGAGCGCCTGCTACACCGACGACGTGGTGTTCAGCGACCCGGCGTTCGGTGAACTGCGTGGCCGTGATGCTGGCGACATGTGGCGCATGCTGACCACTCGGGCCAAGGATTTTTCCCTGACTTTCGACAGTGTGCGCAGCGATGAAATCACCGGCAGCGCCCATTGGGTGGCGACCTACCTGTTCAGCGCAACCGGCAACACCGTGGTCAACGATATCCGGGCGCGTTTTGTGTTTCGTGACGGCAAGATCTGCGAGCACCACGACCACTTTGACCTGTGGCGTTGGTCGCGCCAGGCGTTGGGCACCAAGGGCCTGTTGCTGGGCTGGACACCGCTGGTGAAAAACGCCGTGCGGGCCCAGGCGCTGAAAGGGTTGAAGGCGTTCCAGGCCAGTCGTTGATAAGATTGGCGCTCCTTTGGTTTGCCGAATTGATCCGTGACGACTCCTTCTGAAGCCAAACCGTGGTTTGTCTACCTGGTGCGCGCCGCCAATGGCTCGCTCTACTGCGGCATCAGCAATGACCCGGTGCGCCGTTTTGCCATGCACCAGAGCGGCAAAGGCGCGCGGTTTTTTCTCTCAAGCCCCGCCGTGGCGCTGGTGTACACCGAAGAGTGCACCAGCAAGGCCGAGGCGCTGCGCCAGGAACGGCTGATCAAGAAACTCAAGAAAAGCGCCAAGGAATGCCTGGCGGCCACGGGCCCATCACTCTGACTGATGGGTTCCCATCACGCCAATCAGCGGTTGGGCGCGCTAAGCTGAACATCCACTTGTTTTTAGCGGAGTCCAGCATGTCCGAGTTGATTCTTCACCATTACCCGACATCCCCGTTCGCGGAAAAAGCGCGCCTGCTGCTGGGCTTCAAAGGCTTGTCCTGGCGCTCGGTGCACATCTCGCCGGTGATGCCCAAGCCTGACCTGACCGCGCTCACCGGCGGCTATCGCAAGACACCCGTGCTGCAGGTCGGCGCTGACGTCTATTGCGACACCGCGTTGATTGCCCGGCGCCTTGAGCAGGAGAAATCAACGCCGGCACTGTTCCCACTGGGCCAGGAAGCGATCACCCGCACCTTCGCCGCCTGGGCCGATTCTGTAGTGTTTGCCCATGCCGTCAGCCTGGTGTTCCAGCCGGAGTCGGTGGCGGTGCGTTTTGCCAAGCTGCC
The DNA here is from genome assembly GCF_000313235.1 of Pseudomonas sp. PAMC 26793. NCBI lineage: Bacteria > Pseudomonadati > Pseudomonadota > Gammaproteobacteria > Pseudomonadales > Pseudomonadaceae > Pseudomonas > Pseudomonas sp. PAMC 26793. The sequence goes on from NZ_AMXG01000054.1 coordinate 306,193, forward strand.
GCCGGAAGCGATCAAGGCGTTTATCGCCGACCGTACCGCGCTGTTCAGTGGTGGTTCGGCGACCCGCATCCCGGCGGAACTCGCACGCCACCAATGGCCGGCGATCATGGCGCGGCTGGAGCAACAGTTGCAGCGCGAATCGGGAGATTTCCTGTTTGGCGAGCCGTCGATTGCCGACTTCTCCCTGGCCCATCCGCTCTGGTTCCTCAAGGCCACGCCGGTGACGGCGCCGTTGGTGGATGTTTATCCCGCCGTTTCGGCCTGGCTGGGCCGGGTGTTTGGTTTTGGTCATGGCACCTTCAGCGAAATGAGTTCGGAACAGGCGCTGGAGGTGGCCCGCAACGCTGCACCGGCTGCCTTGCCTGAAGAATTGTTCGTCGACCCGAACGGCTTCAAGGCTGGCCAGCAGGTGACCATCTCTGCGACCGATTACGGTGTTGATCCGGTGGCGGGGGAACTGCTGTTTACCGGGAGTGAAGAGCTGATTCTGCGGCGCACCGATGAACGCGGCGGCACCGTACACGTGCACTTTCCACGCTTCGGATTTCGGATCCAACCGGCGTGACTGAAATTATTTTCAAATCAGTGTGAGGTAAACCTGTCGGCGATCCGTGTAGTGCTTGAAACTGCGATTAATTCGCATTAACAGCGTTTTTACACACGGGTTCTCAAGCATGAAGTCCAGGGCAACGTCGGCGGGTTCGGTTAAACATTGGCTGGGAGCCTCGGTATTGGCAGTGTCGGGGCTGGCGCTGCTGCCCCTGGGCGTGGCGCAGGCGGCAGAGGCGCAGCAACAGAGCGCAGTGTTCAACTTTGCCCTGTCTGCCAAGCCGCTGCCCCAGGCGTTGAGCGACTTCACCCGGGTGACCGGCATCAGCGTGGTCTACACCGACGAAGCGCCTTACGCCATCAAGGCCCCGGCCATCACCGGGCAGATGAGCGCGGCCCAGGCCATGCAACGCCTGCTGGGCAACTCCGGCTTCACTTTCCGCCAGATCGATGCCCGCACCCTGGCCCTGGAACCGCTGCCCACCGACGGCGCGCTGAACCTCGGCGCCACGACCATCAGCGGTGCCGCCCTGGCCTCGGATACCACCAGCTATCAACCGCCGCCTACCAGTTCGGTGATGCGTTCCCACGGCCTGCTGCTGGAAACCCCACAAACCGTCAACGTCGTGCCGGCCCAGGTGATTCGCGATCAACAGCCGCGCAACCTCGACGATGCCCTGGCTAACGTCAGCGGCATTACCCAGGCCAACACCTTGGGCAGCACCCAGGACGCGGTGATGTTGCGTGGTTTTGGTGACAACCGAAACGGTTCGATCATGCAGGACGGCATGCCGCTGGTGCAGGGCCGCGCGATGAACTCCACCGCCGAGCGCGTCGAAGTGCTAAAGGGCCCGTCGTCGTTGCTGTATGGCATCCAGGATCCGGGTGGCGTGGTCAACATCGTCAGCAAGAAACCCGAGCTGACTCAATCCACGTCGCTGACGGTGCGTGGCTCGACTTTTGGTGACGGCAAGAATGGCAGCGGCGGCAACCTCGATACCACGGGGCCGATCGGTGATAGCGGGTTGGCGTATCGCTTGATCGTCGATCATGAAGACGAGGATTACTGGCGCAACTACGGCACGCACCGCGAGAGTCTGATCGCACCGTCGCTGGCCTGGTACGGCGACAACACCAAGCTGTTGTTTGCCTATGAGCACCGGGAGTTTCTCTCGCCGTTTGACCGAGGGACTGCCATCAGCCCTACGACCAACCATCCGCTGGATATTCCGGCTACCCGTCGGCTGGACGAACCGTTCAACAATATGGAAGGCCGTTCGGACCTGTACCGCTTCGAAGCCGACCATGACCTGAATGACGACTGGAAAGCCCACTTCGGCTACAGCTGGAACCGCGAGACCTACGACGCCAGCCAGGTGCGTGTGGTCAAGGTCAACACCAACGGCACCCTGACCCGTAGCATGGACGGCACCCAAGGCGCATTGACTACTGACCGCTTCGCCACCGCCAGCCTTGAAGGCAAGGTCAACGTCGCGGGCATGCAGCACGACCTGACCTTCGGCCTGGATGACGAGTACCGCAAGATCTACCGGGCCGACCTGATCCGCCAGGCGCCCCGTGGCACGTTCAACTACAACGACCCGGTCTATGGCAATGAAGTGGCGGGCACCACCGTCAGCGCGCCGGACAGCAACCAGATGGACCTGCTGCGCAGCGACTCGCTGTTCCTGCAGGATGCGATCCACCTCACCGACCAGTGGATCCTGGTGGGCGGCGCGCGTTATCAGATGTATGACCAATACGCCGGCAAGGGTGTCCCGTTCACCGCCAACACCGACGGCAATGGCCAGAAGTGGGTGCCACGCGCGGGCCTGGTGTACCGCTATACCGACGAGCTGTCGTTCTATGGCAGCTACACCGAGTCGTTCAAGCCCAACTCCACCATCGCGCCGCTGGCTAACAAAAGCGTGTTGGATGGCAGCCTTGAACCGGAGCAGTCGAAGTCCTGGGAGTTGGGGACCAAACTCGACATTCCGGGTCGCATCACTGCCAGCGCCGCCCTGTTCAACATCGAAAAACGCAACGTGCTGGTGCAGGTCGGCGATGGCCTGACCTCGGTCTACAGCGTCGCCGGCAAAGTGCGCTCCCGTGGTCTGGAACTGGATGCCAGCGGCCAACTGACGGACAAGTGGAGCGTGATCGGCAGCTATGCCTACACCGATGCAGAGGTTACCGAAGACCCGGAATACAAAGGTAATCGCCTGCAAAACGTGGCGAAGAACACCGGCTCGCTGTCGGCGGTGTATGACTTCGGCAGCATTCTCGGTGGCGACCAGCTGCGGGTCGGTGCCGGGGCACGTTATGTCGGCGAGCGCGCAGGGGACGCGGCCAACAGCTTCGAACTGCCGGGCTACACCGTGGCCGATGCGTTCGCCACCTATGACACTAAAATCGAGGGGCAGAAGGTCAAGTTCCAGCTCAACGTGAAGAACCTGTTTGACCGCACCTATTACACCTCCGCCGTGAACACCCAGTTCGTGTCCATCGGCGATGCGCGGCAGGTGTCGGTGTCCAGCACCCTGACGTTCTAAATTCGGCTGCACCGTATGGCGCGGTAGCCGGCTGCCTCGCCATACGGTTGTCGAGCTGCTAGCGTGGCCGCCATTAATGACTTTGCGGGAACACGATACCGATGCAGTTGGGACGATGGATACACACCGGCGGGCTGCTGCTGGGCTTGAGCTTGTTGCTGGGCGGTTGCGCCACGGCGCCGAAAACTTCCACCAGTGCCACCCTCGACCAGTTGCTGGCCGACCCGGCGCTGCACGGTGCCAGCGTGTCGCTGATGGTGCGCGACGCCCGCAGCGGCAACACCCTCTATCAACACAACCCACGCACACGGCTGACGCCGGCTTCCAGCCTCAAGTTGCTGACCACCGCGGCGGCGATGGATGTGCTGGGGCCGCAATACCGTTTTTCCACCCAACTGTTGAGCGACGGCACCCGCCAGGGCGCGGTGCTTAACGGCAATCTCTACCTGCGCGGCCTGGGCGACCCGACGATCCAGTGGGCGGATTACCAGGCACTGGCCGCCAGCCTGGCGCAGCAGGGCATCCAGCAAGTGCAGGGCGACCTGGTGTTCGACGACACGTTCTTCGACGCCGAGCGCCTGGGCACCGATTGGTCACAGGACGATGAAAGCACCTACTACGGCGCGCAGATTTCGGCGCTGACGGTCTCGCCCAATGACGACTTCGATGCAGGTTCCCTGCTGGTCACGGCCAAGGCGCCGGTTACGGCAGGGCGCCCGGTAACGGTGGATATCAGCCCGGCGACCGACTACGTGCAGATCGGCAACCGTGCCGTCAGCGGCCCGGGCAACAGCTATGGGATCAATCGCCAGCACGGCACCAACCTGTTGCGCCTCAGTGGCGCGTTGGCCCCGGGCAAGCAGAGTCGACAATTGATCAGTGTCTGGGAGCCGACGCAACTGGTGGCCAATCTGTTTGGGCAGGCGTTGGCGCAACAGGGGATTGTCGTACAGGGGCGTCGGATGATCGGGGGTGTGACGCCGACCACGGCGACAGTGCTCGCGATGCATGAGTCGGCGCCGCTGCAGGACTTGATCACGCCGTTGCTCAAGCTTTCCAACAACAACATGTCCGAGGCATTGCTCAAGAGCATGGGGCGCAAGACCGTGAATGCCGGTACGGCGCCTGCCGGTGTGGCGGCGGTGGCGGGGTTCCTGAAGCGTCAAGGGATTGATACGGCGACGTTGAATCAGGTGGACGGTTCGGGGTTGTCCCGACGTAACCTGGTGTCGTCGCAGAACCTGACGGACGTGCTGCTGGCCGCCAGCAAACAGCCCTGGTTCAACGCCTGGTACAACGCGTTGCCGGTTGCCGGTAACCCGGAACGCCTGGTAGGTGGGAGCCTGCGCTATCGCCTGCGGGGCACGGCGGCGGAAAACAACCTGCACGGCAAGACCGGCTCGATGAGCGGCGTGTCGTCGTTGACCGGGTATGTCACCGATGCCAAGGGGCGCAAGTTGGTGTTTTCTATGGTGACCAACAATTACGTGGTCGCAGGCGCGCGGGTCAAGGCGCTGGAAAACCGTCTGGCCACGGCATTGGCCAACAGCACGGACTATTGAGCACCGAGAAGCAAATGTGGGAGCGGGCTTGCTCGCGAAGGCGGTGGATCAGTCAGTACATGTGCTGACTGCCACACCGCTTTCGCGAGCAAGCCCGCTCCCACATTGGACCTGGGCAGGTAGGCAGATCGCATTTCAAGGCAGGAACGCTTGCCGGTATTCCCCGGGTGTCGCCCCCATCGCCTGGCGGAACCGGTTGGTAAAGTGGCTGGCGCTGGAAAACCCGCACGCCAGCGCAATCTCGCCCAGGGGCAATGCCCCGCCACGCAACAACTCCCGGGCGCGGGCCAGGCGCCGCGCCAGCAGGTACTGGTGGGGCGGCAGGCCAAAGCTCTCGCGAAACATCCGCGCGAAGTGGTACTCCGACAACGCACATAACCCTGCCAGTTGCCCCAGGCTGATGGGCTCGGCCAGTTGCTGGTCGATGTACTCCACCAATTGCCGACGCTGGTGGGCGGCCAGCCCGCCTTTCAAGCGCAAACCTTCACGCATTCCCACCTGGCTGAGCAAGGTATGGCTGAGCATTTCATGGGCCAGGCTGGTTGTCAGCAGGCGCTCGCCGGGCTCTTTCCAGTTCAGGCTGATCAACTGGTGAAAGCGCCGGGCCTGCTGTGCGTCGTCGAGGAAGGTGCTCTCACGCAACTGCAACTCGCGGGGCTCACGGTCCAGCAAGGTCACGCAGCCCAAGGCGAATTGCTCGGGGCTGAAATACACGTGGGCCAGGCGGATTTCGCCGTTGATCACCCAGGCCGACTCATGCTCGGCCGGCAGGATGCACAGCTTGTCCGGGCCGCCCTTGGTGCCGGGCTGGTCGCGGCGAAAGGTGCCGGTGCCGCCGCCGACGTAGCAGGACAAGGTGTGATGGTCGGGGGCTTCGTAATCCTGAGCGTCGTGATGGTTGCTCCACAAGGCTGCAGACAAGCCGTCACCGAGCTCGGCGCACAGCTCGAGGCGAGCGTTGGGCGAGCGGTTGAGGGATTGAAAGACTTGCAGGGTTTCCAGTGGCGGCATATTCGTACTCTCTGACAGCTTGCATCCTACGCCCAGCGGCGATGCCTGTGATCCCGGCAGCCGACAAAAGCGCAAGAATGTGCAAGAGGCTGGGTGCCGCCCGGGGCGAAACTGTGGCTCAACCCTCGGAGCCCGCCATGAACCTTTTCCTGTATTTACTCACCGTACTGATCTGGGGCACCACCTGGATTGCCCTCAAATGGCAACTGGGCGTGGTCGCGATTCCGGTGTCCATCGTTTATCGCTTTGGCTTGGCGGCGCTGGTGCTGTTCGTGATGCTGCTGCTCAGCCGCAAGCTGCAGGTGATGAACCGTCGCGGGCACTTGATCTGCCTGGCCCAGGGCTTGTGCCTGTTTTGCGTCAACTTCATGTGCTTCCTGACGGCCAGCCAGTGGATTCCCAGCGGGCTGGTGGCGGTGGTGTTCTCCACCGCGACCTTGTGGAACGCGCTGAACGCTAGGGTGTTCTTTGGCCAGAAAGTCGCACGCAATGTGTTGATGGGCGGCGGCCTCGGGTTGCTGGGCCTGGGGCTGTTGTTCTGGCCGGAACTGGTGGGGCACACCGCCAGCCCGCAAACCTTGCTCGGCTTGGGTTTGGCGCTGCTCGGCACGATGTGTTTCTCGGCGGGCAACATGCTGTCGAGCCTGCAACAGAAGGCCGGCCTCAAGCCGCTGACCACCAATGCCTGGGGCATGGCCTATGGTGCGTCGATGCTGGCGATGTACTGCGCGGTGCAGGGCATTCCGTTCGACATGGAATGGAACAGCCGCTACATCGGTTCGTTGTTGTACCTGGTGATCCCGGGTTCGGTGATTGGGTTTACCGCCTACCTGACTCTGGTCGGGCGCATGGGCCCGGAGCGGGCGGCGTATTGCACCGTGCTGTTCCCGGTGGTGGCGTTGAACGTCTCGGCGTTTGCCGAAGGCTATCAGTGGACCGCGCCGGCGTTGGCGGGGCTGGTGCTGGTGATGGCAGGTAATGTGTTGGTGTTTCGTAAGCCCAAGGCCAGCGCGCCAATCAATCCAATCTACAAGGCGAAGCAGGTCTAGTGTGGGCGCTGTCGAGACCGAGCGAGGCGGCGATTCAGGCGCTGCGGTCTTGCAGGTACACCGCGGTGATGCCATCGCAGCCTCGCTAAAGCTCGACAGCTCCCACATTTAATCTCCTTTACCTGAGAATCACCGTTCGCTACTTCAGGCCCAGGCGCTTGGCCATCCGTCCCAGGTTGGCCCGGTCCAGGCCCAGTTCGCGGGCGGCGCTGGCCCAGTTGTGCTGGTGGCGTTCCAGGCAGGCACTGATGACCTGGCGCTGGTAGTTCTCGGTGGCCAGGCGCAGGTCGCCGGTGACGTTCGGCACTTCGGGCGGCGCTTCGATCTGCGGCGCGCTGGCGTTCGGCAAGTCCAGGTCCGCTGCACTGAGGCTGAGAATCTTCGGCCGTTCCCGGCAGTTGCCCAGGGCTTTCAGGGCGCTGCGGCCGATCAGGTGTTCCAGTTCGCGCACATTGCCGGGCCACGTATAAGCCAGCAGTGCCGCCTGGGCATCGCTGGTCAGGCGCAGGCTGCCCAGGCCCATGCGTGAGCGGTTCTGTTCAAGGAAAAAGCCCGCCAGCAACAGCCCATCGCGACCCCGCTCGCGCAAGGCCGGCACTTGCAGGGGATACACGCTTAAACGGTGATAGAAGTCGGCACGATAGCGGCCGCTGCGCACTTCTTCGGCCAGATCCCGGTTAGTGGCAGCGATCAGGCGCACATCCACCTGATGCTCCTTGTCGGATCCCAGCCGCTGCAACTGGCCGCTCTGCAACACCCGCAGCAGCTTGGCCTGCACGGTGAGGGACAACTCGCCCACCTCATCCAGGAACAGCGTGCCGCCATTCGCCAACTCGAACTTGCCCCGGCGTTCGTTCAGCGCGCCGGTAAACGCCCCGCGTACATGGCCGAACAGCTCGCTTTCCACCAGGGTTTCCGGCAGGGCGGCGCAGTTGAGGCTGATTAGCGGTTTTTCGGCGCGGGATGAGGCGGCGTGGATCGCCTGGGCCACCAGCTCCTTGCCGACACCGGTCTCGCCGGTGATCAACACCGTCAGGTCGCTGCCGCCCACCAGGTTGATTTCTTCCACCAGGCGTTTGTGGGTCTTGCTCTGGCCGATCATTTCCTTGTGCTGCTGGCCGCTGGCCTGGCGGTAGATTTCGGCGCGCTGGTGTTCGTCTTCGGCCCGCAGGGCCAGGCGTTCGATGCGTTCGGCAACATTCACCGTCGCGGCGGCGAGGCTGGCGAAGGCTTGCAAGGCATCCAGTTCCACCCGTTCGAAACGCTCGGTGTCCAGGGCGTCGAGGGTCAGCAGGCCCCAGGGCTGGTCGTCGACAAACAGCGGGCAGCCCATGCAGTCATGGACTTCCAGGTGCCCGTGCAGGCCGTCTACCAAACCGTCATAGGGGTCGGGCAGTTCGCTGTCGCTGTCAAAACGGGTAGGGCCGGGGCTGCTCAGCAGCACGGCAAAGCGCGGGTGTTCGCTGACCTTGAAGCGCCGGCCGAGGGTGTCAGTGCTCAAGCCGTCCACCGCCAGCGGTACCAGCCATTCGCCGTCGAGGCGCAGCAGGGCGGCGGCGTCGCAGGGCAGCAGGGCGCGCATGGCCTGGAGCAGGCGTCGATAGCGCTCGCCTTCGGGCAGCTCGCGGGACAGGTCGGCAACCAGGGGCAGCAGGGTGGTGAGCAGCGGCTTCGCAGTCATAATGACTCCTTGTAGTCATAGTGACTATAAGGTGTAGGAAGTCATACTGACTACATTAAATTCAAGCTACTGATTTATAGGGTTTTATTAGTTGGCATGAATACTGAGTAACAAAGGGTAATCAGTAAGAAGACTCAGGAGTCTGCCATGCTTAGCGCCCAAGACCGTGCCATCGTCAAATCCACCGTGCCCCTGCTTGAAAGTGGCGGCGAAGCCCTGATCACCCATTTCTACCGCATGATGCTGTCCGAGTACCCGCAAGTGCGCCCGCTGTTCAACCAGGCCCACCAGGCCAGTGGCGACCAGCCCCGGGCGCTGGCCAACGGCGTGCTGATGTACGCCCGCCACATCGACCAACTGGACCAGTTGGGCGACCTGGTGGCAAAGATCATCAACAAGCACGTTGCTTTGCAGATCCTGCCGGAGCACTACCCGATTGTGGGGACCTGCCTGCTGCGGGCGATTTCCGAAGTGCTGGGCAGTGAAATCGCCACCCCTGAAGTGATGAGCGCCTGGGGCGCTGCCTATGGCCAACTGGCCGACATCCTGATCGGTGCCGAAGCGGCTATCTATAAAGAGAAGGAAGAAGCGCCGGGCGGCTGGCGTGGCGCGCGGCCGTTCACGCTGGTCAAGCGAGTGGAAGAGAGTGCGGAAATTATCTCGTTCTACTTCGCGCCTGTGGATAACGGCCCGATCCTGGCCGCCGAGCCTGGGCAATACATTGGCATGAAGCTGGTGCTGGAGGGCGAGGAGGTGCGCCGCAACTATTCCCTGTCGGCGCGTGGCGACTTGGGCCAGTACCGCATCAGCGTCAAGCGCGAAGCCGGTGGCCGGGTGTCGAACTACCTGCATGACCAGTTCCAAGTGGGCGCAACCATCGATCTGTTCCCGCCATCGGGGGAGTTCACGTTGGCGGCCAGCGATAAGCCCTTGGTACTGATCAGTGGCGGTGTGGGCATCACGCCAACCCTGCCGATGCTGGAAGCGGCCCTGGCCACCGAGCGCCCGATCCACTTTATCCACTGCGCACGTAATGGCGGCGTGCATGCGTTCCGCGAGTGGGTGGATGGCCTGGCGGCGCAGCATCCGCAGCTCAAGCGTTTTTATTGCTACGCCGAAGATGATGGCGTGAGCCCGGCGGCGGACAAGGTCGGCATGCTGAGCCAGGAGCAACTGGCGGCGTGGTTGCCGCAAGAGCGTGATGTGGATGCGTACTTCCTGGGGCCTAAAGGCTTCATGGCGGCGATCAAGCGTCACTTGAAGGCCTTGGGTGTGCCGGAGAAGCAGAGCCGGTATGAGTTCTTTGGGCCGGCGTCGGCCTTGGAATAACTTACTCGGTCAAAAATGTGGGAGCGGGCTTGCTCGCGAAGGCGATGTATCAGAAGCACATTCAGTGACTGACACTCCACCTTCGCGAGCAAGCCCGCTCCCACATTTTGATCTCCATTTTCCCTGATTAATCTCCTGTTAATGCCTCCTGTTTAAACCTCCTCACGCCAACAGCTCAACTTTCACCGTCCACGTGTAAACTTGCGGCCATTGGCACAACCAACATTGGCTAAAGGGAAACGGGGATGATCGACGAATTGCGTTTGGGCAGGGAGCGACGCTTTCTGGTACTGCTGGGCATCATCTGCCTGGCGCTGATCGGCGGGGCGCTGTACATGCAGGTGGTGCTGGGCGAGGCGCCGTGCCCGCTGTGCATCCTGCAACGTTATGCCTTGCTGCTGATCGCGATCTTCGCCTTCATCGGTGCCGCCATGCGCACCACCCGCAGCGTCACGCTGTTTGAAGCATTGGTGACACTCAGCGCCCTCGGGGGTGTCGCCGCCGCCGGCTATCACGTGTACATCCAGTTCTTTCCGAAGGTCAGCTGCGGCATCGATGTGCTGCAACCGATTGTCGATGGCTTGCCGCTGGCATCGGTGTTTCCCCTCGGCTTCCAGGTCGACGGTTTCTGCGAGACGCCTTACCCGCCCGTTCTCGGCCTGTCCCTGGCCCAATGGGCGCTGGTGGCCTTTGTGCTGACGGTGATCCTGGTGCCACTGGGCATTTACCGTAATCGCCAGAGCAAAGCCTGATCCGTAGACGATCAAACGCCCCGGCCTTCCTATAAGAAGGCCGGGGCGTTTTTGTTTGTAGGCATTTTGTGAAGGGACCGTGACGCGGGGCAAGTTTGGGTGCGCGCAGCATGCGACATGTTGTCACACGGAAGCTGTCGCAGGACGTTTCTCACGCCCGTAAACGCGGCATAAATTTGCATGAAACGGCGTTTTGTGGCTGTCAGTTCGTCGTCTGGCCAGTGCCGCGAGCGGCTTGAGCTCCGTGACATTGCCTGATGTCCGAATGCCTTGTTTTTAGGGCACTTGGATGCGTTTTCGATGCCCCTACAGCTTGTGGGGGAAGTGGCGAAATGCCCAATAACACGGCATTTTTTGTGGTTTTTGTCGAGAATCAAACGCGATACGATCGCGGACCTTTGCAATAATGGTGAAGGATTATTGCTGGAAACGATAAAAATTATTTCTGGATAAGACATGGTTTATACATCGCTAGCTAACTACAATCGCCCGCATTGAATGTCCGGTGCTGCTCACCCCTGAGCAAAACTAGGGCGGTCGAGAAGCGGATATAACGTTTCGTGCGATCCCAGGTGCCGGCAGCCTTTCAACTATCCGCACCAAATGGAATTGGTCTGTAACAAGGCCTTTGACCAACGAATTCGAATAAGAACTCACCGCTAGCCCGGGACGTGTCGATTCGCGCAAGGCGCGACGGGCAGGCCCTTATTCAATCGAAGAGAAATGCCAACCCTTGGCAGGGTGAAGTGTTGGCGATCAAAACCCAACTGCATTGCGCAAGCTGCTTTAGAGGTCGTGAGATGAGTAAAAACAGGTACCCCCGATTACTAGGCTTTTTGCCGCTGCTTGGCATGATGTTAATGCTGGGAGGCTGCAAGTGGACCTTGCTCGACCCTAAAGGTCAGGTCGGTCTGGATCAACGCAACCTGATCATCACCGCCACCCTGCTGATGCTGTTGGTCGTGGTGCCCGTGATCATCATGACGTTCGCGTTCGCCTGGAAATACCGCGCGTCGAACACCAGCGCCACCTACGCGCCGAAGTGGTCGCACTCCACCAAGATTGAAATCGCGGTGTGGCTGGTGCCGATCCTCATCATCATCGCCCTGGGTTACATCACCTATAAGTCGACCCATGAGCTGGACCCGTACCGTCCGCTGGACTCCGACGTCAAGCCGATCAACATCGAAGTGGTCGCGCTGGACTGGAAGTGGCTGTTCATCTACCCGGACCTGGGTATCGCCACGGTGAACCAGATCCGGTTCCCGGAGAACACCCCGCTTAATTTCCGGATCACCTCCGACGCCGTGATGAACTCGTTCTTCATCCCTGCACTGGGTGGCCAGATCTACGCGATGGCAGGCATGCAGACCCGTCTGCACCTGATCGCGAACGAGAAAGCTGAAATGGAAGGCATTTCCGCTAACTACAGCGGCGCTGGCTTCACCGGCATGAAATTCAAAGCGATCTCGACGAGCCAGGAAGATTTCAACGCCTGGGTAGCCGAAGTCAAGGCCGCACCTAAACAGCTTGATCAAGCTGAATACGACGCCCTTGCCAAACCAAGCCAGAACAACCCAGTCGCCCTGTACTCCACGTACGAGCCGGACCTGTTTCAGAAAATCGTCGACAAGTACGAAGGTATGAAGCCAGGCAAGCCGATCGAGCACGAGAAGAAAGAAGTGGCCGCGGTTGAAGGTTCTGACACGGGCTCGCATTCAACTGCTGGGGCAGAGGAGTAAACGATGTTTGGTAAATTAAGTTGGGATGCGGTCCCGTTCCACGAGCCGATCGTGATGGTGACCATCGCCATGATCGCGCTGGGTGGTCTGGCACTGTTTGCAGGTATCACTTACTTCAAGAAGTGGACCTACCTGTGGACCGAGTGGCTGACTTCGGTCGACCACAAGAAAATCGGCGTCATGTACGTCATCGTTGCCATGGTCATGCTGCTGCGTGGTTTTGCCGACGCCATCATGATGCGTACCCAGTTGGCCATGGCCACCGAGGGTTCGCCTGGCTACCTGCCTCCTGAACACTATGACCAGATCTTCACCGCCCACGGTGTGATCATGATCATCTTCATGGCGATGCCTTTCTTCACCGGCCTGATGAACCTTGCCTTGCCGCTGCAGATCGGTGCGCGTGACGTTGCGTTCCCGTTCCTGAACTCCCTGAGCTTCTGGCTGCTGGTGTCCGGCGTAGTGCTGATCAACCTGTCCCTGGGCGTCGGCGAATTCGCCAAGACCGGTTGGGTTGCGTATCCGCCATTGTCGGGCCTGGCCTACAGTCCGGGCGTGGGTGTGGATTACTACATCTGGGCGCTACAGTTATCAGGACTCGGGACGACACTGACGGGGGTCAACTTCCTGGCCACCGTCTTGAAAATGCGCGCCCCGGGCATGAAGCTGATGGACATGCCGATCTTCACCTGGACCTGCACCTGGGCCAACGTTCTGATCGTTGCATCGTTCCCGATCCTGGCTGCAACCATGGCGTTGCTGTCGCTTGACCGTTACCTGGATTTCCACATTTTCACCAATGAACTTGGTGGCAATCCAATGATGTACGTGAACCTGTTCTGGGCATGGGGTCACCCTGAGGTGTACATCCTGATCCTGCCAGCGTTCGGTATTTTCTCTGAAGTGATCTCGACCTTCTCGGGCAAGCGCCTGTTCGGTCACCACTCGATGATCTACGCCTCGGGCGCGATCTCGGTACTGGGCTTCATGGTGTGGCTGCACCACTTCTTCACCATGGGTTCGGGGGCCAGCGTCAACGCGTTCTTCGGACTGGCGACGATGCTGATTTCCATCCCGACGGGGGTGAAGCTATTTAACTGGCTATTCACCATCTATCACGGTCGTCTGCGTATCACCAGCCAGGTTCTGTGGACCCTGGGCTTCATGGTGACCTTCGCAATCGGCGGCATGACCGGCGTACTGCTGGCCATCCCGGGTGCTGACTTCGTACTGCACAACAGCCTGTTCGTGATTGCTCACTTCCATAACGTGATCATCGGCGGCGCAGTATTCGGCTACATCGCAGGCTTCAGCTTCTACTTCCCGAAAGCGTTCGGCTTCAAGCTGCACGAAGGCTGGGGCAAGGCTGCATTCTGGTTCTGGATCTCGGGCTTCTTCGTCGCGTTCATGCCGCTCTATGCACTGGGCTTCATGGGCATGACCCGTCGTCTGAACGCCACCACCAACCCTGAGTGGGTACCGTACCTGTACGTTGCCATGGTCGGTGCACTGATGATTGCTGTCGGTATCGCCTGCCAGCTGATCCAGTTGTATGTCAGCGTGCGTGATCGCAAGCAGAACCTGTGCGAATCCGGCGACCCATGGAATGCACACACCCTGGAATGGTCGACTTCGTCGCCACCTCCGTTCTACAACTTTGCGGTACTGCCGAAGGCTGACAGCATCGATCCGTTCACCGAAGCCAAGGAAGACGGTACTGCGTACCAGAAGCCAGCACGTTACGAACCGATCCACATGCCTAACAACACCGCTACCGGCGTTGTGATGGGTGCGCTGTTGACCGTCTTCGGTTTCGCGATGATCTGGCACATCTGGTGGCTGGCCATCGTGAGCCTGGTGGGCACCATCGGCTACTTCATCGTTCACGCTGCCCGTGATGACCAAGGCTACATGGTGCCGGTCGACGTGATCGAACGCATCGAAGCCGAGCAACACGCTCGCCTGGTTGCCGAGAAGAAGATCCCGGCCAACCGTGTTGAAACCTCGTTGGAACAGGCTTAAACCATGTCGAACTTAGTGACCAATGCTGGACACGCCCATGTCGATGACCATGGGCACGATGACCATCACCACGACTCGGGGCCAATGACCGTATTCGGTTTCTGGCTCTACCTGATGACCGACTGCATCTTGTTTGCGTCGATCTTCGCGGTGTACGCGGTACTGGTAAACAACGTAGCGGGTGGCCCGTCGGGCCACGACATCTTCGAACTGCCTTACGTGCTCGGCGAAACCGCCTTGCTGTTGTTCAGCTCGATCACCTACGGCTTCGCCATGCTGGCCTTCTACAAGGGCAGCAAGAAAGGCGTCCTGAGCTGGTTGGCACTGACCTTCCTGTTCGGCCTGGGCTTCATCGGCATGGAGGTCAACGAGTTCCACCTGCTGATCTCCGAAGGTTACGGCCCGCACCGTAGCGGCTTCCTGTCGGCGTTCTTCACGCTGGTAGGGACCCACGGTCTGCACGTGACTGCCGGTCTGATCTGGATGGCGACCATGATGTATCAGGTCAACAAGCATGGCCTGACCAACACCAACAAGACGCGCCTGAGCTGCCTGAGCCTGTTCTGGCACTTCCTGGACGTGGTCTGGATCTGCGTCTTCACCGTTGTCTACCTGATGGGGACTCTGTAATGGCTAATGCACATTCCCATGACAGCCACGATGACAGCCACGGCAGCGTCAAGTCGTACGCCATTGGCTTCATCCTGTCGGTCATCCTGACGCTCATCCCGTTCGGCCTGGTGATGTACCCGACCTTGCCGAAGTCGATCACCTTGATGATCGTCCTGGCGTTCGCGGTGATTCAGGTTCTGGTTCACCTGGTGTACTTCCTGCACCTGGACCGCTCGAAGGCTCAGCGCGATAACGTGATTGCGTTCGTGTTCGCAGGCTTGGTGATCCTCCTGCTGGTTGGCCTGTCGGTATGGATCATGTTCAGCATCCATACGTTCATGATGGCGAAGTGAGGTAAGACCCGATGTCGCTTAAGCACTTTATCCAAATCACCAAACCGGGGATCATTTTCGGTAACGTGCTTTCTGTGGCAGGCGGTTTCTTCCTGGCCTCCAAGGGGCATGTCGATCTGGCCATTTTCCTGGCAGCGATGATCGGCACGTCCCTGGTGGTAGCTTCCGGTTGTGTATTCAACAACTGCATCGACCGCGATATCGACATCAAGATGGAACGCACCAAGAATCGTGTGCTGGTCCAGGGCCTTATCTCCCTGAAGCTGGCACTGATCTTCGCGACCGTTTTGGGTATCGCCGGCGTGGTGTTGTTGTACAAGGTGGCCAACCCGCTGGCGGCGCTGTTTGCCGTGATCGGCTTTGTCATCTACGTCGGCTTCTACAGCCTGTACCTCAAGCGCAAGTCGGTTCACGGCACGCTGGTGGGCAGTCTGTCGGGGGCGATGCCGCCGGTGATTGGTTATGTGGCTGTGACCAATAGCTTCGACATGGCCGCGCTGGTGCTGCTGGTGATGTTCAGCCTGTGGCAGATGCCGCACTCCTATGCCATCGCGATCTTCCGCTTCAACGACTACCTGGCTGCCTCGATTCCGGTTCTGCCGGTCAAGCGTGGCATCAAGGTCGCCAAGAAACACATCCTGCTCTACATCCTGGCCTTCCTCGTGGCGACCTTGATGTTGACCTTCAGTGGCTACGCCGGCATGAGCTACCTCGCCGTTGCCGCCGCCATGGGCATGTACTGGTTGTACATGGCCTGGACCGGCTACAAGGCGGTGGATGACACCGTCTGGGCACGCAAGCTGTTCGTCTTCTCGATCTTCACCATCACCGCCTTGAGCGTGATGATGTCCCTGGATTTCCAGGTGCCGAAAGAGTTACTGCTGACGTACGCTCACTGAGTGATCAAGCAGTAAAAAACCCCGCCTTCGAAAGAAGCGCGGGGTTTTTTATTGAGGGGCCTTTAAACTATGCCAAATCTTACAAATGCA
Source organism: Pseudomonas sp. PAMC 26793 (assembly GCF_000313235.1). Lineage (NCBI taxonomy): Bacteria > Pseudomonadati > Pseudomonadota > Gammaproteobacteria > Pseudomonadales > Pseudomonadaceae > Pseudomonas > Pseudomonas sp. PAMC 26793. Next base: position 322,396 of record NZ_AMXG01000054.1, read on the forward strand.
GGAAGCAGCGTGATGAGTAAAAAAGCCGTTATCGTATTCAGTGGTGGGCAGGACTCGACAACCTGCCTGATCCAGGCACTGCCGCTGTATGACGAAGTGCACTGCATAACCTTTGATTATGGCCAGCGTCATGTGGCGGAAATCGAAGTCGCACAGAAGCTCGCAAAACAGCTGGGTGCCACCGTTCACAAGGTGATGGACGTGTCCCTGTTGAACGAGCTGGCCATCAGCAGCCTGACCCGTGACAACATTCCGGTACCCACGGTGAACAGCTCAGGCGAGAGTTTGCCGAGCACCTTTGTGCCGGGCAGGAACATTCTGTTTTTGACCCTGGCGGCGATCTACGCCTATCAGGTCAAGGCGGAAACGGTGATCACCGGCGTGTGTGAAACCGACTTCTCCGGCTATCCCGATTGCCGGGACGAGTTCGTCAAGGCGCTGAATAAAGCGCTTCAGTTGGGCATGGAATACGACGTGCGCCTTGAAACGCCGCTGATGTGGCTGAACAAGGCCGAGACCTGGGCCCTGGCGGACTATCACCACCAGCTGGACTTGATCCGCAACCAGACCCTGACCTGCTACAACGGCATTATCGGCACGGGCTGCGGCAACTGTGATGCGTGCAACCTTCGCGCGCGGGGCCTGAACGACTACCTGGAAAACAAGGCCGCCGTCATGCAGAGCCTGAAAAGCAAACTGGCGTGATGTAGATCGTTCCCACGCTCCGCGTGGGAATGCATCCCGTGACGCTCCGCGTCACAAAGGCGGACGCGGAGCGTCCAACGCGGCATTCCCACGCAGAGCGTGGGAACGATCATCAGCTGGCGTGCGGTTGGGTCTGGTTATCGCCCGTGATGTAGCGCTTGAACAGCGAGCGGGCGCCATAGGAAGGCAAAGCAGACCTGTCGATCGTTCCCACGCTCCGCGTGGGAATGCATCCCGTGACGCTCCGCGTCACAAAGGCGGGCGCGGAGCGTCCAACGCGGCATTCCCACGCAGAGCGTGGGAACGATCATCAGTTGGCGTGCGGTTGGGCCTGGTTATCGCCCGTGATGTAGCGCTTGAACAGCGAGCGGGCGCCATAGGCGGGCAGGATATTGAAGAAGGCAAAGCAGACTTTGATCGCGATCTGCACGTAGATCATGTTCAGGATGTCGCTGGTCTGCATCGCGCCGTAGAACGCGATGAAGCAGAACAGGAAGCTGTCGATAATCACCGCGAAGAACGTACTCAGGAAAATCCGCAGGAACAGGTACCTGGAATTGGTCAGCTCCTTGATCTTGCACAGCAGGTACGAGTTGATGTTCTCCGACACCAGGAACGAGACCGAGGACGCGATCAACACCGACGACACCTGGATGATCACGTCGTTATACGGCCCGTCGAGCTTCCAGCCGGGCAAGCCGGGGAGGAAGGTCGAGCCGTAGAGCAGGATGATGATCATCGCGTTACTGGCAAACGCAAACAGGATGGCCCGTCTCGCCAGCCGCAGGCCGAACTGCTCGTTGAGCAAGTCCACGATCAAAAACGTCAGCGGGTAGAGAAACGTGCCCGGTGTGACGATGATGCCCAGTGACTCCAGGTAGATAGGTTTGGTCGCGGCAATGCTGGTGAAGATATAGAACGTAAAGAGCAGCAGGTTCAGGATGATATAAATCATCCATGAGTTCTCGTTACGGTCGTTGATGTCGTAGGCGGTGAGCGCGCCGCCCTGTGAATAGAACTTCTTGTACATGTTCTTGACTTCCATTTTGTTTAAATTGTCCATGATTTCGCTGTTCAGCACTTCGCTCAGCTTGATCCGAATGATCTTGCCCGTGGCGATCACCATGATCACCGCCAGGCTTTTATCATTTTCAAAACCCAGCAATTTATATTTGCTGTTCTCGACTTCGTGCTCATACGTTGTCATTGAAGCGCTCCTCGATGATATCTCCCACCACACAGATACGATCCGAGCTGACACACGCTTCATCCGTGATAAATAGTTTTTTGCCGAGCCTGTCGTACACCAACTTTTCCTTGTCGTCGCTCGACGTGCCTTTCTGCACGATCAACAAATCCCCCGGCTCGTTGACGCCGGCAATGGCATGCTCCAGCAACACCGCAATCAAGTTGTAGGAAGTGCCGAAGTAGTAGGTCAGCGGGTACAGCGTGGCGAGTTCGCCAATGCGCTTGTCCATGCACGCGATCACCAGACTTTCCTTGATGATCGGCAGGGCGGCAGGGTTCATATTGCCCTGGGGGGAAATACTGCTGTCGATGATCTCTTTTTCTTCAAAGTTGAGGGTCTCGATTTCTTCATAGGACACGCCAAAGAAATCCGAGATCTTGCGGATGGTGGACTGCTGTACGTTGACGACCTTGCCTTCCAGAATGTTGTAGATCGTGGTTCTGGTCAGGCCTGCCGCGCTGCACAACGACAGCTGCGTCTCTCCGCGGCTTTTGATCAGGTATTTGATATTGCTCTTCAAATACTCGGTGCGTTCTTTTCTATGAATCAAATGCCCACCACTTCCTTATGTTTTACACAGAGCGTCCATGTTTCGCTGGGGTGCGTGCTTCGCCGCGGCGCGAAGTGTTGCATGCGCCCGCCGCAAGAATAAAGACCGTGATCAGTTTTTTGGCGACTGGGCAGCATTCAGGCTTGGCAGAGCGGGTGCTGTCCCCTGTGCTCGGCCAAAAAGAATCATTTAATTTGGAAAATGTTCATTTTTCTGCTTAATTGCCCTGCGCCCAACGGAAAGGCGAACGGGATTTTCAGGGAAGGAACACACGACTATGACAGTCAACACGCAACCACTTACCCACCAAGCCGGCCTGCTGCAACGAGGGCTGGCGGATCTACGTGCAGAAGACGCAGAGCTGGCGGGGCTACTGGATGCGGAAGTCACGCGCCAACACCAGACCCTCTCACTGGCCGCTTCGTCCTGTGCCGTGAAACCGCACATCCTGGCGGCGTCCGCCTCGCTGCTGGTCAATGTGACCGCCGAGGGCGCCCTTGGCTGGCGTCATCATGCCGGGTGCGAGAACGCCGACCGGGTTGAAGCCCTGGCTATCCGCCGAGCGCGCGAGCTGTTCGGTGCGCACTACGCCGGCGTGCAATCACACTCGGGGTCGACCGCCAACTACCAGGTGCTGGCGGCCTTGCTGGAGCCGGGAGATACCGTGCTCGGCATGGCCACCGATCACGGCGGGCACTTCAGCCATGGCAGCCCTGTGGCGTTTACCGGGGCGTACTACAAGGCGCTCAGGTACGGCACCACCTCCAAGGGCCTGATCGACTACGAACAGGTGCGCACACTGGCGCTGGCCCATCGCCCGCGTGTGATTATCTGCGGCGCGACGGCCTACTCGCACGTCATCGATTTCGAACGGTTCCGCGGGATTGCCGACGAAGCCGGGTCGATCCTGCTGGCGGACATTTCGAGCATCGCCGGCCTGATCGCCACTGGGCGTCATCCGAGCCCGATCGATGCGGCCCACGTCACCACGCTGTGCACTCACAAGCAACTGGGTGGCCCGCGTGGCGGCCTGATCCTTTCCGGTCGCGATGCTGAAACCAAGGTGCCTGGCCTTAAGACCACCTTCAGTCGACTCCTCGATCAAGCCGTGTTCCCACGGATGCAGGGCGCGCCGGCCTTCAACATGATCGCGGCAAAAGCGGCGGCGTTCGGCTACGCCATGTCAGCAGATTTCGACGCCTGGATGGCGCGGGTTCGCATGACGGCCGACGAACTGGCCAACGCGTTTCAGGCCTGCGACTACGAGGTGGTGGGCGGACGCAGTGAAAACCACTCGGTGCTGATCCGCTTGCGTGGCGGCATCACCGGCTCCATCGCCCAGGCGGCGCTGGAGCAGTGCGGCATCATCGTGGATAAGCACCGTGCACCGGGAGAGACTCGACCGTCATTCGTCGCTGGCGGGTTGTGTATCGGCACCGGCTCCCTGGCGCAACGCCACCTGGACGCCCACGGATGCCGCCAGGTGGTTGATCTGGTGTGCCGAATCCTCGACGCGGTCACGCCCCTCAACGAGCATAAGTTCACCCTGGATCCCGATGCCCGGGAATCCCTGCGTTTGCAGGCCCAAACCTTGTGCGCGAGGTATCCACTTGCGGATTACCTGCACGACTGAGCAAACATCCAAATGGATGTTTCATGTTAGTGCGGGATGAATTGCTGTACGGTGTTTAACCGGCTGTTATAGATGGTCGCGTTATTGCTCATCTCCATAATTAACAAGCTGCATGACAGCTTGGCGTTCTCCTGGCAGTTATAAAAAGGGCTCTTAAAGTCCGTTCAACCTCCGTGAACGAAGTACTCAGCCTTTTGCAGTGAAGTCGAACTTGGCCCGTGCGCCGATAGTGGTTCGACTCATGAGGAGATATCCCGTGATAACCCGAAGAAAACTCCTGTATTCAGGCGCAGCCTTGACCGGTGCCGGCCTGTTTGCCCCGCTGTGGGCCGGTGTTGCGTTGGCGCAGGAAGTCAGCAGTGCCGCCAGCGACGACATCGAATCCTTCCGCCAATTGTCGATGTTCCTCCTCGAACGCCCGAGCGTGGATGCCACCTTGTCCTTGCGCATCCTGGCCCAGTGCACCCAGAACGACCCCGAGTTCCCGCAGAAGATGAAAGCCTTGTGGAGCAAGGTTGGCCAACATCACTTGCGTAGCGTCGGCCAGTTGTCCGGCAGCCCGTTCTATCGCGACCCGGTGGTCAAGGATACGACGCAGAAAATCGTCTCCGCCTGGTACCTGGGCTACACCGGCACGCCGGTGTCCCTGCGCGCCACCGACGGCACGCGGCTGGTGACCTTCACCGGCGCGCTGGCCTACCAGCCGACCGCGGACGCCACGGTGATCCCGACGTACTCCCGGGGAAAAACCAATTATTGGGTTAATCCTCCGGCCACGCTGGCCAACGACTAAGACAAGGCACTTTTATGAATCAGGATTTTGACGCCGATGTCATCGTGGTTGGCTCCGGCGCATTAGGCAGTAACGCAGCCTTTGAATTGGCCAAACTCGGCAAGTCAGTGATTATTCTGGAAGCGGGTGAACATATTCCCCGCTGGAAGATAGTCGAGAACTTCCGTAATTCGTCGAACAAGGGCAATTACAACTCACCCTATCCCAATGAGCCGTGGGCCCATCATTCTTATGATGAGCAATACATCGAGAACACCGGTTCTTTAGAGTTCCGCCCCGGTATGTTGAAACTGGTGGGCGGTACCACCTGGCACTGGGCGGCGGCGTGCTGGCGTTATTTGCCCAACGATATGAAGCTCAAGACGCTCTACGGAGTAGGTCGCGACTGGCCCCTGGAATACAGCGAGCTGGAACCCTATTACGTACGTGCGGAAATTGCCCTGGGCGTGTGCGGCAGTGACACCCAGGACCAGAGCGGGCAGGGCGGCGGCGCTTTCCCACCGCGCTCAAGCCCCTATCCGATGGCGCCTGAAGGCGATACCTACCTGTTCCAGCGCCTGCGTGAACGCATGGCCCCGGCCGGTTATCACTTTATCCATGAGCCCAATGGTCGCGCCACCGAACCCTACGACGGGCGGCCGGCGTGCAGCGGCAACAACAACTGCATGCCGGTCTGCCCCATCGGTGCGATGTACAGCGGCGATGTGCACGCCCGTCACGCGGAACAGGCCGGCGCCAAGCTGATCACCGACGCCACCGCCTACAAGCTGGAAAAAGGCGCGGACAACAAGATCGTCGCCATCCATTACCGCAGCTCCACCGGCGCCGATGTGCGGCTCACCGCCAAGTACTTCATCGTTGCTGCCCACGGCCTGGAAACCCCCAAGCTGCTGTTGATTTCCGAGGCGGCCAACTCCTCCGACCAGGTCGGTCGCAACCTGATGGACCACACTGGCCAAGGCCTGCAATTTATCGCCGACGAGCCGTTGTGGCCGGGACGCGGGGCAGTGCAGCAGGGCGGGATATTCAATCGCCGCGACGGCGAATTCCGCAAGGAACGGGCGTCGGTCAAACACTCGATCTCCAACAACGTGCCGAACATCGCCGTGGCCAAGCGGCTGATCGCCCAGGGCGTGTACGGCAAGGAGCTGGACGAACGCATCCGCCACGACGCGGCGCGTTGGGTCGACGTCTCTACCGTGTATGAAACCCTGCCGCTTTCGACCAACACCGTGCGCCCGAGCCGCACCCGCAAGGACGCCCTGGGCATTCCGATGCTGGTGGTCAACTACGAGGTGGGCGACTACGTGAAGGCGGCCAAGGCCGGCGTTACCGAGGACTATGCGCACTTCGTGCAGCTGATGGGCGGCACGGTGGTGGAAGACAACACCGGCTACCAGAACCGCGACCACCTGATGGGCACCGTGATCATGGGCGCCAACCCCAAGGACTCGGTGGTCAACCACGAGTGCCGCACCCACGACCACGCCAACCTGTTTCTCGCCACCACCGGGGTGATCCCGGCCTCCGGCACCATCAACCCGACCCTGGCCGGCGTGGCGCTGAGTATCCGTATGGCCGACATCATTGCGCGGGAGGTCTAGGTCATGGGATTGCTTAAGTTTCCGCTGCTGGCCTTGCTGCTCACCGCGTTGCCGGTGTTTGCCGCTGAAGACACCGATGCGCTGATCGAGAAGGGTGCCTATGTCGCCCGTGCCGGCGATTGCGAAGCCTGTCACCGCACCGCCGAAAACGGTGGCGCGCCGCTGGCCGGCGGGTATGTGATCGACTCGCCCATGGGCAAGATCATCTCCAGCAACATCACCCCGTCCAAGGCCTACGGCATCGGCGACTACACCGAGCAACAACTGGCGGACGCCTTGCGCAAAGGCATCAACGCCAAGGGCCAGCACCTGTACCCGGCGATGCCTTACACCTCGTACCAAGGCATGAGTGATGACGACATCCACGCCTTGTACGTGTACCTGCAACAGGGCGTCAAAGCCGTGGACCAGCCGGTACCGCAAACGCACCTGGCGTTCCCGTTCAACATCCGCCAACTGATGTTCGGCTGGAACCTGGTGTTCCTCGACAGCCAGGGTTTTGTGCCCAAGCCCGGCGCCACCGAACAGGTCAGCCGTGGCCAATACCTGGTGGACAACCTCGCCCACTGCGGCGCCTGCCACACCCCACGTAATGCCTTGATGTCCGAGGACAACGGCCAGTACCTGGCCGGCGCCAAACTGGGTGGCTGGGTCGCACCCAACATCACCTCCGACAAGGTCAGTGGCCTGGGGGACTGGAGCGAGGACGACCTGGTCAACTTCCTGAAAAACGGTCACCTCGCCGACAAGGCCCAAGCGGCGGGCGGTATGGCCGAAGCCGTGGAAAACAGCTTCCGCTTCCTCAGCGACAGCGACCTGCACGCCATGGCCGCCTACCTGCACAGCGTGCCGCCGATCCGCGATCCCGGGCAGACCGAGCGGATTGTGCGCGACGTCAAGCCGGTGGACATGAGCGCCCTGGAAACCGGCCAGGGCGATCAATCCTCACTGGCCGATGCCACTGGCCTGGATGGCGCACGCCTCTACAACTCGGCCTGCTCCAGCTGCCACGGCCGCGATGGACAGGGCTCGGCGGACAAGTTCTACCCGTCCCTGAGCCTCAACACCGCGCTCAACGGCAACCAGGCCAACAACCTGGTGATGGCGATCATTGCGGGCATCGACCGTAAAGGTGCCGACGGCGCAGTGAACATGCCGGCTTTGGGTGGCGACCTGAACGACGCGCAAATCGCCGCCATCGCCAACTACAGCCTGCAAACCTTCGGCAACCCGGCGCTGAGCGTCAGTTTCGAAGAAGTGACGAGCCTGCGTCGCGGTGGGGACGCGCCATTGTTGATCACGGCGATGCCGTATCTGCTGTGGGGCGGTGGCCTGGTGTTGCTGGTGCTGATCATCGTGCTGGTGCTGTGGCGGCGTCACCACAAACACTTGCGGGAAGTGGAGGCCAAGCGGATCGCGTTGAACCGGCGTTTTCATTCCAACTAGCCAGAAACGAAAAAGCCCCGCCTTCGGTATGAAGTACGGGGCTTTTACTTCGATAGGCCTCCGCGAGGCCGCCGGTGCAGTTCATCAGAAAGATAATTTCCGGTTTCTAAAAGTATAGGCAAGTTGCCTACACTTTGCCGCGTGAGATCTATTTTCTTCGAAACCTCGTCCTTTACTGCCACCGTAGGCAATTACCTAACGGACGATGAGTATCGAGCTCTCCAAAACGAGATGCCGTTGAACCCATCTGCGGGCGATGTAATGCCCCGTACAGGTGGGTTTCGAAAAATGAGATGGTCTGATGGAAAGCGAGGAAAAGGTAAGCGAGGTGGCCTACGTGTCATCTCCTATTGGCTTACCCATGATGGCCATTTTTGGATGTTTGCAATATACAACAAGGACGAACTTGAAAATTTGACTGCCGACCAGGAGAAGGCACTTAAGAAGGCCATAGAGGCCGAGTTGAAAGCACGAGGTACCCCATGAAAAAGCGCGATCTGTTTGCAGAGTTGATGCAGGGCGTTAGCGAAATGGCCGCACAGCGCGAAGGCAAGATTACCCTTCGGCAAAGCACTATCGAAGATAAGCCCGCCCCTGAGGTCTCCGCCCAGGAAATTGTGGCATTGCGGGATAAGCTGCATATGTCACAGTCTGTATTCGCCAGAAGCATACGGACTAGCCCCGGTACGTTGAAGAACTGGGAACAAGACAAGTCAAAGCCCAATGCCCAGGCAGCACTCCTGATCAGACTGGTGGAAAAATTCCCGGATATGGTTGATCGTCTTTCTGCTGTGTGATGGTTACCAGAAAAAGCCCCGCCTTCTAATGAAGGCGGGGCTTTTTCATGCCTCAAATCTTATGTAGCAGCTGTCGAGCTTAAGCGAGGCTGCGTCAGGCGCGACGCGATGCCTGTGTCTGGCGCGATTGCTATGTTGCTGCCATCGCAGCCTCGCTGGCGCTCGACAGCTCCTACGCGATGCTGTAGCCATCAAATGCGGTTTGCTGCTGCAATGCAGTAATGATGCTTTTACGCGTCAGTGGCTGCTCGGCGCCCGAGTTATCCACAAAGGTTTCAACCTCAAGTTCCGCCTCATCACCTTCACCGACAAAGGTAAAGCCGAGGAATTCAAACGCCTCACGGTCCACGTTCGGCTTGGAGCGCGGCGAACGCATCGGCAGGGTGACGCTGATGCCGTCCTTGCTGATGGCGAACACTTCCATTTCCTTCTTCGGGCGGGAAGCCTTGCCTTTGCCGGTGCTCGGGTTGCTGATGGCCTGGTGGGTCTGGTTCAGCACCTTGAGGGCCAGGCCGTAGACCAGTTCCTGGAACTCCGGGTCGTCCTTGAAGCTGGACAGGATGCGGCTGATGGAGAACTTGGTGTTCAGGTCTTCCAGGGCGGCGTTGTCGGCGGCTTCGGCGTCCTTGAGCTGCTTGAGCTCGCCCATCAGGTCGTAGGCCTTGTCGTCGTCGAAGGCATCGTGGGCCTGGCGGATGGCCACGCGCAGCTCGCGGATCTGGTCGCTTTCCTTGGAGGTGTGGAACGCGTCCAGCACCATTTCACTGATGGTCTTGGCCGCCGGCACGTGCTGTGAAAGATTGATGGCGTTTTCGTATTCAGCTTTGGACTGCAAGGCGACTACGGATTCTTCGGTGCGGGAATCAGACATTGAAATTTCACTACTTCAGTAAACGGGGAGACGGGAAAAGCGTCGCGCATTTTCAGCGGGGAGGGGGATCAGGTCAAGGCAGCACAATGCCCTCATCGCGGTTGAATGACGCCAACGCCCGCTGCAGCTTGATCGCCCGTCCGCAAAACAGCCCAACAGTAAAACCCGAAGCCCCGCCTGCCAGGGCCAGCATTGGCGCGGTGCTCGACAGCAACGGGTGCACGGCGTGCTGGTATCCGAGGTAATACTTCACGGCGAAGAACAGTTGGGAGATCAGCAGGATTTTCCAGGTGCCGGGCAGCACCAGCGTGTTGCCATCGAGGCGTGCACCTTTGGCCGCGAACATCGCCATCGCCAATAGGCTGCCCACCGCCGCACCGCCCAGCCAGCAGCCGATCGACAGCGTTGAATGCTCAATGGACAGCAGCGACCAGATCACCAGCACCACCGGCAGGAACATCAGTGACCGGTGGTTTTCGCGGCTGCCGCGGGTGGCTTTGATCCCGTACCAGCAGATCCATAGATAAACGGCGTACACCCAAAGGGGCGTGCCCTGAAGAATGTCGAGCATGGTCAGCGTCCGTGCCTGATGAAGTTGGGCGTCGATATTCGCCGGGCTGCGCGTGGTCTGTCCATCGATTTAACCGAGGCGCTTGCCCATTTCGAAGGCGCGTTTTTCGTAGCCCAATTCCTCGTACAGCCGTTGCGCCGGTTCGTTGAAGGCCCAGACGGTCAGGCGCAAATCCCCGGCGCCCTGGCGGATGGCCCAGCATTCGGCGAGCGCCATCAGTTCACGGCCAATGCCCTGGCCACGCTGGGCCTCCAGCACGCAGATCGAGCCGATCCGCGCGACGCGCAGCGGTTGCAGCAAGGGGCTTGCGGTCTCGATGATTTGCGCGGTGATAAACCCCACGCCCGCGCCCTGCAGCTCGGCAAGAAACACCGCCTGAACCCGGCTGGTGAGGCAGGGCCGCCAATGGGACTGGTCGCGCTCCACCTGATCGGTGGCGTCACGGTAGATATCGGGCCGTTCCTGGTGGTGCAGGCGGTTCAGCGGCTGGCCCAGCACGCAGAGGGTGTGCAGGTCATCCAGGTGCGCCTGGCGATAGGTCAATCCTTGAGACATGGCAGTCCTTCGAACGGGGCAAAGGGCGTGTTATGCCCGTTATCGGCGATCACGTAAAGGCGCGGCGTTGGCCCCAAGCCCTTCGACGAAACCGGCAATGCGTCGGCAAGCCTCCCTGAGGATGTCATCGGCGACAGTAAACGAAACCCGCACAAACCCTTCGGCGCTGGGGCCAAAGGCTTGGGCGTCAAGCACCGATACGCCGGTCTGGCGATACAGTTGCCAGGCGAACTCCCGGCCCGTGAGTCCGGTGCGGCGTACGTCCACCAGCATGAACATGCCCGCCTGGGGGACTCGGCAGTCCAACTCGCGGATCGCGCTCAACTCGCTCACCACCAGGTCACGCCGGCGCCGATACACCGCGCGGGCATCGCTGACCACGGCCTCATCCAGCTCCAGTGCCTTGATCGCCGCCGCCTGGATAAACCCTGGAAGGCCGTAAATCATGCACAGCAGCAAGTTCTCCAGATGGCTGATCAACGTGGGCGGACCGGCCACCCAGCCTACCCGCCAGCCAGTCATGGCGTGGCTTTTCGACAGGCTGTTGAGCACCACCGTCCGCTCGGCCATGCCAGGTAGCGCGCTGATGCTCAGGTGTTGATCGTCATAGATGAGCTGCCCATACACTTCATCGCAAATCACCCACAGGTCATGTGTGCGTGCCACTTCGGCGACGGCTTCCAGCTCTTCGCGGCAGTAGACGTTGCCGGTGGGGTTGCACGGTGTAGCGAGGGCGATGCCTCGGGTCTTGTCGGTAATGGCCGCTTGCAGCGCGCTACGGGTCAGGCGAAAGCCATTGGCGGCTGGTTGCTCGACGGTTGTAATACGAGCCCCCGAGGCATGGACGCAGGCTTCGTAGGTCAGGTACATCGGCTCTGGCACCAGCACTTCATCGCCGTGGCTGAACAGGCACAAGCAGGCCGCGAACAGACCATTCTGCGCGCCGGCGACCAGGGCGATATTGTCGGCGTGCACCGCAATCCCTTGCAGCAGGCTCTGCCGTGCGGCGATGGCCTCCCGCAGTTTCGGGCGGCCGAGCACATGGGTGTAGTGGGTGTCGCCGGCGCGCAGGGCGTCGACGGCGGTTTCACAGATCGCGCTGTGTGTGGCGAAGTCCGGGTCGCCGACACTGAGCACAATCACGTCTTCGCCACGCAGTTGAGCTTCGGCGGCGGCGTAGTGAATATCCCAGGCACTGACGGATTCGCCGCCAATGCGCCCCACAAAGGGTGAATAACGCATCCTTGCTCTCCTCGCCGACATCGATGCCCGCGTCAATTAGTCGATTTCAGTTCCACTGTAGAACATGGCGCCTGATCCACATCAAGGGCCGTGCGCAAAAAATCCGCTACAACGAAGCTGGGGCTGACCATGCCCCGGTTATCTGCCTGATGACCCAATAAAAACGATTGCAGACCTGCGCCGAGGGGACCGCCCCACGCCGGGTTATTAAAGGAATAGTGCGATGATTTTTCCCCTGTCACGTCTGGGCCTTGTGGGGGTGGTGCTGTGCCTTTCCCTTCCCCTGCACGCCAACGAAGCCGACCCCTCGCTGATCGAACAGGGCAAATACGTTGCCCAACTGGGCGACTGCATCGCCTGCCACACCGCCAAGCAAGGCGCGCACATGGCCGGCGGGCTTGAACTGAGCACGCCAATGGGCACGATCTATTCGAGCAACATCACCCCCGACCGCGACACCGGCATCGGCCAGTACACCTTCGAGCAGTTCGACCGGGTGATGCGTGAAGGCGTGACGCCGGCCGGGCAGAACCTGTACCCGGCGATGCCGTACCCGTCCTACGCGAAGATGAGCGAAGGCGATATGCGCGCCCTGTTCGCCTACCTGATGCAGGGCGTGGAAGCGGTGAACAAACCCAACCTGGACGCGGAGATGGGCTTCCCGTTCAACCAGCGCTGGGGCCTGGCGTTGTGGAACTTTGCGTTCCTCGACAAGCAACCGTTCGTGCCTGACCTGGCGAAGGATGAAGTGCTTAACCGGGGCGCCTACCTGGTTCAGGGCCTGGGCCATTGCGGCTCTTGCCACACCCCGCGTGGCATCGCCTTCCAGGAGAAAGCCATGAGCGATGCCGGTCGTAGCGGCCGGCATTACCTGGCCGGTGAGACTGTCGAACACTGGCGCGCCTTGAGCCTGCGCAACCTGTGGACGGTGGACGACACCGTGCAATTGCTCAAGACCGGGCAGAACCGCTTTGCCACGGTCTCGGGGAACATGGCTGATGTGATTCATCACAGTACCCAGCATTTCACTGACGCTGACTTGACGGCCATCGCGACCTATTTGAAATCCTTGCCACCGGGCAAGGATGACCTGCCGATGCCCGCCGTGGCCCAAGAACCTGCTGCACCGCCCAAGGACCTGTTCACCAGCCGTGGCGGCCTGGGTTACATGCAGTTTTGCAGTGATTGCCACCGCAGCGACGGCGGCGGGGTGAAAGGGCTGTTTCCGCAGTTGGCCGGCAACCCGGGTGTTGCCTCGAACAACCCGACTTCATTGCTGCATATCACGCTGACGGGGTGGGAAACGGCTGAGACCGCAACCCATCCACGGGTCTACACCATGCCTGGGTTTGCCCGGTTGGCGGATCAGGAAATCGCTGAAATCCTCAGTTTTGTACGCAGCAGTTGGGGTAACGAGGGCACGCCTATCAGTGCTGCCCAAGTGAAGAAAATGCGTGGTCAGCTCAACCCGGTCACCACCGATTCGTCAGCGTTCGAAACCCCGCGCCTGGCTGAGCTGTTGGCGGCGCCGAATGCTGATCAGGTGGTGCGTGGAATGCGCCTGCACCTGCAGACCAAGGAGCTGCTGCCGAACAACGTGGGCAATGCCTTGAACTGCACCAGTTGCCATCTCAACGCCGGCACCGTGGCGGACGGTTCGCCGTTTGTGGGTGTCTCGGCGTTCTTCCCGAGCTATGCGCCGCGTGCGGGCAAGGTGGTGAGCCTGGAGGAGCGGATCAACGGCTGCTTCCGGCGTTCGATGAATGGCAAGCCACTGCCGCCGGAATCGGCGGATATGCAGGCGATGGTGGCGTACTTCGACTGGATGAAAAACAACACCCAGCCCGAAGATAAAGTCGCCGGGCGTGGGGTGGGCAAGGTCGACCCTGCGATCAAGCCGGACCTGGAGAATGGCAAGCAGGTCTACGTCAAGCAGTGCGCGGTGTGCCATGGCGACAATGGCCAGGGGTTGACGCGGGCGGATGGCGAACGGGTGTACCCGCCGTTGTGGGGCGAGCAATCGTTCAATATCGGGGCGGGGATGGCGCGGCTGTACACGGCGGCGGCGTTCGTGAAACGCAACATGCCGATTGGCTTCCACGAGAAATTCCCGTTGGGGCAGGGTGGTTTGTCGGATCAGGAGGCGGTGGATGTGGCGGCGTACTTCTCCCAACAACCTCGTCCGGATTTCCCGGACAAGGTGAAGGACTGGCCGAAGGGGGGGAAGCCCGTGGATGCGCGGTACTAACCCCACAACCTGTTCGAAGTGGGCATAGTCAAGGTGGGAGCGGGCTTGCTCGCGAAGACGGTGGGTCAGTCACACCTGTATTGACTGACACTGCGCTTTCGCGAGCAAGCCCGCTCCCACAGTTTTAACCGAGTGCAGTCCGTTAGAAGGTGGTGCGCAAGCCCACCTGCACACTTCGCCCCGGCGCCGGGGCGATGTCTCGCAGGATCGAGCTGGCATAGCGCATGGTCTGGTTCGTCAGGTTCTCGCCGTTGACGAACGCCAGCCACTGGCTGCCGCCCACATTGAAGCGGTAGCCAGCGCTGGCGCCCAGGGTGGTGTAGCCATCGGTGCCGCTTTCGTTGTCCGGCACCCGGCCTTGGCCCGCCGCGTGTTCAACGTCAATCCGCGCCTGCCAGCGATCCAGTTCCCACAACAGGCCGCTGTTCAAACGCAACGGCGCAATCCGTGGCAACGCTTCACCCGTGTCCATGTTGGTAGCGCGGGTGTAGTCGCCGGACAGTTCCAACGCGAACTTGCCGTAGGCACCTTCCCCCAGCTTGATGTGATCCTGGGCTTCAAATCCTGCGAAACGCGCACGCACGCCGGAGTATTTGTACTCAGGAATGCCGCCGGCATCTTCCTCGCCTTCGTCATTCAAGGTGCGACCGCTGCCCAGCAGGCCGATGTAGTTGGAGAAGTGGCTGTAGAACACGCCGAAGCTGCCCTTGTGGGTGCCGTTGTCGAAGCGCAGTGCCAGGTCGCTGGACACGGCCTTTTCTTTCGACAGGTTGGCGTCGCCCAGTTCGTAGGTACCGGTGGCGACGTGGGCGCCGTTGGCATACAGCTCGTAGAACGTCGGGGCGCGTTCGGTGTAGCCGAGGGTGGCGGCCAGGGACCAGATTGGCGTGAGGGTGTACACCGCGCCAGACGACAGGCTGCCGGCGGTGAAGTCGGCAGACTTGTTGGCATTGGCGAAGCGCGCGTTGCCTTTGCCGTCGGGGTCGACGTTGGTGTGTTCCAGGCGTCCACCGAGGCTCAGCTTGAGGCGCTCGGTGGCCTGCATTTCTTCGAGGATAAACAGCGCGCCGGCGTTGGTGTCGGTCTGCGGCACGAAGGCTTCTTCACCCAGGGCGGAGAATTCGTTGCGGCTGACCTGAGCGCCCACCACGCCGTTGAAGGGGCCGATCGGCAGGTGCCGCGCTTCAACCCGGGCTTCGTAGCCCTTGTTCTTGAAGGTGGTGCCGGTCTCGCCGCCTTCAATCTCCATATGCTTGTAGTCGGTGTAGCCGGCGTCGAGTTTGACCGAGGTGAACGGGCCTTGCAGGTTGCGGATCTCGGACGCAAAGGCGTAGTGATCCTGCTTCATGCGGATGCGCACGTCCTGCTCGGCCGGGGAGCCGTAGTTGCTTTCGTAGTTGCTGTAGGACAGCCCGGCGTAACCGTCGTCCCAGGTGTAGGAACCGCCGACCGAGCCGCCATCCTGGCGCCCGCTGCTGTTGCCCAGGCGGCCGTTCTTGCCTTCACCGTCTTCGCTTTCCGGCGCGTGGCGGCTGCGGGCGAAGCCGGGGATTTTCAGGTCGTTGAATTCCCGGGCACTGGCGTCCAGGTGCAAGGCGAAGGTGCCGTTGCCGGCTTCCAGTTTGCCGGCGCTGCTGCGGGTGGTGTCGGCGCCGCCGTAGCGCAATTCACCGGCGCCATGGATGCCTTCGATGGCTTCGGTGGGGATGCGGTTGTCGAAGGTATTCACCACGCCGCCGATGGCACTGCCGCCATAGAGCAGGGCGGCCGGGCCGCGTACGATCTCGATGCGGTCGACGTTGACCGGGTCCAGCGGCACGGCGTGGTCATAGGACAGCGACGAGGCATCCAGCGCGCCCACACCATTGCGCAGGACGCGAATGCGGTCGCCATCCTGGCCACGAATGATCGGCCGGCTGGCCCCCGGGCCGAAGTACGACGACGACACGCCGGGCTGCTTGTTCAGGGTTTCACCCAGGCTGCCTTTTTGTTGCAGGGTCAGGTCATCGCCTTCCAGCACGGTGGTGGGCGAGGCGAGGGTTTCGCTGCCCAGCGGGTTGCCGGTGATGACTTGGGGTTGCAGCTCCAGGGCGTTGGCCTGGGAGGTGATCAACAGGGCGGCGGCCAGCGGGGTGAGGCGCCAGAGAGAAGAGAGGGACATCGGTCGTTCCTTGGCAAACGGCAAAAAAAGAGAAGGCTGAAAACGGTAAGGGATTCGATACCCTTTGATAGTTGTTGTTACAATATAACATCACTTTTTTCCCTGCCAAGGGGAACTTTCCCAAACCCCGCTCCATCACTCCCACGTTGATCGTTCCCACGCTCTGCGTGGAAATGCATCCCGTGACGCTCTGCGTCACCCTTGCGCAGGGCTAAAATTTGCGTCGACCGCGGGACGCAAAGCGTCCAATTCGGCATTCCCACGCAGAGCGTGGGAACGATCGACGAGGGCGGGAACGATCGAACAGTGGCCTATAGTGAAGGCAACGCTTCCACCGGCACGGCCCGTCCGCTAAGGTGCGCGGCTTCGTTTTCTTCTTTTCGCAAAAGGCCCGGCATGACCGCGACAAACAAAGACCCACTGCACGGCGTCACTCTGGAACAGGTTCTCACCGCGCTGGTGGCCCATTACCAATGGGAAGGCCTGGCCGAGCGCATCAACATCCGCTGTTTTTCCAGTGACCCGAGCATCAAGTCGAGCCTGTCGTTCCTGCGCAAGACGCCGTGGGCGCGGGAGAAGGTCGAAGGTTTGTACGTGAAGTTGATGCGCACCAAGCGACCGGTCGAGGACTGAGGTGAAACGTCACCTTATCGGCCTGGCAGCCCTGGGCGGCTGGGTTGGCCTGGCGCTGCAGCAGTACATCATTTTCTACTTCCGCTGGATCGATGGCGCCAGCCTGTTGCCGGGCCTGGTGAATTTCTTCAGCTTCTTCACCGTGCTCACCAACACCCTGGTGGCGGTGGTGTTGACCCACGCCTGGGTACAACGGCCAAACGCGGCGAGCCGGTTCTTCCTCGGGCCCGTGGTCAGCAGCGGGATCGCCGTGAGCATTGTCGTGGTCAGCCTCGCCTACAGCTTGTTGCTGCGGCACATGTGGCAGCCAGCGGGGGTGCAGTTTTTGGCGGACGAGCTGCTGCACGACGTGATGCCGTTGGTGTTTGTCGTGTATTGGTGTTGCTGCGTACCCAAGGGCAGCCTGCGCCTCAAGCACATCGGGCTGTGGGTGATTTACCCGTTGGTGTACTTCGCGTATGCGTTGTTGCGCGGGTATGTGTGGGGGTTGTATCAGTACCCGTTCATTGACGTGGACAGGCTGGGTTATCCACAGGTGTTCATCAATGCCGGAGGGATTCTGGCGGGGTTTGTGCTGATTGCTTTGGCGGTGGTGGGGCTGGATAAAATCTGTAGGAGCGAGCTTGCTCGTGAAGAACGTTAACGATAACGCAGGGTGTCTGGTTTAACGCGGCGCTCTCGGGTTCTTCGCGAGCAAGCTCGCTCCTACAGGGATCACTGTTGCCAGTAACCCACCGCCTTGAGGAATGCCTCATTGATGTTGTGGGTGTCCAGCAGCACCCGCCGCACCTGGCGCGACAGTTTGCTCTCGGTGGCGACAAAGCTGTACAGCGAACCGCCCGGCAACGTCAGGTTCTGCACCGTCTCGAGCAGGTCATCCTGGCCGCGCACCACCCAGATCACTTCCACCTCGGCGGCGCTGTGCAGCGGCTGCTGTTCCGCCGTATTGGCGATCTCGATCACCGCCAATACCTTGCGCCCCGCCGGTAATTCGTCCAGGCGCCGGGCGATGGCCGGGATCGCGGTTTCATCGCCGATCAACAGGTAGCTGTCGAAGATGTCCGGCACGATCATCGAGCCACGGGGCCCGCCGATGTGCAGGTGCTGGCCGACCTTGGCCTGCTCGGCCCAGGTGGAGGCAGGGCCATCGCCGTGCAGCACGAAGTCGATGTCCAGCTCGCCGATGTCCAGGTCGTACCGGCGTGGGGTGTAGTCGCGCATGGCGGGTTGCGGGCCATCGCCGCGCAGGTTGAAGTCGGGGCTGTCCAGCGCCGCTTGTTCGGCGGCGTTCTGCGGGAACAGCAGCTTGATGTGATCGTCACTGCCCAGGCTGATAAAGCCCGCCAGTTCCGGGCCGCCCAGGGTGATGCGGCGCATGCGCGGGGTGATGTCGACCACCCGCAGCACTTCGAGGCGGCGGCGTTTGATTTCGTGGGTCACGCGGTGGATGGCTTGGGTATTCATTGAGCTTTCCCGTCGGCAATGGCTTGGGCGGTGCCGTTGAGCAGCGCCGCGACACGAACAATTTCTTCCGGGCTCCAGCGCCCGTGGTGCGAATGCAAGGCGTGGCGCAGGTTATGCACCGCCTCGTGGATTTCCGGCGGACGGTCCTGGCCGCGCAGCGAACGTTTGCTCACATCCATGCGCATGCGAATACCTTCGAGGGCAACCGCCTGTTCGCTTAAGAAGAGACGACCGGCGTCGGTGATTGTGTAGCGTTTTTTTCCGTCTTCGGCATCGCCGGTAATCAATTCGCTTTCTTCGAGAAAGGTCAGCGTGGGGTAGATCACGCCGGGGCTGGGGCTGTAGGCGCCGTCGAACAGGGCTTCGATCCGGCGGATCAGATCGTAGCCGTGGCACGGTTGTTCGGCGATCAGCGCCGGCAACAGCAGTTTCAGGTCGCCGGGGGCAAAGACCCGTGGGCCACGGCCGCCGCGCTCGCGGCCTGGGCGTTTGTCGAAGCCGTCGCGGCTGTCACCGTGGTCGCGGTGTGAATGATGGTCTCTCATTTCGGGTGCTCTCGTTTGGTTTAGATACAACGTAAGATATATCTTAATGGGAAGGCAACCTGACCGGACGAACGGTCACTCGGCCCGCCGTCCCTTCACTTTTGAAATATTCATAAATTCGTTAGTTGGTTTGCCAGAGTAATTACTGTTGTTTTTCAGTTAATGTAATCCTATTCTTACGGATCTATCCGCCACTAAACTATTCTCATTAATTGCCATGTAGTCTGTTTCTTACAGATGGTTTTAAAGTTTTGGCAAAGTGCCATAATTTTCCTATGTGTCATGGTGTAACACGGCTACGTAACTAAGCGAATCGGACGGCTTTCCTCGTCAGAATCACAATGGATAATTGCCCGGCGTTGAGCGACTCCCTGAATTGCAATGCAACTAGTTGGAAAAAATAGAAACTTTCCAATGTGTTCAAAGGGTGAGTTCGGCGGCTTGTTTAATTAGTCCTGCACGCAATGGCGGCAGGGTCCGTTTTGATATTTGATACGTGTGAGCGTTTGCGAATGAATACTAAAGTGAAAACTGCGCTGTTAACTCTGGGTCTGCTGGCCGGTTCGATGTCCGTTGCGCAGGCAGCGGATGGGACCATTACCTTTACCGGGTCGGTGCACTCGGGCGCTTGCTCCATCAAGCCTGAATCCGTCGACCAGACCGTTCCCCTGGGCGCTATCGCAAAACATCAACTGCAAACCGGCGGCAAGTCGACCGCACGCCCTGTGAAGATCGAGCTTGAAGGCTGCGACCTGACCGGCCTTACCGACAACACCGTCACCACCACCTTCACCGCTGCACCCTCCAGCGCTGTGCCGGGCGCGATCGGCACCGTCGGTGGCGCTGGCAACATCGGCATCATGATGACCCATGGCGGCAAGCAGATTGTGCTGGGTAACCCGACCGATCCGCAGGCCATCGTTGCCGGTAACAACACACTGGAGTTCGGCGCCTACGTACAAGGTGCGGCAACGGGCGACATCGTTCCTGGCGACTTCAGCGCAGTCACCAATTTCACGTTGGCTTATCAGTAAGTTTTTTCCCCGCCACTCGTTGGGGGTGGCGGGGGAAAACTGCCGGAGGTCCAAGTGAAAACAGTCTTAAGTCTCGCTATTGCCTCTTCATTGACGATGGTCCTCAGCCCTTGGGCGTTTGCACAGACGCTCGCGCAGGGTGATGGGGTCGTCACGCTGGGAGGATTGGTCGTTGACTCGGCCTGCGGGCTGGAAACGGCCACGGTCGATCAGACCATCGAGGTGCCACCCGAACCCATCGGCCGGCTGTTGCGCGAGGGGATTGGGCAAGTCCAGCCCTTCCAGTTGCGGTTGGTCAATTGCTCATTGACGCGTCCCGATCCCACACGGCCGGGGCAAACGCTGCCCGATTGGGAGCACCTGCGCGTGACCTTCGAAGGTCCTGTGGACAGAGAGGGTCGCTCCTTTGCCGTGTTTGGTGGTTCGCAGGGCGTTGCCTTTCATATCTGGGACGCGGCCGGTCAGGAGAGCGTTCCAGGGGTGCCGATGGCGCTGGTGCCGGTGGCTGAAGGTGACATGACACTTAACTACGTGCTTCGCACGGTCGGTAACGGAGTGCCGATGCTGGCCGGGTCTCACCGTGCCGCAGTGAAGTTCAAGTTGGAATACTTCTGAATTGATGGGTTGTTTGCATGTGGAAAGCGTCGAAAATCATAACTACGCTGCGCCCCAGCCTATTTGGCGGGTTGATGTCTCTGGCAGGAACTGCAATGGGAGCCGGTGATATTGAGTTCAATACCGACGTCCTTGATCTGAGTGATCGCACCAATATCGACTTGTCTCGTTTTGCGCGCAGTGGGTTTATCCTCCCCGGCAACTATTCGATGGTGGTGCAGTTAAATAACCAGCCTATTACTGAGCAATCAGTAGCGTTCTATCCACCCGATAATGATCCCAAAGGCAGCCAGGCGTGTTTGGCGCCGGCTATTGTCGAGCAGTTGGGCCTGAAGGCCTCCGAGGCAGTGAAACTGCTGTGGTGGAAAAATGGACAGTGCCTGGACCCCCAAGGCTTGCCGGGCATGGAAGTCAGTGCCGACCTGGCCACTTCCACGCTGAACATCAACCTGCCCCAGGCCTATCTGGAATACAGCGCCATCAACTGGGACCCGCCGTCCCGTTGGGATGAGGGGGTGCCCGGACTGCTGGTTGACTACAACATGACCGCGCAGTCCAGTTACCGCAGGCACGACGGTACCCGCAGTGACGTCAGTGGCAATGGCACACTCGGGGCCAATATCGGCGCCTGGCGCTTGCGGGCGGACTGGCAAGGCCGAGTTGAAAAAGACCGCGAGGCGGCGGCCACCCGTAATCGCCTGGAGTGGAGTCGCTACTACGCTTATCGCGCCCTTCCTGCGCTCAAGGCGCGGCTGGTGGTGGGCGAGGACTACCTGTATTCGGACCTGTTCGACAGCTTCCGTTTTACCGGTGCCGCGCTGAAGTCGGATGAAAGCCAGCTGCCCCCCAACCTGCGAGGTTATGCGCCGGAAGTGGTCGGGGTCGCCAAGACCAATGCCAAGGTGGTCATCAGCCAGCAGGGGCGTGTGCTGTATGAAACCCTGGTCGCGGCGGGACCTTTTCGTATCCAGGATCTTAACGACGCGGTGTCCGGCACCCTGGATGTGCGGGTCGAAGAGCAAGACGGTACGGTGCAGAAATCCCAAATCGACACGGCGGGCGTTCCCTACCTGACACGTCCTGGGCACGTTCGCTACAAGGTGTCTGCCGGGCAACCGTCCAATCTTCAGTACCACGAAGACGGTGCCTTTTTCAGTACCGGCGAGTTCTCCTGGGGGATCAGCAATGGCTGGTCGCTGCTGGGCGGCGGCATCCTGGATAACAACTACCGTGCCGTGTCTGCCGGTGTAGGGCGTGACCTGCTGGCGTTGGGGGCACTTTCTCTGGACGTGACAGAGTCCCGTGCGCACCTGTGGAACGAGACACTCAAGGGCAAATCCTACCGTCTTCAATACTCGAAAAACTTTGAGCAGTACGACAGCCAGGTGACCTTCGCCGGCTACCGGTTCTCCGAGAAAAACTACTTGAGCATGAGTGAGTACCTGGATGCCAAGCATTACGGGATGAACAACGAACTCGGTGGACGCGGCGTGTACGACCGTGACGACGAGTTCCATGAACACTGGCGGCCGATCGGCGGCAAGAAGGCGCTGTACACGGTAACGGTCAATAAACAGTTTCGTGACCTGGGGGCCACCGTCTACGCCAGCTACAACAAGCAAACCTATTGGAACCGCCCCGATACCCAGCGCTGGAACCTGTCCGCGTCCCGCTACTTCAATGTGGGCTCAGTCAGGAACATGAGCCTGTCCCTGAACCTCTACCGAACCCAGGACTACCAATACAAAGATAACGGCATGGCCGTGACGCTCAGTCTGCCGTTGGGCCCCACCGGCACCTTGTCGCTGGATGCCCAAAGGGCCGGAGGCGACAACAGCTTCTCGACGCGCTTCAACGACCGCATCGATGAGCGCAACAGCTACCAGCTCAACGCAAGTGACAGCTCCGCCAGTGGCTATCTGAGCCATGTCGGCGACCTGGCGGATATCGACCTCAGTGCCACGCAACAAAGCAATAACCGAACCCTCAGTGCGGCCGTTCGTGGTGGTGCCACGCTCACGCCATACGGTGGGGCGCTGCACCGTACCAACAGTACCGGCGGCACCCGCCTGCTGGTCGACACTGCGGGTGTGCCCGATGTGCCGGTGCGGGGTTATGGCACACCGACCCGCAGTAACGCCTTCGGTAAAGCGGTCATCGCCGATATCAACAGCTATCAGCGCACCGCCGCCAGCGTTGACCTGGAGAACCTGCCGAACAACGTCGAAGCCACCCAATCGGTGACGCAACTGACACTCACCGAAGGCGCTATCGGTTATCGCTCCCTGGAGCTGGTTTCCGGCATGAAGGCCATGGCGGTCCTGCGCCTGCCGGACGGCAGTTCACCGCCCTTCGGTGCGACGGTGAAAAACCTCAAACAGCAGGACACCGGCGTGGTGAATGACGGCGGCGATGTGTACCTCAGTGGCATTCAGGCTGGCGAGCAGATGGTCGTCAGTTGGGGAGGAACCGAGCGCTGCATCCTCACGTTGCCTCTCACGTTGCCAACCGATGGCTTGAGCGATGCCCTGCAACTGCACTGCCAGATGGTAGCCACTGAACAACCTGTGCCCGAGCCAGCTGTGCTGACCGGTAAGCGTAACGATACGGAGAACGTAGCCTCATGAAACTGAACATGCGCCTCGCCGCCCTGCTGATACTGGGTTTGAGCCCGAGCGCCCACGCCGCTGTCGGCCTGGACCGTACCCGCGTGATTTTCGATGGTGGCAAAGAAGCCACCAGTGTGAACATCACTAACAACAATACCCAGTTGCCCTATCTGGCCCAGGGCTGGATCGAGGATGAGGCGGGCAACAAAATCACCTCGCCGCTGATCGTGCTGCCGCCGGTCCAGCGATTGGAGCCGGGCAAACAGAGCCAGGTGAAAGTCCAGGCGTTGCCGGCGGCCAAGTCGCTGCCCCAGGATCGGGAGACGGTCTACTACTTCAACCTGCGGGAAATTCCGCCGCGCAGCGACAAGCCCAACACCTTGCAGATTGCGCTGCAAACCCGGATCAAGTTGTTTTACCGACCGTCCGCCATCGCTCCCAGCCAGCAGGACCTGTCCAACCCCTGGCAGGAAAAGCTGACCCTCAACCGTGACGGTGAGGCTTATTGGGTGATCAACCCAACGCCTTACTACGTCACCCTGGTGGATGCGCGCAGCAGCAAGGAGGGCAAGACCATACCCGGCTTCGAGCCTGTGATGGTCCCACCCAAGGGCTCGCTGTCCCTGGGACCGATTGCCAAGGCGCTCGGCACCACCCCCTACCTGGCCTACGTGAATGACTACGGCGGCCGCCCGCTGATGGCCTTTTCCTGCAGTGGTGACGTTTGCACCGTCAACCGGCAAGCGTCTGCGGCTAACCAGTAGTACCTGCGGTGGGAGAACGTCATGAAGTTGCACAAAGTGAAATTCCTGGGGTGCCTGCTGCTGCTCGTGATGGCGCCGGCGCATGCGCTGGATGAGGGCGATATCGAGGGCATGGCGGGCATGCTGAACATCATCGGGTCCATGCATGAAATGCCGTGCAGCCTGGAGATGACCTCCCTGCATCAAACGATTGACCTGGGCGACATATCGGCCAGCCAGTTGCGCCGCCCCGGCGACCAGGCCACTTCCAGGCCCTTTCAACTGCGTTTCCAGGATTGTCAGCGCACCGCCGGGAGCATCGCCAGCGAGCGTACCGGCAACCTGACCTGGAGTGCTCATCAACCCGTGCTGTCGGTGGCGTTTATCGCCCCCGCGGATGCCGATGACCCACGGCTGGTCAAGGTGCAGGGCATCACCGGTATGGGCCTGCGCCTGACCGATGCTGAAGGGCGCGATGTGCAGTTGGGCTCGCGGGGTGAACCGTTGTTTTTGCCCTTGGGCGGCAACACGCAAACCTGGCATGTGCAGCCCACGCGCACCTCTGCGCCGCTGACCAGCGGGGCATTCCGGGCCGTGGTGGATTTCAGGCTCAGTTATCAGTGAGGGCAGGACAGTGGCTAGGTTAATCATTTTTATCGGTGCGGGCCTGCTGTGGGCTGTCAGCCAGGGTGTGCAGGCCGACACCAACCTGACCATCCGCGCGGTCATCATCGCGCCCCCGCCGTGTGTCATTAACAGTGGAAGTACGCTCAATGTGCCATTTGGCAATGACCTGCTGACGTCGCGGGTGGATGGGGTCAATTACCGGCGGGACGTGCCTTACACCATCCGGTGCGATCCGCCTGTTTACAGCAATGCGATGACCCTGGAACTCAAGGGCGCAGGGGCCGCGTTTGATAGCGGCGTGCTTTTGACCGGCAAGCCGGACCTGGGGGTAAAGCTGTTCGCCAACGGGGCCGACTGGCCGGTGAATTCGACCGTGCGGTTTACCCACCCCAACTTTCCCGTCGTGCAGGCGGTGCCGGTCAAGCGCGCGGGCAGCACGTTGACGGGCGGCGCATTCAATGCCGCCGCCACCTTGGTGGTCGAGTACCAATGACGAGCGCAAATGAAGAGGAACGATCAATGACATGTTGGCCGCAGCGAGCGTTGCTCGCCCTGTGTTCCATCGGCCTGTGCAGTGGTGCGTCGGCCAACCTGACGTTCAGCGGCACGCTGAACGAGCCTCCACCCTGCACGATTGATTCTGGCAGCACGATTGAAGTCGATTTTGGCGACGTCGGGACAAAGCGCGTCGATGGGGTGAAATACCGCCAGGGGGTTGGCTACACCATTCGGTGCGGCGCCTCCACGTTGCCGTGGCTGCTGAAGTTGAGCGTCAGAGGTGCGGAAACGACGTTTGACAACGCGGCGCTGCAAACCACCGCGCCTGATCTGGGCATTCGGCTGTATCAGAACAACCTGCCGTTTCGCCTCAACACACCACTGGACATCAGCCTGGCGGCACCGCCGACCCTGGAAGTGGTTCCCGTCAAACGGCCGGGCGCGATTCTGACCGCCGCCAGGTTCACGGCGGTGGCCACGCTGTTGGCCGAATACGAGTAGGAGGCGAGGTTATGCGACATGTAACGGTTCACAAGGGGCTGGCAACTGCCGGGCTGGCCTTGCTGCTGACGTTCAGCCTGGTTTCCCCCGCGCAGGCGGCGGACAACCTGAGGTTCAAGGGCAATCTGGTGGAGCAGGCCTGCGATGTTCGCCCCGGTGACGAGGCAATGACGGTGGAACTCTGGGACCTCACCAGCAAGCACCTCTACATCAACAGGCGTTCAGTGGGTAAACGTTTCACGCTGCACCTGGATGACTGCAACACCACGATCAGCGACTCGGTGACGATCATGTTCGGCGGCGCGGAAAACCGCGCACTGCCCGGATTGTTCGCGCTCGACGGTGGCAGTGGTGCCTCAGGCATCGGGCTGGGGCTGGAGACGCTGAGCGATAAGCCGGTGCCCGTGAACAAAGTCGGCGACGAGCAGATGTTGACCCCTGGCAACAACGTCATCGAGCTCAAAGCCTATGTGCAGGGTGAGCCGGATGCCCTGCGCGATCAGACCATCGGGCATGGCGCCTACCGGGTGACTTCTGTGTTTACCCTGGATTATCCGTAAGAGAACACTATGAAACGACTATATGGAGCCATTGCGCTTCTCGCCCTGATTGGCGTAACGACGACCGCAAGAGCAGCGGACTGCCGCGTAAACGGCGGGCCGTGGCAAACGGTCAACCCCGGCGGGTCCTTCAACCTGCAAGTGCCGGTAACGGTCCGAGTAGGCTCGGACACCACCCGCATCCTCCTTGAAGGGGCGAACATCGAGTGCAGGTTCACCGCCTTTGGGGGGGCACCTTCGTTCGAGGACTACTGGTCAACCTCGACAGCAGTCGGCCCCGCCTGGACGCCTGGTCCAAAGTTCTCCAGCCTTGGCACCGGCTTGCGCATAAACGGTACGTTCTATAACACGCCGGTCCCGAGTAACGTTCGGATAGCGACCATCCCCAATAACGGGAGGGGCGTCCCGATCGCTGTAACGCCTTATATTCTGCTGCGCAACAATCCGGTGACCCCCGTCGACGTTCGAATTGGGGATGTTCTCGGGGTGCTACGTCTGAACCAGACAAACAACTACGATTCGGGTTGGACGCGGCTCGTTCTGACGTACACCGCCGCCAACAACTTCTCGATCTCCCCCTCTACCTGCACGATCAACAATAACAACCCGATCGAGATCAACTTCAACGACGTTCACCAAAGGGCAATCGGCAGCGACCCCCTGACCACCTCCATTCGCACCATCCGCAGACTCACCTACGCCTGCCCGGACCCCGGAATCACCACGCCGATCACCATCACTTACAAAGGCACCCCGTCTTCGTTCAACCCCAACCTGTTGACCATGAGCAACCCGAATGTGGGCACGGCCATGCTTTATGCGGGGTCTGCGGTGCGCGTGAACGGCTCATTCCTGACCCGCATTACCAACAGCAGCGGGAGCGACGACGTGACCTTTGCGCTGGTCTCGCGGCCGGGGTCCCTGCCGGCCGCCGGGCCCGTGAGCGGCAGCGGTGTGTTGGTGATGGGGGTGCCGTAATCCCGGCCAGCACCTGAGCCGAATACGAGTGTCGGTTTCCTCAACCGGGGCTGGCGGTGATTGCCGGCCCCGGCTTTTTCAGGGGTTATTCGTCCGAGTTCGGCTCCCGGTTGCGACGACCTTCATGGCGCTCCAGGGCCTCGCGGGTGAGTTGGCGCAGCCACTCTTTTTGCTGGTAGCCCAGGTCATTGAGCAGTTGCTCGTAGAGGGCGTCGGGCATCGGTTCTTCACCCACGGCGGTCTGCGCCTTGCCCAGGGTTTCCAGCAACTCGCGGGCGGTATCGCGCAGGGCTTGCTGTTCTTGCGCCGGCAGGCCGGGGGCCCATTTGGCCTGGTTTTCCTGGAGCGCTTCGAGGGCGAAGAAGCGTTCATCAAAGCGCAATTCGTTGAGCTGGTCTTCGCGTTGGTGGCTGTCGCGCAGGTAGTGTTCCCAATAAGGTTCCAGCAGCATCTGGTTGACCAGGCCGTCACCGTCTCCCAGGGCCAGCACGCTCCAGTAGGCGCGTTCGATTTGCACCGTGCTGACGTTGGCGGTTTCGCGGTACAGCATGTGGTCAGCCAGCCACGGCAGGTCCAGGCGCTCGGCGAGTGAGGTCTGGTAGGCCAGGTAGATATCCACCTCGTCGACCTCACCGGGTACGCCGTCCACCATCTGGGAACGCAAGCGCTGGCCCAGGCCGCCCTGGGCCACGGGGTTGAGGCGCTGGCGGATGTCGCTGCGGATCACTTCGCCCAGGTGCTTGAGTCGAGCGGTACCCTTGCTCAAGGTCACCAGGCGCGCCTGGCGTTCGGCGTCGTTGAGGCTGTAGCGCTGGGCTTCGCTGGCCAGCACTTCAATGCCCATCTCATTGAAAATCTGCGCGCCGCCGTCGGCGCACAAACCGGGGAAACTGCTGAGCTTGAACAAGTCTTCGCGCAGCTGGCTGTCGGCATGGGTGGCACGCAACAGGCGCCACACCCGCGTGGTCAAGGCCGGGCGATTGAGGGCGTAACGCACCTCATCTTCTTCGGCTTCGAAAAATGCCGGCGCCTCCAGAGACTTGAGTACTTCAAAAAATCCCTGGGAGCCATGCTCGCGCTCCACCGCGTCCCATACCTGTTGTTGTGCCAGGCGCCGGGGGCCTTCGGCTTCCGACAGCCAGAAACTGGCGTCGCCCCGGGGTTCGTAGGTGCGTTTGGGGTCGAGCCCGGCGGCCAGTCGATAGGCTTCATACCGCTGGCGATCCTGGTCGCTCAACAGGCGTCGGTCCAGGCGGGTGCGTGCGATCAGTTCGGCGGCGCTGGAGCCGGGGCGCGCCTCAGGCAGGTGGTCGATCAGCGTGCCGCTGAGGTCCAGCTCAAAGCCACTGCCCCTTGGGTGCAGGAACAGCCCGCTCGGCCAGGCGCGGATCTGGCTGCGGCTCAGATCCAGGATGCGCAGCTCGCGCATCAGGCTGACATTCGGCGCCAGGCTCAGCGGGTTATGGCTCAGGTTGAGCACCGTTAGCCGGCGCATTGCGCCCAAGGTGTTGACATCTGCCGGGCCGAGCACCAGTTGGTTGTTGCTCAGGCCCAGTTCGTACAACTGCAGCATCTGCTCCAGCGCCGGGGGCAGGCGGGTGAGGGTATTGTCATTGAGGTTCAGGCTGCGCAGTTTCGGGAAGTGGCTGAGCAGGTCGTTATGGGCCTGGCTGAAGCCTGTGTCCTGCAGGGTCAAGTGGGTCACGTGTTCAAAACTGGCGTTCAGCGGGGGCAATGTCTCGGGCAGCGGCTGGTGGCTCAAATCCAGGCGTGCGCCACTTTGGGTGTGGCCCCAGCCATCGACATGTTCGGCGAAGCGGTCGGTCCAGCACAGGTTCAGAGCGTCCCCCAGGCGTCGACGGCGGCTGCGCTCCCGACGTTCTTCGGCGCTGCCCTTGGGATGGCGGGTGGGGCCTTTGCGCCAGGTGTCGAGTTCCACATGCAGGCGCTGTTTTTCCAGGGTCAGGTTATTCAGGGTGGTGCGCAGTTGCCGTGGGCGAACGCCCTGGATCACGCGCTCGATTTTTTCCGGTGCCAGGCTGGGGAACAGCAGTTGCAACACTTCCCTGGCATGGCCGACATTTGTCTCTTGCGCGCCCGGGTTGAGCCGGGTCAGCGCCGGGCCGCCTAGTAGGGTCACAGTGTGGCGGTCGGCGACGCTGCGTTCCGGCGCCTGGGCCAGCGACTTGCGCCGCTCGGCCAGGGGTTCGAGGCTGTCGATCAGCCATTGGCGCAACGCGCCGCCCTGGCCGGGTCGGTAGCCCAGCGGTGTGTTCGGCAGGGCGAGCAGGATGGCTTCGTACAGCGAACCCGGCGGGCTGCCGGTGACCTCATAGCCCAGGCCGGGGCGTTGCACCACGTGGCGCAGGGTGCCGGCCGTGGCGGGGCCGACGCTGCTGCGCAGCGTGCCGAGCGCGTCGCGAATTTCCAGGCGCACGTTGGCGAAGCTGTCCGTGTGCAGTTTGAGGGCGTTGAGCAGCATTTGCTCGGTATCCGGGGTGATGCGCGCGCTGTGATAGAGGCCTTCGAAGGCCAGTGTCGAACGCTCGGCCAGTGCCAGTTCGCGGGCTTGCTCCAGCAAGGCCAGGGACGGATGTGACGGGTCGAGGCGTTGCAGGTCGGGCTCGCCGACGTGCTCCAGCAGGGTCTGGGCGGTATGTGAACCGAGCCCCGGCACGTGCTGGCGCAGCTGTTGCTGGCGCGGAGAGTCAGCCCGTTGCGCGCGCAGGTCCACAAAGTGGGTAATGGAAGACGTCTGGCTCAACACATAGTCCGCCAGGCGGTCGCGCAAGGCTTGAACACGTTGCTCGGGAGCAACCTCGGTGCCGAGCAATTGATCGATCTGCGCGCTGTCGAGAAACCCCAGTACCCGTTCCGGCAATTGCCCGGACATGACCTCGCCCAGGCTCAGGCGCAGGGTGTCGGCAGGCTTGGCGTCGGCATTGCCGTACTTGTGGGGTTCGCCGCTGAAATCGGATTTGGCGAACACCTCAATCGCCTTGTCGCTCGGCCAGCCCGCCAATTCGGTGACCATCTGTTCGAACCAGTCCGAGGACGGGTCCAGTGGCATGGCCTGGCCATTGCGGATTTTTTCGCTGGCGCGCCGGGGGTACTCATACAGTTCAAAGCGGCGCAGGGTTTCACTCAGCAAGGGCGGCGGCGGTTGGTTGCGTACATACATGCGGCGCAACACGCCGTCGTCGGTGCCGCTGATGCGGCGGATGCGTTCCAGTTGCAACTCGCTCAAGCCTTGCACCGAGGGCCCCAGGCGGCGCATCAGGGTGCTGCTGGTCCACGTACGCGGTTGTTCGCCTTCATGCACCCAGGCACCCTGACCGTTGCCGGTGATACGCGGCTGGTAGGCCGAGGCGCGGCGCGGGTGCAGCACGCGATGCTCGCCGGTGTCGGGGCTGTGGCGCAGTACGTAGTGCTGATCGTCGAGGGGCAGAATCAGGCGCTGCTGGTGTTGATGCAGGCCCGACGGCAGAGGTTTGGCATCGGGCGGCAGGCGTACATCGGCATGGGCGTAGGGGGCCAGGTCGGGGTTCCAGAGACGGGTCTGGCCGTCGGGCAGTTGCACCGGGCGCAGGCGCTCGACAAACGGCGACAGCCCGGTGCGAGCCACCTCGCTCACAGCCCCGGCCCCGGCAAACACCCCGGCTTCGACCAGGCTGCGGGCCACGCCGATCAGGTGCCCGGCCGCCTCGCGGCCACGGCCCTCGGCCCAGTCGACCAGCCCTTCAAACACCTCATCGGCCAACTGGTAAGCGGTGTAAGCCAACATCACCTGGCCCAGCCCCGGCACAAAAGGCGTGGCCACCAACAGCGCGACATTGAGCAGGTCCGAAAGGATTTTTTCCAGGTTGTCCCACCACGCCCAACGCGCCAGGCGATCCACCTGGGCGGTGGACACGGCGATCTGCCGGGCATCGTTGAGCAACTTGTTCAACTTGACCCGGTACAGGTAATTCCACAGGTCGTTTTCGGCCTCCAGCGGGCCGCGATTGGGGTGGTCCTCGCGGATGTCCAGCGTGCTCATCACCAGCCTGGGCCGGGCCTTGAGCGCTGCCAGAAAGGCACCGCGCCGTTCGTGGTCGACGAACTGGCTGAAAAACTGCCGGTAGTCGGCCTCCTGCAACTGGCGGCTGAGTTCCTCGGCGCAGGCCTTGGGCGTGGGGTACTCCTTAAGCGGGTGCTGCGGGTCTTCCGGCACCCAGGCGAGCACCCGGCCTGCCGGCTGGCCGCCAAACAGCACGACACCCGTCAGTGGGCAATCCAGCAGGCTTGTGACGTAGCTATTGAGAGGCTGGCCGTCGAGGCTCGCATGGTGATAACCGCCAGCCAGCAGCAACAGGCTGTCATGGGCGTCCTGGGTGATGTCGCCGCGCAGCAGTGCCTGATGGGTGGCCACCGTCAGCGACGCCTTGAGGTTGGCGAGCACCGCCAGGCGGACATTCCGCGCGGTGACGGCATGGTGATAACCCACCACTTGATTGAGACGTGCCTGATACAGGGCACCAAGGTCCAGTTGGCGGCAGATACCCTTGAGGGCCACGGCGGTCAGCGACGTGTTGAGGGTATCGCGCTGACCCCGCGCGTCTTGCGGGCCAAGAAAGGCAAAGTCGATAAACTCATCGCCAGCGGCAAAGTTGTGCAGGGCGGCGTCAAGCAACGACAGCGTGCGGCTGTGCTGGCCGTGTTTGACGCCGATCACCCACCAGGCTTTTTCGGCGTTGGCGTACGTGCGCAGAAAGGTGTTGCGCACATCCATCTCGCCGTAGGCGGCGAGGGCTTTTTTCAACAAGGGTTCGGCGAAGGCGTAAACGTCGGTCAGGCCGTGGAATAACACGTCGAGACGGTTCTGGGTCTGCCATTGCCGGGCAATGGCAGCCTTGAGCCGTTGATGCTGGCCGGGCGTGGCGTTGGGGTAGGGCGCAGGGTCGGTGAGGCCAACGGCGTGCAAGGCATGAATGCGCGCCAGGGTGGTGGTTTTGATCCACGGTGGCAGCGCATTTTCCATCAGTGTTGCGTGGTTTGAATCGAGCATGGGAAGGCCTGAATAGAACGCAAGAAACCTTGAGTCTAGGGAGGAACGTCCCAAAAAAAGGCTGAGTAGTTAACACCCTAAGGCGCCTGGCATAGGGTGAGGCTTGCGGGTTGCAAATACGGGGTCAGCATCGGGGCCATGCCCTTGAGCACCTGCACCGGCAGTGCCGAGGTGAATTTGAAATCCTGGGCCGAGGTGCCTGGCACGAAGGCGGTGAGGGCACCGAAGTGGTGGTCGCCGATGTAGAACACGAATGTCGCCGTACGATTGATCGCCTTGGAGCTGAGAATCCGCCCGCCGGCGCCGATGGCTTCGATCCGGTTGTCGCCGGTACCGGTCTTGCCGCCCATGGCCAACGGTGTACCATCCGCCAGTTTGAAGCTGCCGGACACGCGCCGTGCGGTGCCCGCGTCCACCACTTGGGACAGCGCGCCCTTGAGCGCCATGGCCACCTCGGAAGGCATCACGCGCTTGCCGCGATTGGGGTCATTGACCAGTCGGGTTTCGTACGGGGTGTCGGCGGCAAAGCGCAGGCTGTCGATACGCAGGGTGGGCTGGCGCACCCCGTCGTTGAGGATAATCCCCACCAGTTCCGCCAGGGCCGCCGGGCGGTCGCCGGAGCTGCCAATGGCCGTGGCGAGCGACGGCACCAGGTGGTCGAAGGGGTAGCCGACTTTTTGCCAGCGCTGGTGAATATCCAGGAACGCCTCGATCTCCAGCATGGTGCGGATGCGGCTGTCGCGGGCACTCTTGTGGCGGCTCTTGAACAGCCAGCTGTAAACCTCCTGGCGCTCGTGTTCACTGGCGGCGGTGGCCTGGGTGAAGGTGGCGTCGGGGTGTTGCAACAGGTATCCCATCAACCACAGGTCCAGGGGGTGAACCTTGGCGATATAGCCTTGGTCGGGCAGGTCATAGGCGCCGGGGCCATAGTTCTGGTAGAGCTTGTCGAGGCGCTCATCGGTGAGTTTCTCAGGGCTTTTCACGCTGCTCAAATGGGCGCGGACAAAGCTGTTGAAGCTCGCCTGGCTGGCATTGGGCAGCAGGTAGCGGTGCACGGCGGCCAGGCGAATGGCGGTGGGGTGCATGCCATCGAGAAACGTATCGAGGCGCGCCTGGGTATCTTTGTTGCGGTACTTTTTCCAGAACTTGAGCAGGAACGTAGTGCCCTCGCGGTCGGCAAACTGGGCCAGGTATTCCTGGCGACGCGGGTCGTTGTCGTCCTTGAGCAACTCGGCGCTGTTGTTCGGACCCTGATAGGTGGTGTAGCGCACCAGGTCACGCATCAGGCGAATGAACGGCAGGTTGATGGACTCACGCAGGGCTTCGATCAATGTGGGGGTGCGGCCGTTGTCCTGGCTGCGGAAGTTGTGGAAGTGGTGCATACCGCCGCCGGTGAAAAAGCCTTCGCTGGTGTTGGCCGAGTATTGGCGATTGAGGGCGGCGTCGAGCATGGCCGGCAGGTTGCGATCACTGTTCTGGATCAGGTAATCGAGGGCCCAGCGGGTGATGCGGTCCTGGTCGTCCACCGGAATCTTGCGCAATTGGGCAGCGGGCATCGCGCCGTATTTGTCGTGCAACTCGCTGACGATTTGCAGGTAGGTGGTCATCACCCGCAGCTTGGCGGTGGAGCCCAGTTCCAGCTTGCTGCCTTCGTTGATGTCGAACGGCTGGTCGGTGCTGTCGGTCTGCACCCGCACCCGCGCGCCGTCGGGGGTCATTTCGTAGAGGTTGAAACTGTAGCGCACCTGGGCGGTGTTGGCGGGCGTCAGCAACGTTGGGCCGAGCAGGCCGATCTGCGCGGCGAAGGCCGGGTCGGCGAGGTGCTTGAGGTAGGCGCTGGCCTGGGCTTGCAGGTCCGACTGCAAGGTGCTGGTGGCAGACAGGTCGAGGCGGTCGAGGTCATACAGCGGCTGGTTGAGCAGGGCGGCCAGGCGAGTGCGGGCGACGGTAATGCCCTTATTGGTTTCGATCGGCTGGATCGTCGGTTGCTGTTGCCAGTCACGGTAGGTGACTTTGCTGGCGAGGGCGGCGTTGGCCAGGGCCGGGTCGATCACATTGTTCTGTGCGAGCAGGCGGATGTGGCTGTCGGTGAGGTCCGCCAGCTCCTTGTGACCCTTGGACAAATAGTGAGACGGGCGGCGCTGGGCGATCATCAGTGACAGCACCTCGCGCAACGCCAGGCCTCTTTGCGGCAGTTGTTTGGGGTCGCTGCTGTTGAGCTGGGCGTTGGTCTGGTTGAAGTCAGCGCCGTACCACACGCGCAAACCTTCGGCCATGCCGTGCACTTCGCCGTGGCCGGGCACCGCCGACAGGGGCACGCTGTTGAGGTAGTCGCGCACGATGCCCTGGCGGGCGGGGAGGGTTTGCGGGCCGTCCTGGTACGCGCGCACGCTGGCGGAAATCATCTGGCGAATTTTCTCGCCGCCGGACAGGGTCAGGCCGTCGGGCGAGTGGCGGTATTTCTCCAGTTGCGTCGCCAGGGTACTGCCGCCGGCTGTCTGGCCGGGCAGGTGCAAGAGCTTGGCCACCTGGGACCAGGCGGCCTTGGCGAAACGCGGCCAATCCACGGCCGGGTTGAGTTGAGGATTTTTCGGGTCGAGCAGGTCGCGGTCTTCGATAAACAGCAGGCTGCTGACCACCACCGGCGGGATCGCCGCAAAGCTTGGGTACAACTGCTGTGGATACGTGAACTGATACAGGGGGGCGGCCCGGCAATCGGTGATAGTCAGGCCGGCCTGCATCTTTTCCGGGTAGGGCACGAACAGGCCGCGCTGGGCGTAGGCCATCAGGTCGGGGGAGAAGCGCGCTTGAGCCTGGATCAGGTAGTCACGCTTGATCAAGCGCGGCAGGAACTCGCCAAGGGCGCTGTAGCCCAAGCGCTTGTCAAAGGGCCCGGCACCTGGGTAAACCCGTGCATCGCTTGGGCCCGAATGCATTTGGTAGGTGAGGGTTGAGGCGATGTCGGAGAAGGTTTTGGCCTGCAACCTTGAAGTGCGCATTTCCCGCAGAGCGGCAAAAGCCAGGGCGATCAACGCAATCAACAGTACCAGCCAGAACAGCCGCCACCACAACCGTCGGCGGGGGGGAGGGCTTTGTGGCAACGGCTGTTCATCCGGGCTATCGGTGGATACCGCAGCCTTGGTCGAAGCGTTTTGCCATAAAGCGCCCATAGTCGATTGATCCATTTACGCAGATTGATCGGACTTGGTTGAAGCTTAGACGGTGGTGGGCGAGTGGGCGGAATTTGTGAGAGGGATGTTGTTTGTGGTGAAGGGGCTTGCTGTGGCGAGGGAGCTTGCTCCCGCTGGAGTGCGAAGCACTCCCAAAGAATCCGCCCCGGTCTAACTGAAAAAAACCATGCCCAGGTTTTGGGTCTGCTACGCAGCCCAGCGGGAGCAAGCTCCCTCGCCACAGCAATCTCCCTCGCCACAAAGTGCCGCCCTAGAGCCTCCCCCGCCGGTAAATCCGCCAAAGGTCGGGGCATGACGCTGCACCATTACCGTGCAATACTCGCGGCCGTTTGTTGGCGAAGGTTCCTACGCTGGCCAGGTAATGCTCCTCCGCAAAAGGCGTGTTTACCGAGAGTTCCCGCTGAATCTTGCCGTTTATAGAGTGAAAACCCCTGGGTTTAGCTTTTTATACTGCACCCCCGCTGATCTGGCCTGGCCAGACCGTTTTACCCAAAAGGTGAACCGGAAACGGTACGCCCTGGCACACCCGCCACGACGCTCCGGACTCGGTGGCTCATATCCAATAACAAGACGAGGTTGTATCCCTATGCCCGCTGGCAATCACCTGCCCCAAGGCGAGACCGCTCAGGGCGGTCCGCTGAAACGCGAACTTGGCGAACGGCATATTCGCCTGATGGCCCTCGGCGCCTGTATCGGTGTCGGCCTGTTCCTCGGTTCGGCCAAGGCCATTGAAATGGCCGGCCCGGCAATCATGCTGTCCTACATCATCGGCGGCCTGGCGATCCTGGTGATCATGCGCGCCCTCGGCGAGATGGCTGTGCACAACCCGGTGGCCGGCTCCTTCAGCCGCTACGCCCAGGATTACCTCGGCCCGCTGGCGGGCTTTCTCACGGGCTGGAACTACTGGTTCCTGTGGCTGGTGACCTGTGTCGCAGAAATCACCGCCGTCGCCGTCTACATGGGCGTGTGGTTCCCCGATGTGCCACGCTGGATCTGGGCCCTCGGCGCGCTGGTCAGCATGGGCACCATCAACCTGATCGCGGTCAAGGCGTTCGGTGAGTTTGAGTTCTGGTTCGCGCTGATCAAGATCGTCACCATCATTGCCATGGTGATCGGCGGCGTCGGCATCATTGCCTTCGGTTTCGGCAACGATGGCGTGGCCCTGGGGATTTCCAACCTGTGGAGCCACGGCGGCTTTATGCCCAACGGCGTACAGGGCGTGTTGATGTCCCTGCAAATGGTGATGTTCGCCTACCTGGGCGTGGAGATGATCGGCCTCACCGCCGGTGAAGCGAAGAACCCGCAGAAGACTATCCCGAGTGCCATCGGCTCGGTGTTCTGGCGCATCCTGCTGTTCTACGTGGGGGCGTTGTTCGTGATCCTGTCGATCTACCCGTGGAACGAAATCGGCACTCAGGGCAGCCCGTTCGTGATGACCTTCGAGCGTCTTGGCATCAAGACCGCCGCCGGCATCATCAACTTCGTGGTGATCACTGCGGCGCTGTCGTCGTGCAACGGCGGTATCTTCAGCACCGGGCGCATGCTCTACAGCCTGGCGCAGAACGGCCAGGCCCCGGCCACGTTCGGCACTACGTCGAGCAACGGCGTGCCGCGCAAGGCGCTGCTGCTGTCGATCTTCGTCTTGTTGTTGGGCGTGTTGCTCAACTACATGGTCCCGGAAAAAGTCTTCGTCTGGGTCACTTCCATCGCCACCTTTGGTGCGATCTGGACCTGGCTGATGATCCTCCTGGCCCAGCTCAAGTTCCGCAAGAGCCTGACCCAGGCCGAACGTGACGGCCTCAAATACCGCATGTGGCTGTACCCGGTCAGTTCCTATCTGGCGCTGGCGTTCCTGGTGTTGGTGGTGGGCTTGATGGCGTACTTCCCGGACACCCGCGTGGCGCTGTATGTCGGCCCGGCGTTCCTGGTGGTGCTGACCGTGTTGTTCTACGTGTTCAAGTTGCAGCCCACCCAAGCTGCGGCACGCACCGCAAGCTGAGATTGTTCTGCGCTCAACAAAAAGCCCCTTTCGGGGCTTTTTGTTTTTCAGGCGGTGGCGATGCGTGCCGGTTGGGTGAGCCGCTTGTTCAAATCCAGCCAGGCCCCCAGCAACGCCATCAGCCCTGCGCCTACCAGTGCGGTGAAGATTTGCATGGCGAAGGCATCGCCGGTGATCGCATTGATCATGTCCGCCAGGGGCGCCAGCAGCACCCCCAGGCAGAACACTTCCAGGGAGTAACGCCCCATGCGGCAGGTTTGTTGTGCCAGCCAGTTTTGCGTCCAGGCGCGGCCGGGTAACAGCTTCGCGGTGACGTAGGCCAGGGCCAGGAAGTGCAACAGCCGCACCGGCGACAAGTCGGTCTTGCTGATGGGGTACAGCAGGTCACTGAGTGCCGATGGCATCAGCGCATCGTGGATTTCCGGCCAGCGCCACGAGAGCGTGAGAACCCCCGCCACCAGCGCGTACATCGCCGCAGCCACGAACAGCGGCTGACGCAACAGCCCACGGGTTTCTGCGGGACGTGGCTGCTGCGCATGAATCGCCGCCGCACCGCCCAGCACAAACAGCAACTGCCAGGTCACCGGATTGAAGTACCACACGCCGTCGGCAATCGCCGACAGGTTCCAGCCCAGGTGCGGGGCCAGCAGGTACACCGTCAGCGAAACAGCCACCACCGCCCAGGTCTTGCGCAGCAGCAACGGCAGCACCAGCGGCAAGCAACCCAGCAGCACGATGTACAGCGGCAGCGGGTCCATCAGGTTGGGCTTGAAGCGCAACAGCAGCTCATCCACCAACGCTTGCTGGGGATGCGTGACGAAGTGCGTAAGGCCCATCTCTTCAACCAGGTCGCGGGTTTCCACATGGCTGTTGGCGAAGAACACGATGCCCATCAGCATCGCCAGCAAGAAGATATGCACCACGTACAGCACCCAGGTGCGTCGCCAGATTTTTACGCAGGCGATCAAGTAACCGTCGCGCTGCAGGACCTTGCCGTAGGCCAGCACCGCCGCATAACCGGCCAAAAAGACGAAGACTTCCGCCGCGTCGCTGAAACCGACGTTGCGCAGGGTGATCTGGCCCAGGGGGTTGTGGGGCACGTGATCCCAGAAAATGAAGATCAACGCCAGGCCCCGAAAAAAATCGATGCGCGGGTCGCGTCCGTTCAGCATGGCAGCGGGCTCTTGAACAAAGGGTTTAGTAATGACAAGCGGACGACGGCTTTTGCCGAGCCGTACGTCGGGCGGGGCGCAGGTTGGCGGTATTTGTAAGCAATTGCAAAGCCGAGTTTTTTGCTGAATGTCTCATCGCTTCGTTTAAACGTCGATGATCACCAGCGTGCCGTGGCTACCGGCAAGTACCGCATGGGCGATGCCGGCTTCCACCAGGTACATCTGACCGGCGGCGACGTCGATGGCCTGCTCGCCGATGGACAGGCGCAAAAGGCCGTCGATCACCAACAGCCCTTCGTTGTAGTCGTGGGTTTCTTCTTTATAAGCCTGCGCGTCCATGCGCAGCACCTTGATCCGCGCCGGGCCGACCTGGCCCAGGCGGGTGGATTTCCAGGTGTCCGGAAGTTGTGCGGCGATGGCGGTGAAGTCCAGTAACGGCATGGTGAAGCTCCTTGTTTCAACGATGCCGTTCGGTGGTCCGGTTCAGGCGCAAAAGGGATGGCTTAGAACGCGTCCATCAGCAAAACCCGGCAGGGTTTGGCTTCGTATTGGTTGATCTGCGGCACCAGGCGGGTGAAGTGCTCCGTCTGGCAGTGCGCATCCAGCGCGGCCTGGTCGGGCCATTGCTCGACAAAGATAAAGTGCCCGGGGTCTTTCTGGTCGACGAACAGATCGTAGGCGAGGCACAGCGGTTCCTGGCGGGTTTTCTCTACCAGTTCGGCGTACCACGGGCGCACGGTGTCGAGGTGTTCGGGTTTGATGAAGTCTTCGGCAATCACTTTCAGCATCGTATCGCTCCGTTAAACAGATCAGGCTGCGGCGATTTCATTCGGCTCAAAACTATCGGCCCGCGCCATCTGCCACATGCGCGAATAAAACTCGCCGTTCACTTCGCCGGTGAGCAATTCACCTGGCTTGAGGAACACATGCAACTGCGAGAACAACTTGATCTCGGTGGCCGACATACGTCGCACCAAATGCTTGGCCGACAGTTGCGACGGATGATCGAGACCGGCGGCGGCGAGCATTTCGGCCAGGGCCTTGAGCGTGTTGCGGTGGAAGTTGAACACGCGCTGGGCCTTGTCCGGCACCACCAGTGCCCGTTGGCGCAGCGGGTCTTGGGTGGCCACGCCGGTGGGGCATTTGTTGGTGTGGCAGCTTTGCGACTGGATGCAGCCAATGGCGAACATGAAGCCCCGCGCCGAGTTGGCCCAGTCGGCACCGATGGCCAGGACGCTGGCGATGTCGAACGCGCTGACGATCTTGCCGCTGGCGCCGAGTTTGATCTTGTCCCGCAGGTTCAAGCCCACCAGGGTGTTGTGCACGAACAACAAGCCTTCACGCAGCGGCACGCCGATATGGTCGGTGAACTCCACAGGTGCGGCGCCGGTGCCGCCTTCCTTGCCGTCCACCACGATAAAGTCCGGGAGGATACCGGTTTCGAGCATGGCCTTGGCGATGCCCATGAATTCCCACGGGTGGCCCAGGCAGAACTTGAAACCCACCGGCTTGCCGCCCGACAACTCACGCAACTGGGCGATGAAGTGCATCATTTCGATGGGGGTGGAAAACGCACTGTGGCGCGACGGCGAGATGCAGTCTTCACCCATCATGATGCCGCGGGTCTCGGCGATTTCCTTGGTCACCTTGTGCTTGGGCAGGATCCCGCCGTGGCCCGGTTTGGCGCCTTGGCTCATCTTGATTTCGATCATCCGCACTTGCGGGTTCTGCGCCTGTACGGCGAAGCGCTCCGGGTCGAAAAGGCCGGCGCTGGTACGGCAGCCGAAGTAGCCGCTGCCCAGTTCCCAGGTCAGGTCGCCGCCGTTTTCCCGGTGATAGGGGCTGATACTGCCTTCGCCGGTGTCATGGGCGAAATTGCCGAGCTTGGCCCCCTGGTTGAGGGCGCGAATCGCGTTGGCGCTCAACGAGCCGAAACTCATGGCCGAGATGTTGAACACCGAGGCCGAGTACGGCTGCTTGCACTGCGGGCCACCGACCATCACGCGAAACGCGCTGGGGTCACTCAACGGCGCAGGGCGCATGGAGTGGCCGATAAATTCAAAGCCGG
Source organism: Pseudomonas sp. PAMC 26793 (assembly GCF_000313235.1). Taxonomy (NCBI): domain Bacteria; kingdom Pseudomonadati; phylum Pseudomonadota; class Gammaproteobacteria; order Pseudomonadales; family Pseudomonadaceae; genus Pseudomonas; species Pseudomonas sp. PAMC 26793. The sequence goes on from NZ_AMXG01000054.1 coordinate 363,105, forward strand.
ACTGGTACACGTCGATCAGCGTACCGAAGGGTTTGTCGGCGCTTTCGTTCTTGGCGCGGGAATAGACCAGCGAGCGCTGGGCCCGGGAAAAGGGCAGGGCGTCGCTGTCGGATTCCAGCAGGTATTGGCGGATTTCCGGACGGATGCCTTCCACCAGGTAACGGATATTGCCCAGGATCGGGTAGTTGCGGCGCACCGCGTGGGGGCTTTGCAGCAGGTCGAAAATGCCGATCAGGCTGAGGATGCCGGTGACTGTCGCGATCGGCCACACCCATTCTTGTTCGATAAACGGCATGCTGGCGAGGGTGAAAATGACGCAGGCGGCAAAGAACGCGTAACGGCTTAGTAACGACAGGCTCATACGGTTTTCCTTAGGTTCCACTCATCAGTAATACGATTTTCAGGCGTTTTGCGCCTGCAGAAAAATCGAGAACAGCTCCGACTGGGATTTGATCCCCAGCTTGCTGTACATGTGTTTCTTATGGACTTTCACGGTTTCAACAGAGATTTCCAGCTTACGAGCGATTTCCTTGCTGGAGCAACCACTGAGCATCAAACGGCCCACATCCAGCTCCCGCGCGGTGAGTTGCGCCCCCCAGCCATCGTTGTGGATCGGCGCCTGCGGGGCGCTCACCTGGTTGAGTTCATGGGGCAGGCGTTGGCGCAGCAAGCCCAGCACCCAGGGCTGAATCAGCGACAGCAGGGCAATCTGCTGCGGCTCAAAGCGCTGTTTGGAGCCCAGGGACAGGCATAAGGTTCGCCCGTCCGGTTGCTGGCAGTTGAACTGGATTTCATCGGCCACCACGTTCAGCCGGAAGTAGCGCTGGTAGTACTCGGTCAGCTCGAAATGCTCCGGGGCCACTTCGGCCAGGCGAAACAGCCCGGTGCGTGAGTGTTCGCGGCTGGCGATGTAGAAGGGGTCGAGCAGGTACAAGCCGTTGAGGTAATCCTGGAACAGATGGTCCGGCTCACCGTCCTGGCCCGGGCATTCGGCGAACACCAGGGGCTTGTGCGCGCTGCTGAACAGCAACACCACCCAACTGTCGAACGGCACATATTGGTCCAGCAACCGGACCAGCTGCGTCCAGAAATTCGGCTGGTCCAGGGCGTCTATCATCTGCCCCACCGAACGGTGCCAGGCGATGTCTTCCAGCGACAATGTCATGCATCTACCCCCATAGGGTTAACCCGGCTGCGTAATTTCCCGAGTGTTCGCGGCTGCGCATACTGCGCCACAGATAAAGAACAAGGAATCACCATGAAGGTCGAATTTGCCCAGCTGGCAGGCCGCGATAACGCCACAGCTTACAACCTTGAGCGCGCTTTGGCGGCGATTGCTGCGTGTGCGGCGGATACCCAATTGGTCGTATTCCCGGAAACCCACCTGATGGGCTTCCCGACCGCCGACACCGTGGCCGAGGTGGCCGAGCCGGTGGAGGGCCCGACCGTCCAGGCGATTATCCAGGCGGCGCGCACGCACAATATCGCCGTTGTCATCGGCATGGCCGAGAACGACGCCGGCCAGTTCTACAACACCACCTTGATGGTCACCCCGGACGGCATCGCCCTGCGTTATCGCAAGACCCACCTGTGGGCCTCGGACCGCGGCGTGTTCACCCCCGGCGACCGCTACGCCACCTGCGTGTGGAACGGCGTGTGCGTGGGCCTGCTGATCTGCTACGACATCGAATTCCCGGAAACCGCCCGCGCCCTGGCGCAGTTGGGCGCTGAAGTGTTGATCGTCACCAACGGCAACATGGACCCGTACGGCCCCACCCACCGCACCGCGATCATGGCCCGCGCCCAGGAAAACCAGGCGTTTGCGCTGATGGTCAACCGGGTGGAAGAGGGCGACGACGGCCTGATGTTTGCCGGTGGCAGTGCGCTGGTGGATCCGTTTGGCAGCTTGCTGTTCGAAGCCGGGCGCGCGGAAGGGCAGTTCAGGGTTGAACTGGACCTGGGGCAACTGGCGGCGGCGCGACAGGATTATCGCTACCTGGATGACCAGCGCTTGAAATTGCCCGGGGAGGTGATCGAGCGCAAGGACGGAACGCGGGAGTTGCTGATCCCCAAACCCTGACCCCGATTCTTGTGGCACGGATGCTGTTGTGGCGAGGGAGCTTGCTCCCGCTGGGGCGCGAAGCGGCCCTAAGATTTTGGGGCCGCTGCGCAGCCCAGCGGGAGCAAGCTCCCTCGCCACAAAAGGGGTAATCACCACAACGTGGCACCCGTTCAAAAAGCGGCTTCAACCATAAAAATTATTGTTCCTGCTACACCGACTTCAGTCCTGCCATAACTCTAATAATTGCGCGGAGAATCGCTCATGGCTCGTTTGCAACGCACCCTGTCGCTAGGGTCGGTGGTGCTGTTTGGCATCGCCTATATGACACCGATCATTGTCCTGGGCACCTTCGGCATCCTGGCGCAATCCACCGCCGGGATGGTCCCGGCCGCTTACCTGGCCGCGCTGGTGGCGATGTTCTTCACCGCCATGAGCTACGGCCGCATGGCCTCGGCGTTCCCGGTGGCCGGTTCTGCCTACAGCTACGTGCGCAAGGCCATCAGCCCCAAGCTCGGGTTTATCGCCGGTTGGGCGGTGTTGCTCGACTACCTGTTCCTGCCCATGGCCATCTGGCTGATCGGCGCGGCCTACCTGCATTCGGCCTTTCCGGCTGTGCCCCAATGGGTCTGGGTTCTGGCGTTTATCGGGGTCACCAGCGTGATCAACATCATCGGCCTGAAACTCGCCAACGGCATCAACGCCTTGCTGATGCTGGTGCAGTTCCTGGTGCTGATCGCCTTCGTCGCGCTGTGCATCCACTACATCGGCGGTGACGCCAGCAAGCCGCTGTGGACCATCACCCCGTTCTTCAACGGCCAGATGCACATGCCGCTGATCATGAGCGGCGCAGCGATCGCCTGCTATTCGTTCCTGGGCTTTGACGCGGTCAGCACCCTGACCGAAGAAACCCGTGACCCGCGGCGCACCATTCCCCGGGCGATCATGCTGATCACCCTGATCGGCGGACTGATCTTTGTCGGGGTGTCGTACTTCGTGCAGATCGCCCATCCATCGTTCGAATTTACCGACGTGGATTCCGCAGCCTACGAGATTGCCCGCAACATTGGCGGCGACCTGTTCGTGTCGATCTTCCTGATCGGCCTGATCGTCGGCCAGTTCGCGTCGGGGTTGTCGGCCCAGGCCAGTGGTTCGCGGTTGCTGTTTGCAATGGGGCGCGACGGGGTGTTGCCCAAGTCGTTCTTCGGTACTTTGCATGCGCGCTTCGGTACGCCGGTCAACAGCATCCTGCTGTGCGCGGTGGTGGCGTTACTGGCGTTGAGACTGGACGTCACCACCTCGACCTCGTTCATCAACTTCGGCGCGTTCCTGGCTTTCAGCCTGGTGAACCTGTCGGTGATCTTCCACTACTGGATCGGCGCGAAGCAGCGTGGGTTGCGGGAGCTGGTGTTGTTCCTGGTGTTCCCGACCATCGGGCTGGTGGCGGATTTGTGGTTGATGGTCAGCCTCGATCACCTGGCGATCTACCTGGGCCTGAGCTGGTTGGCGATTGGCCTGGTGTACCTGGGTTTCCTGACGCGGGGCTTCTCGCAACAGCCGCCGGAAATGGACTTTCAGGAAGCCGCATAGAAGCTCGGGGTCTATTCTTATTGCAATCGGTTCTCGTTTGGGCGCATCATTTGTGTTACTGTATAACACTTGATGTTCACCCAGACGCCCCGGAGGCCTTATGAAACCTGGTATCCACCCCGACTACCGCACCGTGCTGTTCCATGACACCGCCGCCGACGTTTTCTTCCTGATCGGTTCCACCGTGGAAACCGACCGTACGCAGAAACACAGTGACGGCAACACCTACCCTTACGTGCTCCTCGACGTGTCCAGCGCCTCGCACCCGGTGTACACCGGCCAGCAGCGCAAGACCCAGTCCGAAGGCCGCATCGCCGGCTTCAACAAGCGGTTTGCGTCGTTTGGTTCGAGCCCGAAGAACGCCGAAGCCTGAGCCTGTCCCCTGTAGAGGTTTGCCTTTACAGGGGATCTGTCGTCTGGCGAATCGGCAACACCACCCGAAACGTCGTGCCTTTGCCCACTTCGCTGTTCACTGAAATGGTCCCGTGATGCTTCTTCACAATGCCATACGACAGCGACAGCCCCAGGCCTGTACCTTCGCCCACCGGCTTGGTGGTGAAGAACGGGTCGAAGATCTTCTGCACAGTCTCCGGCGCGATCCCGCAGCCGGTGTCCGCCACTTCCAGCCAGACCTGGTCGCCCTCCACGCCATTGCTGAGGGTGATGGTGCCGCGTTCCGGGCCCATGGCCTGGGCGGCGTTGATCACCAGGTTCATCACCACCTGATTGAGCTGCGAGGCCAGGCATTCAATGTCCGGCAGCACTTGGAAATGCTTGACCACATCGGCCTTGTACTTGAGTTCGCTGGCGACGATATTCAGGGTTGAGTCGATACCCTGTTGCAGGTTTGCCCACTGCCATTTCTCGTCGTTGTCGACCCGCGAGAAATCCTTCAGGTCCTTGACGATCCGGGCCACGCGACCAATGCCGTCCTTGGATTCGTGGATCAGAATCGGAATGTCTTCCTTGAGAAACTCCAGGTCCATGGCGTTGCGCAGGCGTTGCAATTGCGCCAGGCATTCGCCGGGCGCAAGGGCTTCTTCGGCCTGCTGGTAGGCGTCGAGCATCTGCTGCAACTGTTTGAAGTAGCCGTCCAGGGTGCTCAGGTTGGAGGAGATGAACCCCACCGGGTTGTTGATTTCATGGGCCACGCCCGCCGCGAGCTGGCCCAGGGACGCGAGTTTTTCCGACTGCACCAACTGGCTTTCCAGTTGCTTGCGCTCATCGATCTCCAACTGCAGCGCTTGGCTGGCCAAGGTCAATGCCTGGGTACGCTGCTCCACCAGATGTTCCAGGTGACTGGTTTGCAGGGACGCACGCCGGGCCATGTCCCATTTGGCGGCCAGGGTGTTAGCCATCTGTTGGACTTCGATGTTGTCGAAGGGCTTTTTCAGGATCAGCAGGCGGTCATGGCCCTGCAGCCGAAACAGCAGTTCTTCCCAGGAGTAATCGGAGTAGGCGGTGCACACCACCACTTGCAGTTGGGGGGCGACTTTCCATAATTCTTCGATGGTTTGCGCGCCGTCCCAGCCCTGGGGCATGCGCATGTCGACAAAGGCCAAAGCGTAGGGACGCTCCTGTTGCATGGCCTGGCACAGCAACTGCAATCCTTCCTGGCCGCCGTAGGCCGAATCCAGCTCAAAGGCCAGGGCCTGGGGTGTGGCGCTGTCGCCGAAGAGCGCGGTTTCCATCTCATCCAGTTGTTGGTTCGCATCCACGGGCGGCATCAAAATCTTGCGAAAGTCCTCGTGAATCGACGGGGTGTCGTCGATCAATAAGATTCGCCGGTTCGGTGGTTTATTCATGCTCAGGTCCGTACGGGATCAAGGGGGATGAGCAAGGTGAACAACGCGCCTTTGCCCGGGCCATCGCTGTGGGCAGTCAGGCGGCCCTTCATTTCCAGGGCCGCCAGGGCGCAGCTGTGCAGGCCAAAGCCGTGGCCTTCCTTGCGGGTGGTAAAACCGTGGGTGAAGATTCGCGTCATATTTTCTGCGGGTATGCCTTCGCCTTCGTCCTTGACGCTGATCTGCAAGGTGCCGTCATTCAGCGGCAGCACCGTCAGGGTCATTTGCCGGGTGCGGTCGGTGAGGTTGGACATGGCGTACTTGGCGTTGCTGATCAGGTTGACCAGGATCAGCAGCAGCCGATGCTTGTCGGCCATGATCTCGGGGACGTCGTTGTAGTGCTTGACCACGGTCACATGGTGGCGGCTCAAGGCCCCGGAATTCATGCGCAGGGCATCCTCCATCAAGGCGCTGATATGCACCGGCTCCAGCAGTGTGGATGCGCCGGCGTAGGACTGCTGGGTGGAGACAATGTCCTTGATGTGGTCGACGCTTTTGCTCAGTTGCGCCAGTTCCTCGGTGAGGCCCTGCTGTTCAGTGGCGATGGCCTCGACCAACTGGTTCAGGTAATCGGGCAACAACTTGCCTTTTTCATTCTCGGTGAGAAAGGTCCCCAGGTCGCGGCGGTGCTCGTTGATCAACTGCATGGCCTTGCCCAGCCCCAGCGCCTTGCTGGTGCGCAGCTTGCGCGTCACCAGCTCGGCGGAGATGTTCACGCTGTTGAGTACGTTGCCGACGTTGTGCAGCACGTTGGTGGCAATTTCCGCCATGCCGGCCTGGCGGGCGCTGTCCATGAGTTCACCTTGGGCGTCCTTGAGTTCCCGGGTACGTTCCTCGACGCGTTGCTCAAGGTTTTCGTTGACCACATGCAAGGCCCGGTTGACCCGGTTGATCTCGGCGAAACTGCGCAACAGGCGAATCGCCAGGTACAGCAGCAGCGCCACCAACAAGGTCGAAAACACCAGCAGGTAGCGATGGTATTTCTGGTCGAGCAGGTCGGCGGCCGCCTGGTCCTGGTTGAGCTGGTTGGTCAGGTCGTCCAGGCGTTCGGCCAGCGGCACGGCGGCGATGCGTTCGAGCAGGTCGTTGACCACGGGCTGTTCACGCAGGATCAGCGAAATGTGCTTGCTGAGAATATCCACCGGCACCTGGAACGACTCGGGCAGGCTCAGTTTGTTGATCGCCAGTTTGTTCAGGCCCACCAGAATGTCGGCGGCCTTGTCGTCGCTGGTCACCTGGGCGAATTCAAGGCTGCTCAGGAGTACGTCGTAGGTGTCGGTGGCGATGCTTTGCTGAAGCAGCTTGTCGCCGTCGGTGAGTGCCAGGAACTGCGCCTGGATATCGTCTTCGGCGGTAGGCAGGAAGGCCAGGGAATTGCGCAGTACCGCATTGTGGGACTTGAACCGCTCCACCAGCCGGGCCTTTTCCTGGATCTCCTGGCGATAGGCGTCCTGGCTGGATTGCCAGCGGGCCGGGTCTTCGTGAGTGTTCTGCGATTCGCGGCGCTCAAGCTGGGCCCACAGGTCGTTTATCTCTTTGAGGGGGGCGACCAAGGGATCGTAGTTGTGGGTCAGGGCAATCCTGGCCTTGAGCACTTCGCTGTCCCATTGTGAGTTCAGTTGCTTGATTTCGCGGATCAGGTCGCGGGATTCGGAGTAGGTGGTCTGCTCGCTCGATGACTTGAGGTACAGGAATACCAGGATCGAGGCGAGTATCAGGGTCATGGCGCTGAGCATGAGCTGGGTGGCGCGGCGGGAGAGCTTCATAGGGGCTTGCCTGCCCATTCGCCGGTCAGGGTTTTCAGAAACAGCACGATCAGGGTCTTGTCTTCCGCGGAGGGAATGCGCCCCAACTGGTACTTGAACATCACGTCGACGGCTTCTTCGAGGGTCTTGGCCGAGGCGTCGTGAAAGTACGGGGCGGTGACTGCCACGTTGCGCAGGCTGGGCACCTTGAACACGTTGCGGTCTTCCTCGTCCTTGGTCAGCAGGTAGCGTCCCAGGTCGGCTTCGGTGGGGTTGCCACGGGCTTTGAAGTAGTCGTCCATCACGCCGAATTTCTGGTACATGTTGCCGCCGATATTCGCGCCCTGATGGCAGGCGATGCAGCCGTATTCCTTGAAGCGCTGGTAGCCGTATTTTTCTTCAAGGGTGAGGATGTCGGTGTTGCCCAGCAGGTATTGGTCGAAGCGCGAATTGGGAGTGAGCAGGGTCCGTTCATAGGTCGCCAGGGCATTTTGCACCGTGGCGGGCGTAATGCCGTCGGGGTAGACCTGTTGGAAGGTGGCCTGATAGTAGGGCAGCGCCGACAAGGTCCGGATCACGGTTTTCCAGTCGTTGCCCATTTCCAAGGGGCTGGTGACCACTTGTTCGACCTGCGCTTCAAGAGTGTCGACCCGTGCGTTCCAGAATTGTTTGAAGTTCAGGCTGGCGTTGAACACGGTCGGGGTGTTGAGCGCCACGGGCTTGCCGTCGAACCCCAGGGAAAACGGCTGATTGTCGACGCCGCCGGTTTGCAGGTCATGGCAGCTGGCGCAGGACTTGGTGTTGTTGACCGACAGTTGTGTTTCGTTGAACAACTGGCGCCCCAGCTCCACCGTTGCCGGATCCAGTTGCGGTATCGGCGGCAGCGGCTTGAGCGGTTCGTCCAGGGGCGCGGCCATCACGGGCAGACAGGTCGCCAGCCAAAACAGGATGGCGAGCCCGGGCACCCATGAAGACCGGTGAACATTGCGTGGCGTGGCGTCGCTCAAGCGATGATTCCTTGGGGAAGAAGGTTATTGGCTAGGCATCAGGGTGCGTGGTCCGGCTTGCATGAACTCGGCGAATTCATCGGCTGCCACAGCCTTGCTGAACAGAAAACCCTGGCCTTCCTCACACTGGTGAGCCCTGAGGAAGTCCAATTGCTCAACCGTCTCCACGCCCTCGGCAATGATGTTCAGGTCCAGGCTTTTACCCAGGCTGATAATCGCGCTGATCAGTTGTGCGTCCTGGGTGTTTTTACTCAAGCCACGAACGAACGATTGATCGATTTTCAGCACATCAATGGGAAAGCGCCGCAGGTAGCTGAGGCTGGAATAGCCGGTGCCGAAATCATCCACGGCCAGGCGCACCCCCATGGTCTTGATCGCCCGTAAGGTAACCAGGGTCTCCTCGACGTTTTGCATCAGCACACTTTCGGTAATCTCCAGCTCCAGCAAGCCCGGCGTGAGGTGGGTGCGCTCGAGGATGGCCGCCAGGTTGGCGACAAAATCCCGCTGGCGAAAATCGATGGCCGAGATGTTCACTGAAATACAGATCGGCGCCATGCCGGCTGCCTGCCAGGCTTGCGCTTGCTCGCAGGCCTGGCCCAGCACCCATTGGCTCAGGAGCACGATCAGACCGCTGTCCTCGGCCACTGGGATAAAGGCCGACGGGTAGACCCAGCCGTGATCGGGCTGGTACCAGCGAATCAAGGCCTCCGCGCCGACAATTCGGCCGCTGTTCAAGTCCAGTTTCGGTTGGTAGTGCAACACAAACTCGTTGCGTTGCAGGGCCAGCCGAATCGCGGTCTCCAGGCTGTGTTGTTCCTGGGCGTGGCGGTTCATGTCATCGATGAAAAAGCTGAAGTCATTCGGGCCGTGATCCTTGGCGGCGTGCATGGCGGTTTCGGCTTTCTTGATCAATTCCACGGCGCTGAAACTGTCATTGGGGTAAATGCTGATGCCCAGGCTGGCGGTGACGCTCAGGTCGTGGCCGGCCACGTAGCGGATGTGGCTGACCACCTTCAGGACTTTCTCGGCGATGTGCTGGGTTTGCTGGGGATGATGAACGTCGTTGAGGATCAGCACGAACTCGTCGGAGCCGTAGCGAAACACCGAGTCCGACTCGCGCACTGTCGCCACCAGGCTTTGGCTGACTTGCTTGAGCACTTCATCGCCCACTGGGTGGCCCAGGGCGTTATTGATGCGCTTGAAGCGGTCCAGGCCGATAAACATCACCGCCAACTGGGTGTCATGGCGCCGGCAGGCGGCGATGGCCTGGGTCAGCCGGTCTCCCAGCAGCGTGCTGTTGGGCAGGTCGGTGAGGGCGTCGTATTGCAACAGGTGCGAAACCTTGAGCAGCTCCTGCACCCGCTCCTCCACTGTACGTTCCAGGCCCATCAGCTTGAGGGCGGCATCCTGTGTGAGCTGCCATTTCCAGGTCAGGGCACTGGCCATCTGGCGGATTTCGAGGTTATCGAAAGGCTTTTTCAGGATCAGCAGTTGGTCGTCGTATTTGAGGCGCGCTTCGATAGCTTCAAAGGAATAGTCGGAGTAGGCCGTGCACAAGGCGATTTGCAGGTGGGGGTCGATCGCCCACAGTTGCTCGATGGTCTCCAGTCCGTCCCAGCCCGGCGGCATGCGCATGTCGATAAAGACCAGGGCGTAGGGGGTGTTGGCTGCCACGGCCTTGGTCACCAGGGCCAGCGCTTCCTCGCCTTGATAGGCCGAGTCCAGCAGGAACGTCTGGCGCACGGCAGGGGCGGTGCCGAACAGAGTCTCTTCGATGCTGTCCAGGGATTGGCCGCCGTTGGTGTCGGCTTCGAGGATCTTGCGGAAGTCTTCGTGGATCGACGCGGTGTCGTCGACGATCAGGATCCGTCGATTGGCCCTCGCGGAGCGCGGGTTCACGAGCGGTTCCGGGAGGCGCTCAACTGCATATTCTGGCGCATGTGGCTTCCTTACCTTGAGTGCATCGGTAAACAGGGGCGGTCATGGGCTTCTTGCCACAAGCATAGTTGGCTCCCTTGAATAAGTCGGCCAGTTGGCGTCAAATCAACGCCAGTTACCCCCGCATTCATCTAGCGCTCAATGCTCCTGCAAGTACAGCGATTGATGACGACGGGCGCGCAATGGTGCAATTTTGTGTCATTGAGAGGAGGTGTCGCCATGGACGAGCAACTAGCAACGACTGCCCCCTACACCCCCACGATTTTGCTGGTCGACGACGAAGAGTCGATTCTCAACAGCCTGCGCCGTTTGCTGCGCGGCCAACCCTATGACGTGCTGCTGGCCGGCAGTGGCGCCCAGGCCCTGGAAATCATGGCCGCGCGGCCCATCGACCTGGTCATGACCGACGCCCGCATGCCGGCCATGGACGGCGCGATGCTGCTGGCCGAGACCCATCGGCTGTACCCGGCTACCACGCGCATCCTGCTGACCGGCTACGCCGACATGAGCATGATGATCAAGGCGATCAACGAAGGGCAGATCCACCGCTATATCAGCAAACCCTGGAATGACGAGGAAATGCTCCTGACCCTGCGCCAGTCCCTCGAGCACCAGCATTCCGAGCGCGAGCGGCTGCGCCTTGAGCAGTTGACCCGGGAGCAGAACGACCAGTTGAAAGCCCTTAATGCCAGCCTGGAAAAACGCGTGGTGGCGCGCACTTCCGAGCTGCAGCAGACCGCCGACATGCTCGACCTGGCCTACGATGAACTCAAGCGCAGCTACGTCACCGGTACCGAGGTGTTTTCGCTGCTGGCCAACCTGCGGCTACCCAAGGAAAAACAGACCAACCGCCAACTGATCGAACTGATCCGCGTGTACTGCAAGTTCCAGCCCATGGACGAAGCCAGCGCGCGCGACCTGACCATGGCTGCCGCGCTCTACAACATCGGCAAGTTAAGCTGGAGCGACAGCATGATGATCTCTCCCAGCGACCTGCTGCACAGCACCGACCGTGAGCGTTACCGGGCGTATCCGACCCAGAGCGAATCGTTGCTGATGACCCTGGAACCGATGAAAGACGCGGCACGCTTGATCCGCCATCACCAGGAACGCTGGGACGGCAGCGGCTTTCCCGACCACCTCAAGGGCGACGCAATTCCGCTGGGCTCGCGGCTGTTGAAACTGGCGGTGGATTTCATCGAACTGCAACGCGGCTTGATCCTTGAGCGGCAGATGAACAGCGACGAAGCGCTGCTTTACATCCGCAAATACGCCGGGCGCCTTTACGACCCGGAGATGGTGGAAGACTTCATCCAGGCCTGCGCGGCGTTTCTCAGTGACGTGACCCTGGGCGATCCGTCGGTCAAGGTCCTGACCACCCGCGAACTCGCCGAAGGCATGGTGCTGGCGCGCAACCTCAACGCCGACAACGGCATGCTGCTGCTCAACGCCGGCAAGGTGTTGAACCTGCCGCTGGTGGACAAGCTGATTGCGTTCGAAGCCATGGAAGGGGCGAAGTACAGCGTCTTCATCAAGGTGCCGGATGAGGCGCTGCTTTCGGGCTGAGGCCGGTTCATGGGATCCTTGCGCCTTTGTATTCAAGGCGACCTTCCCATGACCTCCACCATTCGCATCGCCGCCGCCCTGCTGATCGGCAGCAACGGCCAGACCCTTTTGGTACGCAAGCGCGGCACCCAGGCCTTCATGCAGCCAGGCGGCAAGATCGACGCCGGCGAGCAAGCTGCCGAGGCCCTCGCCCGTGAGCTGCACGAGGAACTGGGCCTGAGGATTGACCCGGCGGCGGCTGTTTACCTGGGGCAGTTCTCGGCGCCGGCGGCGAATGAGCCGGGGTTTGTGGTGCAGGCCGAGCTGTTCCAGGTGCACATCGACGTGGCGGTGACACCGGCTGCCGAGATTGAAGAGGTGCGCTGGATCGACCCGGCCGGCGACGGCGGTTTGCAGCTTGCGCCGCTGACTCGGGATTTGATTCTGCCGTTCTATCGCTCGTCGCTGATCCCTGCCTGACCTTGTGGCGAGGGAGCTTGCTCCCGCTGGGGCGCGAAGCGGCCCCAAGATTTCTGGGTCTGCTGCGCAGCCCAGCGGGAGCAAGCTCCCTCGCCACAGGTACCCGCTATTTATCAGCGCACGGCGCTGACCCCGTCCAGGGTCGAAAACGAGGTGTCCTTGGCCGTCAGCAGGAAGTCGCGCATATAGGGCGCGTCCAGCATGTCGGCGCGAATCCCGGCGTACAGCGTGGCAAACAGGCCTTTTTCCCCCAGCCGCTTGGCTTTCACATAGCCCCGGGAGCTGTATTCATGCAGCGCCCAATGGGGCATGCCGCACACGCCGCGACCGCTGGCCACCAACTGCATCATCATCACCGTCAGTTCCGAGGTACGCACCTGGGCGGGTTCCACGTCGGCGGGTTCCAGGAAGCGGGTGAAGATGTCCAGGCGATCACGTTCCACCGGGTAGGTGATCAGGGTTTCGCTGATCAGGTCTTCGGGCACGATGTAAGGCTTGTTCGCCAGCGGGTGCTGGTTGGCCACCGCGAGCATGGCTTCGTAGGTGAACAACGGCACATAAGTGATGCCCGGCAGTTCCAGCGGGTCGGAGGTCACCACCAGGTCGAGGTCGCCACGGGCCAGGGCCGGCAGCGGCGCGAAGGCGAAGCCGGAGGCCAGGTCCAGTTCCACTTCGGGCCAGGCGTCGCGGAACTGGTCGATGGTGGGCATCAGCCACTGGAAACAGCTGTGGCATTCGATGGCCATGTGCAAACGCCCGGCCGTGCCGCCGGCCAGGCGTGCGATGTCGCGTTCGGCACCGCGCAGCAAGGGCAGGGTGGCATCCGCCAGTTGCAGCAGGCGCAGGCCGGCACTGGTGAAGCGCAGTGGCTTGGTCTTGCGCACAAATAGCTGCATGCCCAGGCGTTCTTCAAGTTCCTTGAACTGGTGGGAGAGCGCTGATTGCGTCAGGTGCAGGCGCTCAGCGGCCTCCACCAGGCTGTCGGCTTCGCGCAAGGCGTGCAGGGTCTTGAGATGGCGGATTTCGAGCACGGGGTCTCCATGAATATAACTGGTGACAAATTCGGATTGGTTGAGTTTGTCTCATGTTGTTATGCCTGTCGACCGTCGTGCTCAAGTCCCGCCGCCTTCACACCCCGGCAAAGTGCCGGGTGGCCAGCGGTCGCCCGATATTGCCGCGCCAGATCGGATCCACCGTGGCCCCGGCTTGCGCCTGGGCGACTTGCCATTGCAGGCCCAGGTTGCGCTGCTCGGGGATCTTCAAGTGGGCCTTGATGAACTCGTCGAACTGCGCCCCGGCCTTGTCGTAATGAAAATGCGCATACCACAGGGGGACGGGCGGCGTTTGTGTCAGGTCCTGAACCACGTATTCCTGAAGAAAATCCGCCCGTCCTTTCTTGCCTTCATTGAGGTTGCGAGCCGGTTCACCCTTGCGAATATCCACCACCCGTTGTTCGCGAAGGTAGTCCAGATAACCTTCGGTGGGGGTTTTGCTGACGAGGGTCTGGCGGATGCGCAGGTTGCGGCCCTTGATGGTCAGTTCCGCGGCCTTGGCACGCAGTAGGCGCACGAGGTCTTCGGTGGGGTCCAGGCGTTCCAGACGATTGGCCCGCAAGTTCAACTCGGCTGCTTCGCTGACCAGCAGGTGTTCCAGGTCCACCGGTAGCATTTTTTGCTCGATATAGGCGATGACGCGGCTTTCGTACTGCGCGACGTTGTCCAGGCGAGCCCTGGCTTCGCTCGCCACGAACTGCTTGACGTTGGATTCCGGCGGCGCGGGCTCCGAGGCGGCACTGTCCTTGAGCCGGGACTTGCCGCCGGGACCCTTGATCCAGGTCTCGGTCGGCCCTCTGGCGTTCTCCACCCGGTAGGTGGTGGCCTGGGTTTGCGGGTCGATGCTCTCGGTACCCACCAGGGAAATATTGTCCTCGGTGTCGAATACTCGCCGCACAGGTTGCCCGGCTGCTGGGCGGCTTGCTGGCGAGTCCTTGATGGCGCGGCGGGCCAGTTCGATCATCTGGTCAATGTCGACGAAAAACGCGCTGAGTTGCGCCTGATCGAAATGCTGCGGGTAACCGAGATTCCAGGCGCGGATGGTCAGCCGGAATTGTTCATAGGCCTGTATGCAGTCCTCCAGCACCTTGCGCCGCTGTGTGATGTTGGCACTGGCGTTGGGCAGTTCAAAATGCGAGGCCTGGGCCCGGCTGACCTTGGCATAGCTGTCCCGGGCCTGGGCCCGCAGGTACCACCAGGACAGCTCGGTCACTTCAGGGTATACCTCAAGGGTGTCGAAGCGGTGCGCCAACCTCAGGTGCATGCGGTAGCTGTCGTTGAGCACGCGTCGGAACTGTTCCAGCATCGGGCTCAGCCGGCCACGGTGGGCGGTGTCAGTCACTTTTTCGAACCAGCGGTTGAAGTGCGAAAAGTCGGCATCAATGAGGTCCAGGTCGCGCAGAATCTCGCTGCTGATCCTTTTACGTTGCCGCAGGATGTTCAACACGGCGGGAACAAGCTCCGGGGTGTCGAAGACCTCGGGGGCGATGGTGGTCATGTTGTGGGGGCGAAGCTCCAGGACCTGCGCCTCGATGCGCCTGAAATGGTAGCGCGCCCTGTTCAGGGTGGTCAGCGTCAGGCGCGCGGCATTGCGGCTCATGTCCTCTCTGATCGCGCGCTGGCGGTTGCCGCTGGTGAAGGGCGCGAACTCGGTCAGTTCCTGATACTGGCGGCTGTACAGTTCGATGTCCTGTTCGAAGGATCTGCGGATCGCCGGATCTGATGGGTTGGCCCGGGCCATCAGTTCTTCGGTTCGGTTAATGGAACTCGCAATCAAGTCTTCGCGGCTGTTGATAGTGTTGGCCAGCGCCTGTTGGCGGCGCAGGGCGCGGTCGGTCCACCAGCGCGGCAAGTAATCACGAATCGACTGGGGCCAGATCGGATCAAGCACTTCGGCCATATGCCCGAGCACGCTGCCGCCACCCGCCAGGCCACCCTTGAATGCGCTGCCGTAGACGCCGTAGTGGGTGTCCCATTCACCGTTTTCATCCAGGGCAATCGGCTGCTTGTAGGTTTTGCTGCGGGTCGGGCTCAGGCGCCAGTCCAGGGGATCGCCGGCCAGCTCAACTTGGTAGATGCGCCCGCGCCGCACGATGAAGTCGCCTTCGGTATGCCGGTACACGTTGCGATAGAACCCGTGGGTTTGAGGTTGCAGCCCCGCCAGCGAGATCACCCCTTCATATTCATAACCGGCGAAACGCTGTGCCGCCCGTCGAGCCTGGGTGACCGAGGGCAGGTGCAGGCTGGCGGCGCTGCTGGCCAGATGGCGCAATTGACGCTGGCGGGTGGCGGCGCGGGCGTTGACCGGCAGGGCGAGGCTGCCCGGCAGAATGTCCATGGCGCAGTCGATCAGCGACAACAGCACCGCTTCGACCTCGGCCAGGCCATGGCCGACGTTCCCGCGCAAGAAGGCGGCAGTCGCCAGGTTGGCACTGGACCAGGCGTCATACAACGCGACGACCGAGCCCACGAAAGGCACCAGCCCCAGGGCGATTTTCAAGTAGTTGAAGATCAGCCCGGCGCGCAACGCATTCTGCTCCAGCAACAAGGCCGCGTTGGAGCGCGAAGTCGCGCGATGCGCTTCTATGACCCGTCCCATATGGGCGTTCAGCAAATGGGCGGCCAGCGACGTGGTGGCCGGCCAGGGGGTTCCGACGGCAAAGATCGGATCAAAATTCCGTTGCTGGGCCTGGGCGATCCGGGCGAGGTGGGCGAGGTGGGCGGCGGTGTCGCCTTTGATGGCCAAGCCTGCCAGGTAAGCACTCATGCCGCTGCCCAGGCTGAGGTCGTAGAGTGCCTTGCGCGCCAGTTCCAGGCTCGGGTAACGCCGCAGGTCCTGATTATCCGGGCTGTTCGGCAGGTACAGCAGGGTCAGGCCGGAGACTTGCTCCTGAATAAAGGTGACCCCCGACAGGGTGGTCGGACCGAAGTCGGTATCTTCCCCGCCCGCGCTCAGCGTGGCCGGCAGCAGCACGATTTTCTTGCCCTCCACCTGCCAGGCACCCGCGTTGTCGGCGTCGATGGCGATGTTCAGCAGCCGCAGATCGTTGTCGTCGAATCGCCCCAGGGCCCGGGCGCGTTTGCCTTGCAACATGAGCATCAGGCGCAGGGGCTCGGTCAGGCATTCGCGCCGGTGCTGGTTGGTGAAAGGCGCCGCCGCGGGATCACCGAGGAAGGTGCGGGTGATCAAGCTTTCGTAGGCCCCGGCAAGGTCGAGTTCCTTGACCAGGGTTTTCAGGTATTCCAGGGACAGGCCGGTGGTCAGCCGGGTGGTTTCAAGGGCATCGGCGCCGGTGACATCGAGCTTCATGTAGGTCAGGCGCTGGGCCAGCGTCGGGTCGATGTTTTGCTGGGCCAGTTGCAACAACGACAGCGTGCTGCGGCGGGAACTGGGCACCGTCACATACTTGAACGGGGTACCCGGGCCCGCATACTCGGACAGGTATTCGCGCTCCTGGCTGACCGCGTCAGGCAGGTCCAGCTGCACAGACCAGGCGTGTTCAAGTTGGAAGTCTTCGCGCAGGCGCTGATCCAGGCGGCGCTGGCCGAAATCATCGAAGGGTTCAAGCTCACGCTCAAGCAATTGCTGCGAGCGATGCAGGGCGCTGATCTGCGCTTGAACCAGGCGTTTGAGCGCCAGGCGTTCATTCGCCGGCAACTGGCTCAACTCCCCAGGCAGTACCCCGGCCAGGGTGGCGCTGCGTTGTTGCTCGAGCAGCTGTCCGTAGGCCAGCTCACGCGCCGGGTTCACTGGGGTTTGCAGGGTGAACAGGGTTTGCTCCTTGAGCTTGTCCAGGCCATCGGCGCGCTCCTGGGCGAACGGTGGCACCGGGAAAAGGGAGATCAGCGCGTACGCCTTTTGTTCGCTGGCGTACAGCTGCTGTTGCAACGAGTATTCAATCGGGTCGCCGGTCAGCAGCGACAGTTGCAGTGTGACGTCCTGCGCTTCGCTCGACAGCTTGAACAGGGAGTGTTCCAGGGCTTGGCGGGATTCGAAGCGCTGCAGGCCCCCCGCGTTGCCGGGCCAGTAGAGCAACAGGCTGTGTGGGGCCGAAGCGCTCAAGGCACTGGTCTGGGTGATGAGCAGCAGGCCCGTCAGCTCCTCTGGGCCTTCCTTTGGGGCACGGCCGGAGAGTATCAGGCGGGTAACTGCGACAGCCGGGCGGCGTTCCGGGGCCGCGGGGTGCTCCGCGACAGCCAGGAGCAGGCGATGCTCTTCATCGCTGATCTGTTGGAGCGCGTGCTGGATGGCGCCCTCGGCGCGCAGGGCGGCGATCCGCGCCTGATAGAGCGCGTCATAGTGCGGATTGGGTTTTTGCCGCAGCTCAAGTTGATCGAAGGCGGCTTTTTTTGCCAGCAGGCCGCTGGCGGCATCATTGCCGGCTTGCTCTGCGTCTTTCAGCGCTTGCATCAAACCCTTCAACTGCGCCAGCCGGGCTGTTTGCTCAGGGCCATCGCCCAGGAAGCGTTCCAGTGCGCTGCGTTGTTGCTTGATCGCGGCCCAGCGCTGGCCCAGGGCAATGTCGGCGCTGAGGTGGCCGAAGGGCAGGGCAGGAGGCAGGTCGTCAGCGTCCGGGCCGGGCTTACCTGCCGGTTGAGGTGGCGCGATGAGTATCGGGATTTCCCGGCGCTGGCTGTCCAGGCGGTCGGCATCATCCAGGGCGTGTCTGGCGAAACGAGCCAGGTCGCTGCCATTGCGATGGCGGTTGCGCAGGCTTTCCAGTTGAGCCGCGTGCAAGTGCGACAGCAGGTCCAGAATGCCGTGCTCCAGCGCTTCAGTGCGCGAGCTGTATTCGACGGTGACCGCGTCCGCCGCGGCATCCGGCGGTACCAGTTGCTGATCCGCCGCGACCAGCCACCGCTCCATGTCGCTGCGTTGGCTGAACACCATCACGCCGGGTTGCCGGCAGGGCAGGTACAGGGTTTGAGTCAGCAACGGCTCCTGGCGCACGGTGATGACCCAGGCGCCAGGCAGTTTGACCTTGCTCTGGTCGGGCAGCCGCAACGCCAGCTGGCAGGTCTCGACGGGGCGTACGCCATTGGGGGCAGTGATCGGGTTGAGGACTGTCTGCAACGATATCAGTTGTTGGGCACTCAGCTTTCCCTGGGCGTAGGTCAATTGCCCACAGGCTTCGAAATGCTGGCAGTACAGGTGTGCAGCCCGCTCGCGACGGGACAACGGCGTGCCCGGTGCCCGGGTATTCCAGTAGTTCTCCCAGCGCACACTGAGCAATTTCCTCAGGTCCAGTGCCTGGAGCCGCTTGAGTACTTGCACGGGCGTGAGGGCTGACAGGCTATGGGACGCCAGGCCGACCACGGTGCTGCGGGCATCCAGGGTGGGGGAGATGTCTGGAAACTGGCAGATAAATCCCCAGGCATCCACCAGGCTGACGAAGTGCTCGTCGTGATCTTCAGTCTTGAGAAAACCCAGGCCGACCGGCGTGGCGCCCAGTTGCCAATGCTCTATGAGCAGTTGTTCGATGGAGTCGCGTACGCCCGGCGCCTGGGCGATAAGTGCATGCAGCTCCTGTTGGCTTTCGCGCCAGCGCGCGGAGGCTTGCAAGGACAGGCTTTGGTCCTGGAGGCGGGCCTGGCCTGGAAGCGACGGCGAGGCGAAGTCGCTCAGGGTGGCAGGTAAGGGAAGTAGGGTCAGGTCACTCATGATGGTGTGTTCATGCTCTGGTAAGACCGGGCTTGCCGGTGAATGCACCATTAAAGAGGCGGGGCCGGGGCGTGAGGTGATAGATAGATACGCTGATGACCGTTGGGCGCCCTTCATCAAACTGTCACTGAACTGTGGCAGCGCGCTTGTACAAACTTCATCAGACTCGCGCTCTACTGGGGTTCTGTGTTTCGGTGTTTTTCATGCGCGTGTTTTTTTTCATGGCCGCTCTGTTATTCGGCCTGCCGTCCTTTGCGGCTTCTCGATGTGATGTGAATGTTCCGACTGAACGGGTCGATCTGGAACAGGTGAGCCTGGCCTACCAGAGCATTGGTCGCGCCTCCGACCCGGCCTTGCTGCTGGTGATGGGCCTGGGCGGGCAGTTGATTCACTGGCCGGACGAAGTGGTGGTGGCCCTGTGTGAGCAGGGCTTTCGGGTGATTCGTTATGACAACCGTGATGTCGGGCTGTCCACCTGGCGCCAGGCACCGGCCAGCGCCAACCTGACGTTCGAAGTGCTGCGCTACAAACTTGGTCTTCCAGTGGCGGCGCCCTACACCCTGACCGACATGGCGGACGACGCACTGGGCCTGATGGACGGCTTGCACATCCAGCAATTCCACGTATTGGGCGCAAGCATGGGCGGCATGATCGCCCAGCACCTGGCGGCCATGGCGCCGCAACGGGTGGAAAGCCTGACCCTGATCATGACCAGCTCCGGCGCCGAAGGCCTGCCAGCACCGAGTGCGGCGTTGGTACAACTGTTGTCGCGCCGCAGCGCGCCCAATCGTGAAGTGGCCCTGGAACAACAGGCCGACCTGCTGGCGGCGCTGGGCAGTCCTTATGTGAAGGATGATCGCAAGGTGCTGTTGCAGCAGGCGGCGCAGTCTTACGACCGGGCGTTCAACCCTGACGGTGTGAAGCGCCAGATCATGGCGATCCTTGCCGAACCGAGCCGCGTGCCGTTGCTCAATCAACTGCGGGTGCCGACCCTGGTGGTGCATGGCACGGCCGATCCGTTGTTGCCGGTGATGCACGGGGTTCACCTGGCGGCACATATCCAGGGCAGCCAGTTACGGCTGATCCCGGGACTGGCCCATCGCTTCCAGGAGGCGTTCAAGGCGCCGTTGCTGGCGGCGGTCTTGCCCTATTTGCAAGAGCATCGGCAGGATGCGGCGCATTGGGCGCAGATCGACACGGTGGTGCCCGCGAAGGTTTTGTAAGGGCTTGACGGGGTGTATCGTGGGGCCTTTCCGGCGTTTAATGCCAGCGAGGTTGCCTAGTCATGAGTACTCCCCTGAAAATCGATTTCGTCAGCGACGTGTCGTGTCCCTGGTGCATCATCGGCCTGCGTGGCTTGACCGAGGCCCTGGACCAGCTGGGTCCGGAGGTGCAGGCCGAGATTCATTTCCAGCCTTTCGAGCTGAACCCGAACATGGCTGCTGAAGGCCAGAACATTACCGAGCACATCACTGAAAAGTACGGCTCCACGGCTGAGCAGTCCCAGGCTAACCGGGCGCGGATTCGTGATATGGGCGCGGAGTTGGGGTTTGCGTTTCGCACCGATGGGCAGAGCCGTATCTACAACACGTTTGATGCGCATCGTCTGTTGCATTGGGCGGGGCTTGAGGGGTTGCAGTACAACCTCAAGGAAGCGCTGTTCAAGGCGTACTTTACGGATCAGCAGGACCCGTCGGATCACCGGACGTTGGCGGGGATTGCCGAGGGTGTTGGGCTGGATCGTGTACGGGCGGAGGAAATTCTGGCTTCGGATGAATATGCCGCCGAGGTGCGGGAGCAGGAGCAGTTGTGGGTGTCTCGTGGGGTGACTTCTGTGCCTACGATCGTGTTTAACGATCAGTATGCGGTGAGTGGCGGGCAGCCGGCTGAGGCGTTTGTCGGGGCGATTCGGCAGATTATCAGTGAGGCTGGCAGGGGGTGATGGGGGCATATCCGTTGCTGCGGTAACGGCCTCCTACGGTTCCGCTCTTACAGCGGGTCACTTTTGAAAAGCGCAAAAGTAAGCAAAACGCTCTTGCCCCACCACTCGGCACCTCGCCTAGGCCCGGTGTGCCCACTCCGGCCTTGAACCGTGGGCCGCCGTCATGGGCCATCCTTGGCCCAGGACGGCTAACCCGGGC